>JAMQHH010000015.1 GCA_025993875.1 Candidatus Dojkabacteria bacterium
AAGCTATCAGTGGTAGAATTCATTGGATGGTGTTAAGAGTTAAACACTTTATTTAACACCATCCACTCTAACTATTCAATTGTTGGAACATCTTCATTCACTTTTTTCATTGTGACTCTTTTTCCCGTTAACAACCAGCAACTCGATAATTAAAATTGCAAGCAGAAGAATAAAAAAGAAGGCAGGATTTAAATACATAATTTTAACGTAACAATAACAAAGAATTCCTATTACAACCATAACTCCCCTTCTAACAGCCGGTACATATAGTGGTGGTTCAAAAAATTTTTTAAAAAAAAGCTTATCGATTACTAAATGCAATCCACCACAAATAAACCCGCATGAAATGCTTATAATCAACATAACAGTTGTAAACGAGGTGGAAAGATATGTTAAAACATTTGGCCCAGAAAGAATTGATTGGACTAGATTTTCAAACTCCTCTTTTTGACTTTTAAGAATTCCTCGCTCTTCGATAAGTGCATTAATCTTATCGGTATTTAGTGGATTAATTGTATTTATTGTATAAATTCCCGCTCCGAGTAAAAAGATACCAAGAATTAGTACAGTTATAGCTACTTTCATATTAAATTTCTAAATAAAGTCTGTTACTGTTATACTTTGATAAATTATACATCAGGTTAAAACAGTAAATGTTACAAGAAGATGAAAAAAAACAAAATATTAACCTTTCCAAATTTTTTGGGGTGTTACTCAAATTTATTTTTAAATTGCTTTTATTCCCATTTTATATTCTAAAGTTTTTAGGATGCCGAGGCATTGCATGCATTGGTTGTTTAGGCTGTTTTGGCATTATTTTTTTTATAGGATTTATAATATTTTTAATTGTTTCCAAACCTCCCTCTCTTTGGCCATGGGCTGTAAATCTTGTTAACACTGCTCCTCCAAAAGAATTCGGAAAAGTTTATACCGAAAGCTCTACAGCAATTTTAGAAAAACAATTTACTAATATCGGCGAAAATCAAATAGAATTAAGTGAAGAGGATTTAAATACAATTATTGCGGGTTTTTCTAAAAACGTAATATTAAACCTTGCTCCAAACCAAATTACTTTGTTTGCAGGGCTGGATTCTCAAATTAAAGATACACCTATCTGGCTTAAAGCAGAGGTCAAAGTTACTAATAGCATTGCTCAAATTACCTACCTTACAATTGGTAAAATTGAAATTCCCTATTTTTTGCATAATCAGCTGATAAGCATATTGTTAAAATTTCTGCCGATACAAAGTGATGCTGGTCAAATAGATATAAAAGAGCTTTTTAGTAAGATAGTGTTTAAGGAGAATCAAAATATCTCTATAGATGAAATAAAAATAGAAGACAAAAAAATTATAATAAAATCCTATCTCGAACTTTCGCTATGATTACTCTAGTTTCTGGAACCAACACATATAACAGCTATCAAAAGGCTAAAGAGCTGTTAAGCTGGTTTGCGCAAACAGAAAATTTATCTCCTAAAATTTTGGATGCCGATATTATTACCGATCCTAATTTTTTACTTCAGGAAATTGAAGGGGTAAGCATGTTCGACAACGGAAATATTATATTGGCAAAAAGACTTTTAAATAATAAAAAACTAACTACCTTTTTTTCCGACAACTTTGAAAGTTTAAATAAATACCCAATTATTATATGGCAGGATTCCTCTGCCGATTTACGGTTAAAACTTGTTCAGCGGATAAAATCTAAAGGGGGATTCCTTGAATTTAAAGAGGAAAGAGAGGGAGAAATAAAAAAATGGATAGCCGATGAACTTGCAAAAAGAGGTATTAGCCTTTCCAAAGATCTTATTGACTATATTTTTTTGCATGTTGGCTCAGATAAATTTTACCTGGAAAACGAAATCGAAAAAATTGCCTTGTTTAAAAAGTCGGGGACAGTCGAAATTACTGAGTCCGTGCTAAACAGGCTTCTGGGATACGAGACAAAAGGAGACATTTGGAAATTTTTGGATTACTTTGGAAAACGAAACAAACAAAAGACAATCGAAGAATTTTTAAAGCTCACCTCGTTTGAAGATAATTTTCAATATATTATTGCCATGATTGCAAGAGAGATAAGAATTTTTTTAACAATTTTATTTGCTAAAAAAAATAATCTCAGTTTTAGCGAATTAAAAATAAATCCTTTTGTTTTAAATAAATCATCCTCAAAGGTTTCTAACTTTAAAGAACAGGAGCTTAAATTATTTTCCAAAAAACTTTTAGAGCTGGATGTAGCAATTAAAACCGGAAAAATTGAGGAAGATATAGGGTTAATCCTTTTTTTAAATCTTGTATAGAAAAATCCCTTAAATTCAATACTTATTTATTGTAGAATAACGGTATGCATAGAAAACAATTTTTAAAAACAGTATCAGTATTAGGTGCTTCTTTACTATTTTTTTTTCTGCCAACCACTGCAAGTTCCTTATCAGATAGCGAAATTTTGTTAGATAGGTCTATAAAAACTGCGGAAAACTCTTTTACACTAAATAACGAAATAATTATTGTTCCTATTTTTTCAAGGTCTGTAGAAAAGCTAGAGATACCTTTTTACGAATGGTTTAAAGGGATATATTACTACACAATACAAAGACTAGGTTATAACGACATACCTTTTCATTACATTGTCTCAAAAGATGGAGAAACAATAAAAGGTAACGATTCCGGCCTCGAAGCTCAACTACCTATCTCCGATTTTTCCAGTAGCGGTGTAGTTGTTGCATATCTTACCGATTCTAAATCTACTTCTTTTTCGGAAAGCTCAATTAAGCCATTAACAGAGCTTTTAACTGATTTATGCAATCAAGCAGCAATCTCTCCGTTGTCGATCACATTATCGGGACTGAAAATCGAAAGAGATAAAAAAAATCAGACAGTCAAAACTGTAGCCTCCGAAATATATGGCTCGTGGGGAAGCTCACTGGAAGAGGTTAAAGCAAGTGTTTTAGCAAACTATTCGCCTGTCAGAAAAAATTATAGGGTTGATATTATCGAAACCACCCTGCCGGAAGGTGAACAAGTTGCCGGAGGTGAAAGTGAGGCCAGTATAAAAATTAGAAATTCCGGAGAGTTTGGAATTTATGGAGGAACGGAATCTACCTTGTATCTAACAAAAAGTGACGGATCGGCGAGCAGGTTTTATTTAAATACTGTCTGGTCAAGCCAAAGCCAGCTTTCTCTACTTGATGACAATCAGAAAATTCTTCCTGGCGAAGAATTAACCGTCGAGCTTCCTTTAAAAATCCCTCTTTTCCCCGGTAGACTTGCAGAATCTTTTACACTCAGTAATCAAACCGGGCAGAGGATAGAAACAAACGGAACGGAACTCGCAGTGCAAATTGCGAGTGCAGGAAAACAGATAGTGGAAATTTCAAATACCTATGGGGAAGCCTTCAATGTAAGAGCCTTACCATCTACCTCTTCCGAAATATTAAAAATTGTCTCTGCAGGTGAAAGATTTTTTTTGGTAGAGGAGAACCTAGAAACTTTATGGTCAAGAATTGATTTGCTAGACGGTCGAAGCGGATGGATCGCAAGATGGCATCTTAAATTTATCTAGTTCGAAACACTATAGCCTTTCTAATATTTTGTAGAATCTTTAAAATAGTATACATTCCAGGCTTAATCACAATATCAAAAGAGTTTTGGTAATTAATTATCTCTCCTCCCCATCCTGTTTTAAACTTAGAATACCCATTTAACTTTCCATTTTTGTCTTTTTTTATTCCCCAAAAATCCAACTGTAAATAGCCATTTTTCTTGCCCCATTTTATAACTTCCCATATCAAACTATAATTGGGATTTAGGCTTCTAAATTCTTTTTTACTTCCTGAATAACTATAATAGATAACCCCTTCAAACAAAAAAAACATTGCCGAAGCAACCACTGTATTGTTATATTTTGCAGTAAAAATTTTAACCAGCTCGCAATTCTCATCTTTTTCTCTTTGCTTTAACGTCTCCCAAACAGTTTTTATATATATTTCACTTCTTGCCGAATACTTTTGATCTCTAGCTGTTTCCAGATAAATCTCAGCAAATTCATTAAAGTCACTCGATTCAGAGGTAACTACACCTCTTTTCTCGGATACCCTAATACTGTACCTGTGCATTTTATCCATCTTCTGCTGTAACTCTTCTAGGGGAGCAGTTAAATTTAGTACTGTATTTATTGCCGGGTTAATACTTTCGCTGGCTTTAATATTAATTTGGGGAAACTTTGACTTTAAATAGCTCAAGGAAGAATCTGAAACGTTTTCTTTTTGCAGATTACATGAATCAACAGTAACAAACTGCAGATTATTTTCTTTACATTTTTCAAAAACTTTTAAAAAATCTAACTTTTCCAAATCTACCCTAGGAAGATATCCAACCTTTAAATTAAACGGCAACGTATTAACCTGGATAAAACTATCATTCAGATCAATAATTATGTTTCCAAGTCTTTTTTTACATTCTCGCCAATACTTAGATTGAAGAAAGTGCATAAATTTTTAATCCCTCCTTAAAGGCATTAATAGATGTAAAAAACCCTCGTCCTTGTTATCTTTAAATACCGAAGCTGCCAGCGGTCCTTTTGTTTCAATTCTAACAACATCACTTTTAATATGAGAAACTGCATCTTGAATAAATTTTAGATTATATGCGGCATTTAAATCGGTATCGGCATCAATCGAGTTTACATCAAAAACAGCTTCGTTATCTCCAACCTCGGCTACCACGGATTTTAGTTTTACTTGGCTGCTTTCTACATCTAAGTCAAAAAGAGTTTTATTACTTAAATTTCCTCTGGCAAAAGTATTTGCAATTTTTATTGCATCTTCTAAATCTGCTTTTTTAACCTCAAACGCATATGTAAAAGAATCGGGAAGAATTTTTTTGTAATCTGGATAAGGACCTTCGAGTAATCTTATACTAAACTCTACATCTTCAAATTTAAAAAGAACCTGTGATTTATTTTCACTTAGATAAACTTCTATTTCATCGACATCCGAAGAATCCTGTGCAATTTTTGCAACCTCGGTAATATATTTAGAAGGAATTATAAGGGGCTCTGTAAAATTATCCCTTTCTATTTTATTTACCTTTGTTACTCTGCTCGATAGCCTAAAGCCGTCTAATCCTACAAAATTTATTTTATTCTCCTCCTCTTTTAAAGCCTCTACATAAACTCCACTCTGCTGAATTTTCCCAACCGAAATATCTGTTGAACATGCAAATACGACTTTTTCAATAGAGTTCAAAAATTCCTGAACACCAATAGAAAAAAGCATTTTTTCGTGAGGTTTTGGTAGCGTTGGGAATTCATTTGCGTTAATTGTATTAAAATTTGCTTTTGACTTATTTGTTTTTACCTCTAAAACATTCTCTCTTTGACTTATCAAAACATTATCAGACTTAGAAGCAGATACAAAATCGGCAATATACTTAGCCGAAACGGTAATCGAGCCTTCTTCCTCTACAACTCCAGGAATCCACATATTAATTGCCATATCGAGATTTGTTGCCGATAGCTTCATCCCGTTCTTCGAAACATCTAGTAATACATTAGAAAGTACAGGTATATTGGGCTTGGCGCTTACAGCTCTACTTGTGTATAAAAGTGCCTTTGCTAGCTTATCATAGTTAATTGTGATTTTCATAACTAGTTTATTTTTTAAAAAGTAATATTTTTAGACTTAGGCAATGTTGATATGTTTATAACTCTTTGTTTTTTGTATTATAGCAATAATTTTGCAGTTTTGAGCGTTGTGGATATTTGTGTTGATAATTTTTTTGAAAAAATATAGAAAATCATTTACCAATATAGAAAGTTTAAATTTAAAAATATGGATAAACATTTTAATAAACCAAGATTAACTTTTCCAAAGCTTTTGTTGGCAATAAAAAAAAACAGGTGGAAAATTTAATCCTTAACACTGCTAATAACAACACACCACTCTCCTTTGGGAGTAGATTTTTCGAGCCGGTTCAAAACCGATAACACATTACCTCTATGTACTTTTTGAAACTTTTTGGTTAAATCGTTGCAACAGCAAACATTAAGATTAGGGTTAAATTTACCGATAATAGTTAAAAGCTTAAAAATTCTAAAAGGTGACTCGTAAATAACTATAGTTTCGTTTTTATGCTTTTTCAGTAGCTTTATTATTTTCCCCTCCTCCTTTGGCAAAAAACCTAAAAAAACCGAGTTTAAAATGTTAAAGCCCGAAATAACAAGAGCTACTGTATACGCAACCGCTCCTGGGATAACATCAATTGGAATTTCTTCTTCAATTGCTTTTGCTATAAGCCTTTGACCAGGGTCGGAAATTCCGGGAAGCCCGGCATCGGAAACTAAAATTGCATCACCATCTTTTAATAGTGCGATTAAGCTCTCTATTACTTTTAAATGATTTTTCTCTCTATACGAAATTAAACGAGGGTAGGTTTTTTCGTCTAAACCCAAACTGTTTATAATCTCTTTAAATCTTGCGGCCAAAAGGTTTCTAAGTTTTATAAAGTTTCTTGTATCTTCTGCGATAACTATTTTTGCAGAAAAAAGCTCTTTTATTCCTCTTATGGAAATATCTTCTATATTGCCTATGGGAGTTCCTACAATTTTTAGCATATTATCTTTTTAAAGCTGATTGATTTTACAAAAATAAACAGGGCGATTCAACACCCTGCCATTTATTAAGAATTTTATCCAGAAACAAACTATCAGCTCGAGTTTTACTTGAAGGCCACTGCTATCTCTACAATATTCTCTCTTTCTCCTGTTTTGGCACTGGTTGAATAAAAAGTCAAAATGCCTTCATTTTTACCTGTTTCAAAATAAATTACATTTTCAAATGGCAAATAAGTAGAAAAAATATCCGTTTCATCTGTCTCTGCTGTTATTGGCAAAAAACCACTTGTTATAACGGCGCCGTCCCTATCCTTAAGTTCAAATGGCAAGTTGTTTTCGAACAGGCCCTTAATTTTTCCTTGTACAGGTAAAATTTTACCTGTGGATTTCATTCCACTGCAGGGAACACTAACAACAATTCGTGCACCTGGTTGGGAAGAATAATCGCAAAGATCTATTCCAAAATATCTTGGGTAAATTGTAAAATCTAGCCCATTTATAAACCTTTCTACAAATAACTCTATTTCGTCCAAATTAAAAGTTTCCTGACTTATTGTAAACTCTCTTTCCGGCTTAGATTCTTCATCTGTAAAAAAGATCCTGGCACCTTTTAGATAAACATAATTTAAGGTAGATCTGTCTTTTATTACATTTACATTATAAAAAACTGTATATGTTCGGTTTTGATAACTACCTGTAATTTTTACCAGATCATTTTGTTCCTCTAAAGATAAATCAGAATACTCCTTATTGATCCACTCTTCGTTGGTAGAAAAACCGCCAAATTGATCGAACATTGGATAATATTGAAATACTGAATATTCATATCCGTTATATGTGCCTCCTATTAATATTTCACCATGATTGCTTAGTTCGTTTCCTGCAAAACTGTGTTTTACCCAATCTTTTGGAGCATACAGTTTTTGTGTATTACCGCTTAATAGATGAGAAAATGTATATTCTATCCAATCGCTTCCATACTCTTTTTCCTTGATAACCTCGGTTTGGATAGGACTCGTTGTTGTGGTAACACTATCAGATGTGTTATTTACTGAGTTATTAGTTTGAGAATTTTTGTTGGAGGGAAATCCGATTAAAAGATAAACCACTAATACTGCAATAAGCGCAACTACAAGATTTACAGCCAAAAAAATAGCCCAGGTTGGCAGTTTTTTTCTCTTTATACTTATAACTGGAATATTCTCCGCCTTGTTTTCCATATTTTTTTAATATAATATTTATTGCAAAAGTGATTTTAGGTGTACATCTTAATAATATAGGAATATGAAAAAAACAGTAAAATTATTTGTTGTTATTGCTATTGTTGGACTAATTTTTCTTGCTATAGTTTATGGCGAGCTTTTGTATAAAGAAATTTCTGTAAAGAATTCCGAGACCCAAGAGTTAGAGAGTACCACAAAATGGGAGATAACAAGCGCCAATTATGAAGAAGGGCAATTTAAGCTTGTGTTAAGCAATAAAACTAACCAGCAAAGAGAGTATAATGGAGTTTTAGCTTATAGCCTGGCGTTTAACAACGAAACTCTTGCTTTTTTAAATACCGAATATAAATTAGTTCTTATAAATCTAAGTAGCGAAGAAGAGGTGCTTTCGGAGGTAGATTTTACACCCTATAAATTAAACTATAACAACGCTTTAGGCTGGAACGCACACAGTACACTAGTATCTTTTATTGGAAATACCGAACTAAGTTCCGAGATCCTAATTTTTAACCTTAGAGGAGTAAATATTAGCACAATAAAATCTGAGGGGTATTTTGAAGATTCAAAAGTGCTTTTCGATCCGTTTGCAAAGCCAGAAGATGAGAGAATCTTAGTAAGATCGGTTTCTCCCGCAGATTTTTCACTAAAAAAAGAGGATGGGTCGTTATATAAACCAGAGGAACTGCCAATATTTTTAACAATTTATTCACTGGAAGAAAAAATACTATATAGTTTTAGAATAACAGATACATTGCCTTCTTCGGGCTTATTTTATAGATGGAATCCAAGCTTGCCAGACTATATCGAATACAATTTTTCAAATTCGGCGCTTTTCCCGCTAAACGTAATTAAGCTTTAGAAATTCTTAGTAATATGCAACCGGAAAACACCGAACAAACAGTTAGATTATCGAAAGGTAAAAAATTTCTTTTTGGGGCTTTAGGGACTATTTTTCTGGGTTTTTTTGTGGCAAGTACAATATATCTTTATCCGCTTTTAAATCTTTGGCTTAAAACCTATCTTGCTTTTTTAAATCCTACAGAGTTAAATTTAGAAAATTATAATAATGCACTGCAAGAGCAGATTTTTCTAAGCAGAAAATTTCCTAAAAGCTTTATCCCAACACTATCTGTTTTTGATAAATTAGAAACAATAGTAGAGCAAAATTTAAAAGAAAGTGCTATCGTATCGGATCTTCCACAAGGGGTAATAATAATTCAAAAAGGAGTGCTAGGTAAATACATAACTAAATCATCAGTAGCGAAGGTTGCCGGCTTGGAGAAAGAGTCTATTCAAAATAAATATTTTTTAAAAGCTGAAAATCAAAAAGAGATAAACGGGACTAAAAGCAAAGAGGAAACAGAGGCTTTAATTAAAGAAAACTTTGAAAAACTTGTAAATGCCTTAAGGGAAAATCAAACTCTATATTATTTTCCGGCAGAACTTAATGTAAACGATAAATCTTTACTTAATGGGCTTAGTATTCAATCTGTTAACACTTATTCAGATTACAAAATAGTCAGTGATAAAAATAAGGTAAAAATAGGCCAGGTCAAGATTTTTATGGAAAATTGTTCGGGCAGTAATACTCTTAATCTAGTTTTTAATATTAATGAAAAGACTTTGGAATTCGATGGTATTAATGTATTTATAAATGCATTATGCAAGGAAAGATTTACAGAAGTAAATGGCGAGATTGTAGGTACCTGTGAGGACTGTTCATGGTTTCCTGTAAACAAGACTTATGCCTTAAGACCCGACTACGAAACTGAACTTGTTTATTTAGACACAATTTCTGGCGGACAATTTTTTAGTAAAGCAGCATACTCCGATTTGCTGGATTTAAATTTAGCACTACAAAATTCGGGATTTTCTCTTGCAATAAATTCGGGATATCGTTCTTATTACACACAGGCATATTTATTTGAGTACTATGTTTCAATCGAAATGGCGAACGGTGCCAGTAGAGCTCAGGCCGAAATTATTGCAAATTCCTACTCTGCTCGCCCGGGGCACTCAGAACATCAATTAGGAACAGCAATGGATGTAGCTAATGAAGCTTGTGGAAATTTTACGGCAGAATGTGCGGGTAATAGCTCACTTTATCAATGGATGCTAGAAAATGCCTATAATTACGGGTTTGTTTTATCTTATCCTCACGACAGGGTAGCCGAAACAGGATACGTTTATGAACCGTGGCATTGGCGCTGGATAGGGCGAGAACTTTCGCGGGAGTTTTGGGATGTTAGAGGTGAGATTAGTGTAAATACTTTTTTATACAATAAGGGAAGATACTAGCTTTAAGTATTCTGGAAAGATACTTTCCCAGGTAAATGTTTTTGCAAACTCCAAATTATAAGCTCTGATTTTCTGCCTTAAATTATAATCGGTAAATAGCTTTAGCAGTATTTTTTGAAGCTCCAAGTTATTGGCAAAATCGTAAGAATAGCCCGATATACCGGGTTTAATTATCATGCTTAGAGCGTCGTTTTGGTTTGTAGAAACAATTACGTTGCCTTTTCCCATTCCTTCGATAAGAGAGATTCCCGTTCCTTCCCATTTACTTGGAAGAATTGTAATTTGAGACTCTTCGTACAAAATTTTGTCTCTCTCCTCGTCTGTTGGCGAGAAAATAAATCGAATCTGTTTCTCCAGATTATTCTGCGTAACTATTTCCTTAAGTGTTTGAACATATTTTCCTGCTCTTCCCATTACTACAAATTCAAAGTTACTAAACTCTTTTTTGATATTTCCAAGCGCTTTAATAACATTTTGAATCCCTTTGTACCACTCCATTCTTCCAACAAAGGAGACTACAATTTTTTCGCTCTCGTTATGTGCAACTAGCTCTTCTTCGATATAATTGCGACTTATTCCATTGGGCAAAACTACAATCTTATCCTTTTTTATATTGTATTCTTTTATCATCCATTCGTGCTGGGTTGGGGTGATAGCTATAAATTTATCGTAAAGCCATCCAATGTATAGTTTGAGCAAGATTGTTCCATATTTTTTAGCTAGTCCTCTAATCCCCTTCTTATCGTTTAAAGCCATAAACGGACCGTGTGGCGTAACAATAAATTTTGTTTTGCGAGATATCAGTTTTTTTATAATTAGACAAAATTCTCTCCAAAAAAATCCAATTCCCGAAGAATGAATAATCGAGGTCTTTTCTCTAATTAACATAGGAAGAAAAGAAGGGTAAAACCCTGCATACAACTGGCTACTTGGTCCCCAGTTTCTAATAATTTTTATTCCATCAATCTCTTCTCTATAGGGTAAGACTTCGTCTCTAAATTTTACCGCAGTTGTAAATACTTTTACCTTGTGACCCTCAAAAGCCATTCTGCTGGCCATGTTGTACAAGTTTTCCTCGCCTCCTCCTCTAAAAGGTCTAAAGCGGGGAGCGATATAGGTAATGTTAATCTTTCCCATACCAAATATAATAAAGCATGTGCTTAGTTATTTCCAGTCACTAACACTTTAACCTTCTCAAATAAATTGAACAGTTGTTTTGAAAAACTTTTTTGGTTCTTTAAGTTTATAAAATGCTCAACTTGACTTCCAATAAAGTATTTATTAGCAAGATCGAGCGCTTTTCTGCTGTTAAAAAAGGGTGATTTTAAAAGCAAATTTATATCTTTTTCGTCCTTTTTCCTAACCTCTTTTAAGAAAAACTTTTGTATAAAAAGAAATTCCGGGCATATTATTTTAGCAGGATAGTTTTCGATAAATCTTATTCTGTAATCCATATTGC
This sequence comes from Candidatus Dojkabacteria bacterium, assembly GCA_025993875.1. Taxonomy (GTDB): domain Bacteria; phylum Patescibacteriota; class Dojkabacteria; order J137; family J137; genus JAMQHH01. The sequence goes on from JAMQHH010000015.1 coordinate 11,596, forward strand.
GGCAATCAGACAGGCCTAAATTAATTCTCTTGCCATTAATATCTATCATATCAAAGCAGGAGATTTCGATTTTCTTTCCAAGTAGTAAACATTCATTTGGCCCAAATTCGGTGTTAAGAACAGTTAATTTCTTTTTAAATATATCTGCTGTCTTTAGCATATTCTCCCTGCAAATTAGTATATCTATATCGTTAAATTTTCTTTCCGGTGCGTAGAAGTTCATCGCTAAGCCCATGGTTATGCGATAGTCTATACCGTGTTTATCAAGCTTTTTTATAACAGAGACCAAAAAAGTATCCATATATAATTATAACATATGATGCCAGTATGTAGCGACTACTCCAATAATAAGAAAAACTTTATTAAATATCTTGAATTATCCACCACTTTTCTAGATGATAGCCTGTAAGGTCGATTTTATCTATACCTATATATAAATTTGCAAACAAATAGTAAAATACCAAGGTAATATCTTAATATGTGGTTTTATGTTACCCTCGGGTGCGTATAACTTTACGGAAACTGAAAGAGAAATCCTGGAATTTTGGCTTCGGAACGGCTTTTTTAAGCCCGAATACGATCCTAAAACCGATAATTTCATCTCAACCGAAGAGTTAAAAAAGAAAATTAAAAGCAACGAAATAACTCCTTGGAGTTTAATTTGCCCCCCTCCCAATGCTTATGCCAGACCTCATATTGGAAATCTTTCGGGATATGCTTATCAGGATGCCATGGCTAGATATGCAAGGATGAGAGGTAAAAGAGTATTAATGATTCCTGGCAAGGACCATGCCGGATTGGAAGGTGAGGGAGTTTTTGTGCGTGAGGTTTTAGAAAAACAGGGGAGATATAAGTTTCAAATGAGTAGAGATGACTTTTACAATGAGATATGGGAATTTAATGTGCAAAATAAGGCAAAAGCCTTAAAAGACGAAAAAGAGATGGGCCTATCTGCCGATTTTGATAGAGATATCTTTACGTTAGATCCAAGAATAGTTGATACAGTTCTTTCGACATTTGTTGAACTATATAAAGCCGGAATGGTATATAAAGGGGTAAGGCTTGTTAACTGGGATCCAAAAGCAAGAAGTGCTATTGCAGATAATCAATGTGTTAGAGAAGAACGGGAAGGAAAGCTATATAAAATTAAGTACCCTATAATTAGAAGAAAAGTTTGGAGTCTTGGATTTAGGGAAAGCACCCATCTTGAAAGAATTATTTCAAAAGAAAAAACAATAGAAACACGTGCTTTAAATCCCGAAGAAAAAGATAGATATTTTGGTGATATTTTTACTGGAGATATTATTGTTTGTGTTGATAAGACTGACCGAAACAGCTCACCTATTTACAAAAAGGTTAAAAATTATTTTCAATTTAAAAATATCGAGGACGCATTTACAAAACTAGACTGGAAAAATGTCCTTGATATTGACAGAGCATCAATGCTTGAGGTTGAACATTCGTATTCAAAACTAAGTGAAGGCTACTTAGAGAAAATCAATAAGAACGGACTAATCGTTTTTGAACTTGAGGATTTAAAAGAAGAAGATTTTATTACAGTAGCAACAACAAGACCCGAAACAATGTTTGGAGATACAGCAATAGCAGTAAATCCGGACGATATAAGATACAGCGATCTACAAGGTAAAAGAGTAATAATTCCATTGACGGATATAGATATTCCGATAATTACCTCACCAAGAGTATTAGTTGATTATGGTACAGGTGTTTTAAAAATAACTCCAGCGCATTCGCAGGACGATTTTATAATAATGTCCGAGTGGAACAAGGAAAATAAAAATAAGAGTATTGGGTATAGAAATGTTATCTCAAAAGAATTATTTTTAACAGGAAATGCATGTGGGAAATATTCGGGCAGAAAGTATAAAGAAGCTCTACCCGATATCCTAGAAGCCCTAAAGAGCAACGGGCTGCTAGTTTTAGAGGAAACGATAAAACAAAACGTACTTGTAGCCGATAGAACAAAAGCATTAATAGAGCCTCTTATGTCTTCTCAGTGGTTTATTTCTGTCGAAAAGTTTAAAAAACCGGTTATGGATATGGTTAAATCTGGGGAAATAAGTATCCATCCTAAAAATATGGAGGAGAAGTTTTTTTTCTGGATGGAGAATTTAAGAGACTGGGCAATTTCGAGAAGTTTATGGTGGGGTTACAGAATGCCTGTTTGGTACAAAGGTGAGATAAAAGAGGAGATAGGCGAAAATGGAGAGGTGGTTGAATTTATTGGAAATGAGCCATTAGACTATTCTAATTCAAATCAAATTCTTGTGTCCATAACACATCCCGAAGCAATAGAGGCTCATTTTTTAAGGCATGCGGAGGCTTTACACAATGTTGATCAGTTTATTGCCGGGGTAACCGATACAAAGCTTACCGAAAAAGGAAAAACGAAAATTTTAGAAATAATTCCAAAACTAAAATCAGAAAATTATAACTTAATACTCTACTCTCCTTTAAGTCGGGCAAAAGAAACGGCAAGTATTATCGCGAAGGAACTTGGAGTAGAAAGTATTGAATTAGAATTTTTAAAAGAGCGAAATTTCGGTAACTACGAAGGTAAGAGCTGGGACGAAGTTTTACAATCAAATCCAAATATCGATCCGGAAAAATTTACTCTTTCCAACGACCTAGTTAATGCCGAAACTACAGCTGAGGTAAATAACAGGCTTGAAGAGTTGATACAAAACATTGCAACAAAATATAAGGGAAAGAAGCTCCTAGTGGTAACCCATGCAGTTTTAATAAAGTTTTTAGAAAAGAAGCTTTATAACACCGAACGACCGGTAGAAATTTCCAACCTGGAGCGAAAAATAATATTTGTGCCGCCAGCAATATCGGAGTGGAGGCAGGATGAAAATGTATTTGATACCTGGTTTAGTTCTGGACAGTGGCCTTACGCAACTTTAATGGCATGGGGGCTTTTCGATGAATATTTTCCAACTGATGTTATGGAAACAGGTTTTGATATTTTAGAGAATTGGGTTTCGAGAATGGTTATGTTTAGCTGGTTTAGGTTTAATAAACCTCCTTTTAAAGATGTTTACCTGCATGGACTTGTACAAGGAGCAGATGGACAAAAAATGAGCAAATCTAAGGGAAATGTTGTAGATATCGATAAGGTTCGATCCGAATTTGGAACCGACGCAGTAAGACTGGTATACTTTTATCAAAACACCGCAGGGTCGAGTTATGCATTTACCAACGATAAACCAAAGAATTTTAGACAATTTAATAATAAGCTTTGGAATGCCGCAAAATATGTTTTACAAAACTACTTTGAGATATTTGGCGAAAAGACTGAATTTCTGTTTAATTCTAAATCTGTAGAAAGTGAATTTGCCAAAAAGATTATAGACCATATAAAAGAGGTTGTTACACAAGTTACTAAAAATATGGATAAGTTTCAATTTGGGCTAGCAACATTTAACCTTTACCAGGAGTTTTGGCATACTTTTTGCGATAAGCTGATTGAGGAGTCTAAAATATTTTTAAAGCCCGGTGAAGGCAGTAAGGTATCTCAAGAAGAAAAAACAGATGTGGCTTTAGTAATGGTGTATGCTTTAAAGGAGTATTTAAAACTTTTACATCCTTTTATTCCTTTTATAACCGAAAAAATCTGGAGCGAAGTTCCGAAAAACAGTAAAGAGCATAGATCCATTATGTTTAATTCTACTGATAAAAATTAATTTTCTATAGCTTAAAAAAATATACTAATATCAAAAAAGCTTGAATTAAAAGGCCTCCCTTTAAGGGAGGCCTTAAAAAACTTAGAAAAAAGTTATGGTGTAATTGTTATTACATTAGATTGAACATCACACCAGCTGGAAACATTCCCGCACACTCTTACATAGTAAGGAGTTCCTGAGTTGCCCGACATTATGCCAGTTCTAACTGCTTTATCGTAGTATTGGGCGCCGTCTATGTCGGCCCCACCGTAAGTTGGGTTTAAATTAGTATCCGACCATACAAGTTTAAATCCATTTGTAAAGGTTCCTGTAACACTCCAATTAACTGTTGTACCAATATTAGTTAGTGTTATAGAGGTAATTGGGTCGACCGGAGCTGGGGGGTTTGGTGCAGTAAGTGTTATGTCATTACTATAAACTCCGCAAGCACCACCAAGATATTGGCAAACTCTTATATGGTAAGTTTTGCCATCCTTTATATTCCAGGTAGTATTTCGAGCTGAAGGATCGGAAAGATAAAGATAATCATTACCTGGGTAAACCGGATTGGCAGAAGTGCTTTTTACAACTTTAAAGCCTTTACTTACATCTACATTAGAAACATTCCAGTTTAGGCTAAGGCCTCCATCTACTGTGGTTCCCGAAAGCTCAATAAAGACGGGTGCCGGAGTTGGTTGTGGAGCTTCTGTTGGTGCTGGTGGAACATAAACAGGTTCGGGTGCGGGAGCTTCTTCTCTTACTACCGAAAAACTTTTTACAGTTTTATTTCCGCTGCCATCTGTTGAAATAACCTGAATACCATTAGAGCCTAAATTTAGCCCTATCTCCATCGAAAAATTTCCGTCGGTATTTGCCACAGTAGTTCCGTTTATTGAAACAACAACATCGGTTTCGGTTGCCCCTGCTACGGTAACTTTATCGCTGGTTGTTTTAAATCCATCTGCGGGTGAACTTACTGTTAGCACGGGTGGTTCTAGATCAAACAAAACTCCCATCTGATCTTTAAATTCGTTTACTGTTTCGTCCTGTTCTTTATTCCATATTACAAAGTCATCAGATTTAACCTCTTCAATATTTACAGGAATCACCTTATTCTCTTCTTCGGGAGCATTTATGTTAACTACATAATACTTATTGCCCTGCTCTACCAAAATTTCGTTTTCTTCATTTAGCCCTAATATAGAAACCTGGCTGTGGTAAACTTCGACACTCTTTTCCTCTTTTTTGTTTACAGTTTTATAGGCTGTTCCAAGGGATTTGTAAGCTACCTCACCGGCTAGAATTTTAAAACTTCGTTCTGCTTTAACAACTCTTGCGTAAACTTCTCCTTCCTCGTTTGTAATTTTAATATCCTGCGCATCCATTGAGGTTAATGCGAGCACTGTATCGCTATTTAATCTTACCGAACTCCCATCGTCCAGATTGATTATTGCTTTTCCTGTTCCGTCTATCATAATTTTATCGCCTTCTTTTAGAGTTACATCTTTATTTGCTGCTTCCCAATCTCCTAAATCGCTTTTAACAAGAACATCCCCTTCCAGGTAAACAAGTTCTGCCATTAATTTTCTATTGGGATTAACAATCAATCCATTATTTGCAGTTAATAAAAAGAGTGCGGTAACCGGGAGAGCAATAACTAATGCCAGCCCAAGCAGGAATTGTGGTTTTGTCAAAATCTGCCTTATTCTCGATTTGGAAATGTTTTCCATACGGGAGTTATTGTAAAAAATATAATGGGACAATAATTTCTCCTTTAAAATCTCTTTAAACTGAGATGTATCGGGCAGTTTTTCTTTACTGCTTTCAAAAAAAGTGTGCGCATCACTTTTACTTTTCGGATAAGATTTTTTGTCCATATATTTTAAGCGTTAAAAGAGGTCAAATATTTCACTTTTTGGAAAAGTTTTTCTAAATTTCTTTTTAAAGGCACCAAGCGCTCGATGTAAAATTACTGAAACCTGCGTTGGCTTTATATTTAAGTACTCTGAAATTTCGGGAATAGAAAGTTCCAAAAAATATTTTAACGAAATAATTTCTTTATATCTTGGTCTTAAAAGATTTAAAACCCTGCTAACCTGCTTTTTTCTGTACTCTATTAAAAAATTATCCTCTGAGCCAACGCCACTCTCCTCCGGCTCTATCTCTTGCACAACAAGACGCTTTTCTTTTCGATAGTAATCAGCAATTCTATTTAATGTGATTCTAAAAAGCCAGGTGCTAAATTTAGCATTTTTATTTATCTCAAATTTAGCAATAAACTCCACTGCCTGCATAAAAACAGTTCCAGTTATATCTTCGCTTACCTCTTTTGAACCTGTTCTATAAAAACAAAAATTGTAGATTTTTGGAAAGTAGTGTTCGTATATTTTAGCAAAGGATGCAATATCTTCTTTTGCTCGTAAAACCAATAATGTTTCCTCCTCCAAATTCATAAGGTTATTTTAAATTGAGTAAAGTTTATCATAATTGTCTCTTATTGCCGATTGTAATTAAACCATCCCTAGATATATAATTTTGATTGTATGAATACGGTTATTAACGACTTAAAACTCACGCTAAATAAGCAATCCAATAAATCGATTGCCAAGTCTATGCAGAGGTTTTTTAAGGAGAAGCTTAATTTTTATGGAATCTCCTCGGCTGCAATTGGAAAAATCAGTAGGGAATATTTTTCTAAAATTAAAAGCCTACCAAAAGAGCAAATTTTTAATTTGTGCGAAGAACTGTTTAAATCAAAAATTTGGGAAGAGTCGCAGATAGCATGTAACTGGTCTTACAATGTAAAAAAAGAATACAAGCCGGAAGATTTTAATACTTTTAAAAGGTGGATTGGAAAATATGTAAACAACTGGGCAACCTGCGATACTTTGTGCAACCATACAGTAGGAGAATTTGTTGAACAATATCCTGAATATGTTAAAGAACTTATAAAATTTACCTCCTCAACAAATTTATGGGTTAAAAGGGCATCTGCGGTATCGCTAATTGTTCCTGCAAAAAGCGGAAAATTTTTTTCTGAGGGCTTAAAAATCGCCACACTTTTATTGGAAGACCCAAACGATTTGGTACAAAAAGGGTATGGATGGCTTTTAAAGGTTTACAGCCAGGTTTATTTACAGGAGGTATTTAATTATGTAATGGATAATAAAAAAAGAATGCCAAGAACAGCATTAAGGTATGCAATAGAAAAAATGCCAAAGGAATTAAAAGTTAAAGCAATGGAAAAGTAGTTAATTCAAAAGCCGGTATGGGTAACTTATGTTAAAATCGCTAAAGATAAGTTCAAATATGTTTTTTGTTGGTTTGAGTGTTTGCCGGCGGTTGGAGCTTTAAGCTGATTAGACCGCATGTTAGAAATTGCTTAGGCTTTTTGGTTGGCTATGGAGAAGTCGCATAGTTGGTCTAGTGCGCAGTCCTGGAAAGACTGTAATCGGGAAACCGGTTCGCGGGTTCGAATCCCGCCTTCTCCGAATTTCAGAACATTCAGAAGGTAAAACAGCCAATTCTTCTTTACTGATGACACTAACAAATCGGTCGAATATTATCAGAAGAATAATATCAATTACCGAACTGTAAGCGATGGTGAGGTAATAATTCTAAATGCATAAAATATGATTTACAACATAAAAGCAAATAACAATTCTCAACTAATCCGGTTTTATAACCAGGCAATAAAGGAGCTGTGTTCTTTTTATAACCTAAACTGGATTTATAATAAGCCAAACATTTTTATTTTAGGTACCAAAGAAGATGTGGAAACTTGTAGAAAAGATACGGGGTTATCGAAGTTTAAAGGAGCCTCAGGGTGGGTTGGTAATGCAGGGGTTTATGTTGTAAGTAAAGACATTTATAACAAAATGATACAACCGACAGACCTGAATAAAGAATATTTAATGTTAATAAAACACGAGCTAAGCCATTTATTTTTTCAACAGGTATCGCAGTTTTGTTCAAAGCCTGACTGGCTTTGGGAAGGGTGCGCTGTTTATCTTTCCGGACAAAACAAATATAAAAAAGTACCTAATAAGTTCCAAGAATTTTTAAAATTTTTTGATCAGAAATCTGGAGGAGATGTTTACAGAGAATCGGGATTTGTTGTACAGTTACTTGTAGAAAAGTTTGGGAAAAATAAATTAATAGGTTTAATTAAGACACTAAAAGAGGTTAATACAGCCGAAGAATTTCAAAAACTGTTTCAAAAAGTTTATCCCATCGACCTAAGTTACGAGGCAATTAATAAGCTATGGTCAAGTTCAAATTAAACAAGTCACTGGATAAAAAAATGGCTTTCCAGTTTTTAAGGCATAACGCAGGTGGTGTAGATTTTAGCCAAAATATTTTGATATTCCACCCGGAATTAAAAAAGATAGACAAAGAAAATACTTCTGCCATAAATAACTATTTCGATAACTTTTATAATAAAATAGAAGCTCTACTTAAACTAAAAGTAATTCAGTATCAATCAGAGTGGAACAATTTAGAATCCAATTTTATTTTAGAAACAATTAAATTATTTAATGGATACAACTTCCCCGATGGCAAATATATAGGATACCTTTCTGCGTTTAATTGTAATCCAAGATTTCTGGGAAACAAAACATTTCAAATATTTTATTGGTCAGATTCCTGTATATATGTTACCAGTCACGAACTTATGCATTTTATTTTTTATGCATATACATCAGAAAAGTTTTCGGAATTAACTAACGGATTAGATACAAATACAGGTTTATGGTGGGATGTCGCCGAGATTTTTAACAGTGTAGTGCTTTCCTCCACCCTGTTTACAAAAATTTTAAAAACTAAAGGCGATACAGGCTATCCAAAGCATAAAGCACTGATTAGGGAATCAACTAAATTATTTGGTGCAGGGCTATTTATTGATGACTTTATTCGAAAACTATTTGCATTAGTAAAAAGTGTACGTGTAGATTAAACATAAGTAATTTAAAATTAAGCTGTTCAACAACGTTATAGCTTGTTACTTCGATTGTAGTGCGTTATAACACAATGCCCAAGGAAAATGGATATAGGTTATATTTTTTATAGATAATATTATGAGTACTTTTTTTTCTAAACTAGGAGAATTGGCGACAAATCGTTTCAATAATTTTGAAACTTTGTTAAAAAATCAGATTCCTACGGTTGAACCTCGCTTTGTTGTTTCTTCCTGGAAAGACTTAACAGATAGCGTTACGAGTATTAAGGGAAAATTTATTGCATTAGAAGTGTTAAAGTTAACTGAGGCAGAAAAGTTTCAGCTTGTTAGTTCAACTGATGATACAGAATCTAGAAGACAAAGTAATTTGGTAGTAAAAACTGAAATTTTTTTAGATCTTCTGGTAAGGAAAATAACCAAAAGAATAGCGCAAGAACAGGATCCGGAAAAAGTTACTCTCTTATATAATGCATCTAGACAACTTAAAAGAATAAAGAAAATCTTGGAATATGCTCAGGTCGAGTTTTTACCTGGCTTTGTATATTAGCTGCTTGTTTTCGATAGTTAGAATTTTATCTATATCTAAATTTTTTACAAAATACCGATCGTGAGAAATTAATATTACAGCTCCATCGTAATCTCTTAATGCCTCTTCAATAATCTCTTTAGATTTAATATCTAAATGATTAGTCGGTTCGTCGAGTATCATTAGATCGTATTTATGCTGGGCAAAAACTGAAAAAGATAACCTAGCTCTTTGCCCGGGGCTTAAACGTTTCAGCTTAGTTTTTCTCATATCTTTATCGAATAAAAATTTCTTCAATATACCAAAAGATTGATTATAAGTTACATCGGTATTTGACATAAAATATGCCTCCAGAGTTTGCTCCATATCCATATGCGATTGATCTTGCGAAAAGTAAGTCCACTTTACGTTATTTCCCAAATTAATACTTCCCGAATCGGGCTCTAGTTCTCCTGTTATAAGTTTGATTAATGTAGATTTTCCAATTCCATTACTGCCGTAAAACCAGATTTTATCGTTTCCATAAATGTCCAGATTAACTTCCTGTAACAATTTATTATTGGATCCATATCCGAAAGTTAAATCTCTAATTTTAAGCAATAGTCTCCTTTTTTTTGTATCACTTAAAAAGTTAAGATCTTTTATTTTTTTGTCCTCATATTTTGTAACTTCAATACGGGAAATTTCTCTATCCATTCTGGTACGTGCTGCCTTTAATGCTCTTGCTTGAGCTTCTCCGGGATTTTTCTTTTTGATAATCGCTATCATTTTCTCAAATCGGGCACGTTTTGACTCCTGTCGGTTAAATTCCATTCTCCGTTTCTCAATCTGTTCGGACTTTAGCTCAATATAATTATCATAATTTCCTCCAAAAATCCTAAGTTTTTGTTCATCGATTTCAAAAATAAAGTTCGTTGGGCAGGTACCCAGTAAACTAGAGTAAAATGTGATTAAGAAAAAATACTTTTTAATTCAAAATTTATGGGAAGCCTGCGAAGAAAGTTTACAACA
>JAMQHH010000016.1 GCA_025993875.1 Candidatus Dojkabacteria bacterium
AAACAGATTCAGAAAGAAATCTATGATAATTGCCGCATTTCTTTTCGCTCTAAACTACTATACGTTAATGCGATTGAATTAATGGAACATCTTCAATAAGGTAAACTTTTTAAAATCAAATTATAAAAAAAGGTACATAAACAGTAATCTTTTGACTGTAAGAAATCTTGTTTACACAAAATAATAAACTACTTCTTTTGGCAGTTTGAATAAAAAGTCTTTTCCCGCGCAGAATAAAACAGTTGCCCAGCTATCGGCAACAATTGCGCTTTTAGCAATTGTAAAGACAGTTGAATAGTCTCTTTCTACAGGCTTGCCTGTTTTAGTATCCAGTAGATGGTGAAAATTTTTTACCCTTCTTGCCCAAGAACCGGAAGAAGCGATGGCTTCGTTTTTAATAAAAACAGAATTTACAGGCAAGCTTTCTTTGGAAGTTTTTAAGGCTACCTCCCATGGATCATCTTCGCTTTTTGCTCTAATATCTCCTCCTGCGTCTATTAAAAATCGAGTACTTTCTTTTTCCAGAATTTTATAAGCGCAATCGATTGCATATCCTTTTCCAATCCCTCCTAGTTCAACTCGCTGATTTTTTGCCAGCCTAATTTTTTTGTTCTTTTTATCAAGCGCTATTTCTTTAAAAGATGCTCTGGTTTTGGATAGTAAAGCTATTTCGCTTTGCAAATTTTTATTTTCCAGCTTAGAAAAATTGTAATCTTTATCGTATCCATATTTTTCCAGATAATCTATTACAGTGGGGTCAAAAATTCCATCTGTTTTGAGAGCCAGATTTAGTGCAAACTCAATTAAAAAAAAGAACTCTTCGCTTAAGCGTACCCATTTTTCCTGTTGCAGATTGAGTATAGAAAGCTCGCTTTTTGGGTTAAATCGGCTATATAATTTTACTATTCTGTCAAATTCCCCAAATGCTTTTTCGATTGCTGTTTGAATACCCACAGTGTTTTTTCCGGCGCGGGCTTTGATTGTTATTCTGGTATTCATAAAATTTTTTTGGTGCTCGATGATATCTTTTTTCATATGCTAGATTATACCTTCGATTGCAGTTATAATTAAATTAGTAATATATTTTACAAATTTTTTATGTATTTGTTGCCAACCCTTCCTTTTTCGTACGATTCGCTTGAGCCATTCATTGACAAGGAAACAATGGAAATTCATCACACTAAACACCATCAGGCGTATATAAATAATCTTAATACTGCATTGGAACAGTTTCCCGATTTGCATGGTAAAAAAATAGAAGAACTTCTGGCCGATGTTAATGCAGTGCCGTCGGAGATAAGGCAGATCGTTGTAAATAATGGCGGAGGGCATGCAAACCATAATTTGTTCTGGGAGATATTAGCTCCAAAGGCGCCAAAAACTCCCGGAGGAAAGTTAGAAGAGGCAATTGTTTCCACTTTTGCAGATTTTGAAAGTTTTAAAGCAAAGTTTTCCGACGCAGCTTTAAAAAGATTTGGAAGTGGCTGGGCATGGCTTGTACGCTCAAAAGATGGTGAATTGGAAATTTATTCTACCCCAAACCAAGATTCCCCGATAATGGAGGGAAAAAAACCTATTTTAGCCCTAGATGTGTGGGAGCATGCATATTACTTAAAGTATCAAAATAAAAGAGCCGACTACATTGAAGCATTTTGGAATATTATTAACTGGGACAAAGTACGGGAAAGATATTTGGAAGACTGATATAGCTAAAGTTATAAGCCGCTTTAAACATATGTTTGTAGTTTATCTGCCGGGATATTCAAAAAAAAACGAAGAAGAACTAAAATCGTTTGTAGCATGTTTTAAGAAAAATAAGATTGAATTTTATGCTCATAGATGGAACCACTGGGAACATCCCGAGGAGGAAAATTACGAAAAATTTTTTGAAATAGAAGTCCCTGCTATTATTTCTGCGCTCAAAGAGAAAGATGAAATCGTTTTTATTGGTAAGTCCGACGGAAGTAGAGTTGCAATGAAAGTAATTGAAGAGGGAGGCCTTTCCCCTCAGCAAATAATTCTTATGGGATTACCGCTAAGTAAAGATAGGGAAGAAAAAATAAAATTGTACCAAAGGGTTTTAAAAAAGCAGAATTGCCCAATTGTAATTATTCAAAATAATCACGATCCATATTCTTCGCCGGAAGAGGTTAGAAACGCGTTAACCGATATCTGTTGTCAATTGATTATAAAAGAATTAGATACACACGTTTATAATTATTCTGAAGATATTGTAAGTCTACTGGCAAATTAATTTTGGTTTTCTTTAGTTTTATGCCTATTGCTTCTAGCAGCATTCATAAATTTTAGGAGCAATATTGTCTTTATCCCTCACTCGACATTTGTAGAAACGTTATTCTTAACGGGGGTAAATCATTAATGCTTCCTGTAAGAAAAAGCTTGGAGAATAAACTAGCACCACCTGCTGTAACAAAAATAGCTCTTAATAAAGCTTGGTGGATAGCGTTAGAAAAATACTGCAATCAAAGTTTCATTTTCGGAAATATAAAAACAGTGTAAAAGACTGTTTTAAGGTATAATTCAGCACTATGAAAAAGAATTTCTCATCAACAAACCCGTTAATTTTAGGAATAGATACCTCTTGCGACGAAACCTCTGCATCTGTTGTTCGAGGGGTAAAGGTTCTTTCTAACGTTATGCCTTCACAGATAGAATTTCATTCAAAATATGGAGGTGTGGTGCCGTCTTTAGCAAAACTTGCACACACCGAAAGAATAGACAATGTTGTTAAAGAGGCATTAAAGAGAGCAAGAGTTACAATGGAACAAATAGATGCGGTTGCCGTAACTTATGGCCCAGGGCTTGCCATTGCGTTAGAAGTTGGGCTAAAAAAAGCAAAAGAACTTGCCGAAAAATTTAACAAGCCTTTGATTGCAATTAACCACATGGAGGGTCACCTGTTATCCTCTTTTGTAGAGCCAAATGGCAAGAAAAATATTTTGGTTAAAGATTTAATGCATGATTACAAAATTAAATTTAAAAAAGGATCAGCGATTGGAGTTTTAGTATCGGGGGGGCATACCGAAATTATTTTAGTAAAAGACTTTTTTAACTATCAAAAGATTGGCGAAACCGAGGATGACGCCTGCGGCGAGTGCCTTGATAAGTGCGCCCGAATGCTAGGACTTGGATATCCCGGAGGTCCTGTAATATCTAAACTTGCCAAAGAAAACAAAAAAAATATTCAATATACTATTTTAAATAAAAATCAATCTCGAATTGTTACCCTGAAAAACATCAATACCGGCAGAACCTATCAACTTCCTGTGCCAATGGCTTTCTCACCAAATTTAAATTTTAGCTATTCGGGATTAAAAACCGCGTTTTCTTCTTTAGTAAGTTCACTTAGTGTAACTAAAGACGAAATATTTGATCTTTGTTCAATTATTGAAATTGCTGCATTTGAAGAGGTCAGGCTAAAGGTCTTTAAGGCTTTCGAAAAATACTCTCCATTTGAACTTTGGCTGGGGGGAGGTGTAGTAGCTAATGCACATCTTAAATCCGTTTTAAGAAAAGTGTCTGGAAGAATTAAAGTAAAAGTTCCATATTCAAATAAGCTTACAGGTGATAACGCTTCTATGATAGCATTAGCCGGTGCGTTAAGGTTTAATTCATTTGTTAACAGCCATAACCCAAAGGTTGGAATTTTTACAAAAGAGTACGAAAAAATAGATAGAGAACCTAATTTAAGTTTATAATTTGTAACAGGAATTAAATTTATCTAAAAATCTATGAATTCTGAGTTCTGGAACTTTTTAGGATTGCAAAAACCGGTAATGGAATATTGTGAAAAAGCAGGAGGAGGAATAATTGCCCGTCCTGGGTATTTTATTTCTAATTTTGCATACATAATTATTGGATTTGTTTTGTTAGCAAAAAAAAGAAAAATTTCTAAGACTTTTGGTATTTTTGCGATTTTAATTGGAGTAGCTTCTGGAATATACGATGCGTCTTATAGGGCAAACGCACAATTTCTCGATGTTACTGTTATGTTTGGCTTTGTAATATTTTTATTTTGCCTAAACCTTAAATATATTTTTAATTTAAACATTCGTAAGCTTATTTTGCTTTACATACTATTTATAATTATTTACTTTGTTTCTATTGATTTCTTGTTTGCAAAAGGGGCAGATCTAATACCTTTTGGAGTAGGAGTATTTGGTGTAATAGCATCCCAGCTTTATATTTGGGTTAAATTGGATAAAAATACATATAGTGCAAATAATAAAATGTGGGTTGCAGCCTTTATTCTTTTTTTTACAGGATATTTAATTTGGCAATTTGATGCGCACAATATTATATGTGATACATTAAATCTATTTAACGGAAGAGGGATTTTTCATTATTTAACATCTATTGTTATTCTACTTCTAAGTAATTTCTACTGTTCTATAAATTTCAAAAAATAATGCAAGCTCTCCAAATAAGGCTAAGGTGAGTTTAATTTTATAAACTGATAATTGGCTTGTTGGCACAAGAAAAGAAAGACATTAAAAAAATTGATGTAGAGCCAGGGCTCAGTTTAATCTTACCCTTCTTTTTGTGAGGCTGGATTTGCGGTTTCCATGCTTGTAGATAGCCCGCGCTGACGGTGTGGTTTCTATATTCACCCATTTGTAGTTTTATAAGGCAAGATCTAAGTTGCTGTTGTCAAACAATATTGTATTTAGTTATAATCCACTTGCCCCAGAAAAAATATTTATTATTCTTTTTGGGATGCTCTCCAGACTTTATACTGCAACCCTTATCGGGTTAGATTGCAAAATTGTTGAGGTAGAGGTGGATTATCGAAAGGGAAATTCATATTTTTCTATTGTAGGGCTTGCCGATAAATCAATACAGGAAGCACGCGATAGAATTCCATCTGCAATTAGAAACTCGGGCGCAGAATTTATTCCAATGCAAATTGTTATTAACCTTGCGCCTGCAGAACTTCACAAGTCGGGTCCCAGTTACGATCTTCCTCTCGCTGTTGGATATTTATTAGCTTCAGATCAAATAAAAGAGGTATCAAGTAAAGCTATTTTTATTGGTGAACTTGCTCTAAATGGTGATCTAAGAGCAGTAAATGGCATTTTGCCAATTGTAGATTCTGTATCCAGGCTTGGATTTACAGAAGTCTTTTTGCCAAAAGATAACGCAGAAGAGGCAGCTAATGTTTCAAAAATAAAGATCTTTGCTGCATCATCTATTAAGGAAATCATAAAACACCTAAATCGGGAAGAATTTATTGATGAGTATAAAGTAAATCCAAGGGATTTTAGTTCCCAAAAGGGTGAAAACAGGTATGATTTTAGTAGTGTAAGGGGTCAGAATTTTGCAAAAAGAGCACTCGAGGTAACTGCGGCAGGAGGGCACAATGTTTTACTTTCAGGATCACCGGGATCGGGGAAAACTTTACTTTCAAAGTGTTTTGCCGGTATTTTACCGGAAATGACAATAGAGGAAAAAATGGAGGTAACAAGAATTTACAGCGTTGCAGGTTTAACTAATAAAAAGAATCCCACAGTCGAAACAAGACCCTTTCGTTCGCCTCATCATACTAGTTCTCAGGCAGCTATGGTTGGTGGAGGAACATTTCCAAAGCCCGGAGAGATATCTTTGTCGCATAGGGGGGTTTTGTTTTTAGATGAATTTACAGAGTTTACAAATATGGCGCTAGAAGCTTTAAGACAGCCTATGGAGGATAGGGTTGTAACAATTTCCAGAGCAAACGGTTCTACAACATTTCCTGCAAATTTTATCCTTGTTGCTGCAATGAATCCTTGCAAATGCGGATATAAAGGAGATCCGGAAAAGGAATGTGTATGCTCGCAAATAGAGATCTCTAAATATCAAAAAAAACTTTCCGGCCCAATCTTGGATAGAATTGATTTGATGATTAATGTTTTAAAGGTAAAAAATGAAGAATTATTTTCAAATTTTTCTGCCGAGAATTCTTTAGAGATAAAAAAAAGAGTAGTGTCTGCCCGAAACATTCAGCTTGATAGATACAAAGGGTTAAATATTTTTAGCAATGCAGAGATGGGGCAGAGCGAAATTGGAAAATTTGTGGAACTTACAGAGTCTTCTCAAAAATTATTAAGAACTGCCGTTGATAGGCTTTGTCTTTCGGCAAGATCGTATTTTAGGGTGTTAAGAGTGGCCAGAACAATTGCCGATCTTGGTGGCTCTGAAAAAGTAGAGGAACAGCATATTGGCGAGGCTTTAAGCTACCGGTTAAGCAGCGCTTCGGATTTATAGGTCTTCCTCCCCTATTGCAGCCGAATCGTGAATAGCAGTTATTGTTTTTGCAACCTGAAGATTAAACCCGTCTTCGATAAGCATTTTGCTTTTTACTTTATCTATTCCATGCATAACAGTTGTGTGATCTTCCCTGTTTAAAAATTTTGCTATCTCTTCCAGTTTATAGTTAAATTCTTCCCTTAGTATAAACATTGCTACCTGTCTGGCAAGAGCTACCTCTTTTGTTCGCCCCGATCCTTTTATCTCTTTTACTGAAACACCAAAATTTTTAGAAATCTCTTTTAAAACCTTGGGAACTTTAATTTTTTCTCTTCTAGCCTGCGAGTCCTTTCCAATTGTATGCGCAACCTCCTCTAATGTAAGTTCTCCCGACGGCTTTAACTGGTTAAATAGTGCAACTTTTTGCAGTGCACCTTCCAGCTCTCTAATATTGTCGTTAACAGAGCGTGCAATAAATTCTATAACTTGGTTTTTAAGGTGCACTCCGGAACTCTCGGATTTTCTTTCCAAAATTGCAAGTCGTGTTTCGTAATCCGGTTGAGCAATATCTACAACCATCCCTCCCTGCATTCTCGATCTTAACCTGCTCTCTATATTTTGAATATCTTCCGGTTTTCTATCGGCAATAAAAATTATTTGCCTTCCCGCATTGTACATTTCGTTGAACATGTTAAAAAATTCACCTTGTGTTGCAATCCATTTCGAAATAAGCTGCATATCATCAATTATAAGAAGGTCTACCGGCCTGTATCGTTGCCTAAATTTTTCGGTTTGACCGGTTTTGATTCCTTTTACCATATCGTTTAAAAATCCCTCGGATGTTGTATATACAATCTTCTTTTTTAAGTTTCTTTCCATAACTGCTCTTCCTATGGCTTGTGCAAGATGGGTTTTACCTACTCCGGTTTTGCCGTAGATAAAAAGGGGGTTATATATTGCTCCGGGTTTATCTATAACTGCCAGAGCAGCAGCATGCGCAATTCTATTACTGTTTCCTACGATGTAGTTGGACATAGAGTATTTTGGATTAATCCCGCTTTTGCTTATTATCTCCATTAGATTGCCTGCCATGCCATTTTCTACAGAAAGAAGAGGCGATTTATCGGAGTAAGCAACAGGGACTGAGATCTCTCTTTGGTAAACCTGAAAAACAGGGCTTAGCGGATCTCCATAAACATACGAAAGAGTCTCTTTAATAATATTTTCGTATTTGGTTTTAAGCCATTCGGCAGTATATGGATTAGGAACTCCAATTATTGCGGAATTGTCGGCAATTTTAAGAAGCTTTGTTTCGTTAAAAAATGTTTTAAATTGCGCGGGAGCATCCAGCTTAATTTCTATTTGAGCTAGAACAGTTTTCCAAAGCTGCTTTTCTTCTTTTATTTTCATAGTGATATAATTATTGAATTACAAAAGTTGAGAGGTAAGCTCATTATACATTAAAATTTGTCCACGTGGATAACCTATAAAATTTTTGTTTAGAATTTTCACAGTTATGGCAATAGAACGGGAAAAAAAATTACTTTTTGGTGCAATAGTAATTCTTTTTATAAGAATTTATCAAAAACTTTTTTCTTTTGACCATGCATTTTGGAAAAAATATGCGGGAAACTTTAGAGTTTGTATTTATCACCCATCATGTTCGGAATACACAGTTTTATCAATAAAAAAACATGGCGCCTTTAATGGAATACTTATGGGAATAGCTCGGATAATTAGATGTAATCCGTTTTGCAAAGGAGGAAGCGATCCGGTTCCCAATAAAGTTAGTTTTAGAAGGAACAAAGAAGGTTAGAAAACATTATCAGTCGGTTAAGTTCTTTCCTAAAAATTTATTCACTCTCGATAGAAACATTATATTTAGAAGCAAAAGTTTCTATCTCTAAAAAGTTTTCAAAATTTTCTTTTAGAAAAAACTCTTTAAATAAAATAAGCATAAAAAGGTTATGAGCAAAACATTTTAGGCTATTTATTTTTTTTACTGCAAACTGGGGATTACTAAAAAATCTATTGGGACTTCCAATTATCAAATCTTTATCAAGTTTTAGATTTAAAAGAAATGTAATCCTATTGTTTTGACAAGTAACTTTAAAATCGCTCCAGAAAATCTGGTAATTAAAATTTTGTGTTTCTTCTAGCCAATCTAACAAGACCTTTACTACAAAACCTCTTTTAAGCTGTAAAAAGTTTTTTGCGGGAGTTTTTTTAAGAAGATATTTATTTGTGCTTAAAATCGAAAGATCTTCTTTTTCAAACTCTTCTCCAAAAGGCATAAATCCAAAAGAATATAAACTAATATTAATTTTCAAAAATTCAATAAAAGTCAAAGTAGTGCTTATAGGAATATTCTTTTGGGCATTTAAAAAAGAATTGGCAGGAGAGTTTGTTTTATATATATCAAGTTCATTTTGCAGAATTTCTATAATTTTTACAATTTCTATGACGGATTCTTTGTTTAGTGGGTTTTCAAAGACAAATTCCAGCTCACTCGAAAAAAATTTAAAACAATATTTGTGCGACATAAATTCGTAAGGTTATGCTCAAATATTCTAACGGTTAGGAGGTAAAGTTTAAAGCTAAATTTTTTGATTATTATAACCCTTGCCGCCTGTACACTTGAATATTAGGAAGTTAAACTATAGACTGTATTTATGCAAAAAAAGAGAATCTTTAACCTTTTAAAACCCATAAAACCACCGCCGACTGTGTGGGATAAAATTTACGACTGGATAATCGGAAAGGCACGTGTTGTAATAATTTTTGTAGAGCTTCTTGTTGTAAGTGCTTTTGTTTTAAAAGTGGTAGAAGATACTAATGCAAAAAATAAGCAAAAAGAGATTGAATCTTTAAATACAGAACTTTCATTCTATTCCATCGAAATGGAGCCAAGATTTAGGGAGATAATAAAAAAATCAGATATTTACCTCGAAATGCAAAGAGAATCATCTGTTTATTATAAAGTATTGGAAGAGGTGTTTGGTTTTATTGGGCTTGATCAGCCAAGTGTTAATGTAAGAATTGCCGCTAATAAATTAACTATAGTTGGTTATGACAATCTTTCAAATTTAAAAAAACTTGAGGAAGCTTTAAAAACAAAATCCAAAACCTTACAGCTTTCCTCGGTTAAGGTTGGGAATTTAACTTTAGATCAGGAGGATATACTAGCCCAAAAAGGGCAGATAGTTTTGGAAGCCAGCTTACTCGAAGATCTTTTAAGAAAATAGATATGGCAATAGATTATTTACAAAGAATAGCTAAGCTTAATGCTTACCTTTCGGAGACAAAAAATAAAACAATTTTTACTGTTGCGGTAACAATATTTTTGCTTATAGCGCTTTTAATTTTAGGGATTTTGCCTGCTTACAGTTCTTTGGGAGCACAAAGATTTGATAATCAAAAAAGAGATATTTTAATAACCGAACTGAAAAAGAAACTTTCAGATTTAAAAACTCTTACTGCCAATTTAACCCAAGTTTTGGACCAAACAAAATATTTAGATCATATTATGCCAAAAGACCTTCCGCAAAACGAACTTATAGAATTTTATAATGATTTGATAACTTTGAGTGAAGTAAACATGGTTGAAATAACCTTTAACAACAGCGTAGATACAAACACCTTTGTAGTAAATAACGTTAACGTCCCTGTAGAAATTTTCCCTTTGGGAATAAATCTAGTAGTACAAGGAAGCAGGGAATCTATAATGAAATTAGTAACAAATATCGAGAGCAACAGCAGGCTTATGAATATCATAGCTTTTCAAATAACAAAAAAAACTCAGGATGATCAAAAGAGAACAGGAGGATTAGGAGAATATAATTCAACAATAAATTTATTTTTATATAACTGGTTATAAAAAATGTCAAAAACCTGGAGTGCATTAATAATAATAGGAGTGAGCTTGCTGTTTATTCTGTTTGGCTGGGAGATTATTCAAATTACAGGAGGAGCAAGGTCGGCTGTTAATCAAGTTGTTATTACTATGCCACGCAATAACCTTATCCCCGATGAACTTTTAGAGCAGTTTGCATCTTCGAACGAATACCAATCATTTTTGCAAAGAGAGGCAGCTCAAGGAGCCGAATAAATTGATTATCTTAATCTTTTTGGGAAAATATCTTAAGCTGTGCCTTTAAGCCCTTCTAAAAACTCGTCCGCATTAGAAATTAGTACCTCTCTTGGTTTGCTACCATTTGATGGTCCTACTGCGCCTATCTCCTCCAGCTCTTCCAGTAATCTTGCAGCTCTATTAAACCCAATATTTAGCCTTCTTTGCAAAAAAGATGAAGACCCTTTTTGATACTGTGCCACAATTCTTACCGCCTGTTCTAAAAGATTATCTCCCGAAATATCGCCAAAGCTTTCATCTTTTTCCTGGCCAGGCAAAACCTGTTTTTCTAAAATTTCGTTTACATATTCAACCTCGGGAGCCTGAGACTTTATAAAATCAACGATTCTAATAACTTCCTGCTGATCAATAAACGCACTTTGAAGCCTTACCGATTTTGGCTTATCGGGTGCTTTATATAAAAGATCTCCATAACCTAAAAGGCTTTCAGCACCAATTCTATCTAAAATAACCCTGGAATCGGTACTAGAGGTTACACTCATACCCACCCTCCCCGGAATATTTGCCTTAATTATCCCTGTTATAACATTTACGGATGGTCTTTGTGTTGCAAGTATAAGATGAATACCAACCGCTCTTGCCTTTTGTGCAAGTCTTACAATCGATACCTCCGCCTCTACACGGCTAGATGTCATCATCATATCGGCCATTTCGTCGATTACAACCACTATATAAGGCATTGCTGCAAAGCCTTTCTTTTCGTTATATCCTTGAATATTTCTAACCTGTTCTTTTGCAAGATTGGTATATCTTCGTTCCATTTCGCCTACTGCCCATTTAAGCGCATTTACAACCTGATCCATGTTTGTAATAACCGGAGTTAAAAGATGGGGTATGCCGTTGTAGTCGGAAAGCTCAACCTGTTTTGGATCAACTAATATAAGTTTTACCTCGTCTGGAGTTTTTTGCATTAGTATTGAGGAGATAAAGGCATTCGTTAAAACCGATTTTCCTGATCCGGTTGCCCCCGCTATAAGCAAGTGAGGCATTTTCTGGATGTCTGCAACTACCGAACTACCATCAATATTCTTGCCGATAGGGGCGGGAAGTGACATTTTGTTGCCCGCCATCTCCTCCGATTCCATTATTTCTTTAAACCTAACCATCTCTCTTTTTGTTCTTGGCACTTCTATCCCTAAAAATGTTGTATCGGGTATAGACTCTATTCTAACTGCTTTCGAATCTACTCCTAATGCCAAAGCCAAATTTGCACTTAAATTAACAACCTTCTCTACCTTTGTTCCGAGTGGAAGATTAAGCGCGTACTGAATTACAGATGCACCTACAAATGCATCTTCTACTTTGGCTTCGATTCCAAAACTGTTAAGTGTTTGCTCGATTATTCCGGCATTTTGGTCAATTGCCGGTTCATTTCCGGTACTTTTTTTGTATGGGAGTAACAAAGAAAGCGGAGGAAGTTTCCACCCAGGAAATTTTAGATTTTCCTGCTTTAATCCCTCCTCTCCAACAGATGCTTCTTTAATTTCTACATTCGCAACCTCTCTTCGTAACTTTGGTTGCTTTTCTGCTTTGCCGTCGGGTTCGGGTTTAACAAATTTTTTATCGTTTTTCTCCTCAACTTTTTTGTTTTTTATCATTTTATTAAAGTCTCCAAAAGTAGAGGCTTTGTTTATCTCATCCATCTTGCTTGGTGATTTTTCGGCTGCAAATTCATCTTTTCCAAAAAATGGGTCGATAATAATTTTTAAAACCTTCCCGGTATTTTCGATAATAAAGCTTAGAGGTATTGCTAAAGCTATAGGCAGTGCAAGTAGTGTCATTAAAAATAGAATAAGCCTAGTGGCTGGCTCTGTCGGGAAAGTTTCTCCCATTAAGTCTTGCACAATAAAACAACCAACTTGCCCCCCATACATTCCGCTATCACAGTCCATTCTTGCCAGCTCACGAGTACCATTTCCAAATGAAGTTATTAACGCCGGCAAAATAAATATTAACAGTAATTGCGCAGCAAGACTTAATCCTCTTGTAAAAGGTGTTTTAAGACCCAGTAGCCTTGCCCCGAGGAAAAATAAAAAGACAGAAGTGAGTGGAGTAGAGACACCAAAAATGTTTCTTGCTATCAGGAAAAGATTATCGGTCTTTTCGACAGTGATAAAAGATGAGAGCAAGAAAAAGACCCCAAGAATTAAGCAGATTAATCCAAAAATAGTAAGAGTCTCTTTGCTGTCGTATGTAACATGCTTTTTTCTTCGAGCCATAATTTATTCAAAGAAAATATAGATTATCACACAATAATTAAAACACATTATATTATACATATAAATTTGAAAAAGAGAAAAAGAATATCCGGCGCAATAGTTTTCTATTAAATTTTAATATGATATTCTTTTTAAAACAGATAGTCTCTTTTAAAGATGAAACAACTTAGTGTCGATACGAAATTTGCATACCTTGGCAAAGCAGGCTCTGTTTTTACCCCCGGATTTAGAAGAAGGCTTGAGAAGATTACTAAATTTCTCGATTTACAAAACAAAACAATACTCGATATGGGGTGTGGAGAGGGTGTTTGGCTAGAGGAATTTGCAAAGTATACTAATATATCTTCTGTATTTGGCTCGGAATACGATAAGGAAAAGATTGATGCTTTAACAAAAAAGATTGGTCTAAAAGAGAGTAAAATTCTACCTCAAAACATAAAACACTGTCCGGGCGAGGCGCTAGGTTTTCCTTCAAATTTCTTTGATATTGTTTTTCACAACGAGGTTTTAGAGCATGTGCAAGACGATGTAAAAACATTACAGGAGTGCTTTAGAGTTTTAAAACCAAATGGGTACCTTGTCTTTTTCACTCCCAATAGAGGCTGGCCTTTTGAGCAACATGGAATTTTTCTAAATGGAAAGTACATTTGGGGCAATATACCGCTATTACCCTGGTTGCCAAAATATTTTTATAAAAAATTTGCTTATCATGTTAGAAATTATTCTAACGGTGATATAAAGAAGGTTATTAAAAGTTCTTCTAAGGGAGTGGAAATACAAATAGTTAAGCATACAAGAATTTTCCCGGGGTTTGATGGAATGGTAAGAAGGCTAGGTTTATTGGGAAGAATTGTTAGAAAGATTTTCTTTATTTTAGAGGGCACGCCTTTAAATTTTTTTGGTATTAGCCACTTTATTATTGTAAGAAAAAATAAATGATAGAAAAAAATGAGATTAAGTTTCCAAATAATTTTTTGTGGGGAGCAGCAATTGCCGCACATCAAACAGAAGGAGATAATAATAATAACTGGAGTGTATGGGAAAAAAGCAATGCAAACAGGCTGGCGGCTAATTCGGAACAAACTTTTTCGAAGTTAAGCCCTGTGTGGAAAGAGATAAAAGAGGATGCTACGAATCCATCAAATTATATTTCGGGAAAGGCATGCGACCACTACAACAGGTATAGCGAAGATTTTTCACTGGCAAAAAAGCTGCATATTCAGGCAATAAGAACTTCAATTGAATGGTCTCGAATAGAGCGGGAAAAAGGACAGTTTAATTATAAAGAACTAGACCATTACAAAAGTGTTTTTGCCGATTTAGCGTCAAAAAATATTAAACCGATAGTTACATTGTGGCACTGGACTTTCCCTTTGTGGATAGAAGAAAAAGGCGGCTGGTTAAATAGAAAAACGGTAAGTTACTTTTGCCGGTTTGTAGAAAAAGTTGTAAGTTATTTCCCCGAAATTGACTTTTGGGTAACTCTAAACGAAGCAGAGATTTTTGCCCGCGAATCGTATCTTTTGGGAAGGTGGCCGCCGGGTAAAAAAAATCCATTTAGGTATTTTATGATAGTTAATACTCTTATCTTGGCTCATAACAAAGCATTTAAAGTAATCAAAAAAATTAATCAAAATGCTACTGTAGGATTTTCTCAAAATATAACTTTTTTCGAAGCTAATAAAAAAAGACTTCTAAACAAACTTGTTGCTAAAATTTTGTCTTTTTTTGCAAATGAGTATTTTTTAAATAGAACTGCACACTACACCGATTATATTGGACTTAATTATTATTTTCATACAACTATAAATCTTTTTAAGGAACAAAAAATTGTCTGTGTTAAATCTGATATGGGTTGGGATTTGTGCGAATACGGAATATTTGACGTTCTTGTAAATATTGGCCGTTATAAAAAGCCTATTTATATTACCGAAAACGGCCTAGCCGATAAAAATGATACTTACAGAGAGGCCTTTATAAAAGATACTCTTTTCTACATTAAAAAAGCAATGGATAAGGGTGTAGAAGTAAAGGGGTATATCTATTGGAGTCTAATAGACAATTTTGAATGGGACAAAGGATTTTGGCCAAGGTTTGGACTGATAGAGATTGATTACAAAAATAATCTGGAAAGAAAAATTAGGAAAAGCGCAATCGCTTTTAGCGAAATTATTGCAAATAATGGTTTTACAACTACCCCTGGTTAAGTTTTTTGGCAAGCAAGATCAGTTCGGTAACAGATTTTATTATGTAATCGGGCAGGGTAGAATCGAGTAGCACCCCCTCTTTCGAAAATTTCTTATCAACGTTATTAATTAAAATGTCGTTTCCTAATACAAACATTTTATAAGCCTTTAAAACGTTAACGAATGCTTCTACCCCTCTTGCACCACCAAATTGCCCATCCGATAGCCCGGTAACCAGTACTGGCTTGCCAAAATAATTCTCGAACTCTAAATCCATTAGAGATTTTAGCATGCCCGGATATCCGTGGTTGTATTCCGATACTACTACAATAAATGCGTCGGTGTGTTCGACTAATTGAGTGTATTCTTTTATTTTGGCACCATCGTATGGGATGGTAAAGTTTTTTGGAGAGATAACTTTCAAATTAATATTGGAAAAATTTTTAGCAGTAATGTTGTTAATTGCGGCAGCAACAAATTGCCCGTAATTACCTGGTCTTGTTGCTCCGTAGATTATTGTTATATTCATATCTTTAATTCTACATCAATTTATTACCCATTGCTAACCTGGCTTGTGGCACAGATACTTTCCAGTTATTGTTCCGCACTAATTTGGCATGAAGAACGTACTGCCAGCGGTATAACATTTTCTAATAGCTCTAAAAGATTACGAAGTATTGGTAATAATCCCGATTCCAAAGAAGTATGCCGGCCTAAATCAGGTCCACCTAATATAACTGCTTCTGGAAGTTTTAAAATGCTTACCTGGCTAGCAAAAAATCCCTGTAAAACAAGCTGGTCACTGTTTGTCTGTAAAACACCAGTGCGAGATGTAGAAAGTGGGAGTATTGGATTTGAACTTTCGGCAGCTTTTTTTATTGACTGGTTAAATGGTGATTTTGTGTGCATAAACCCAGGATTAAAATAATCCCCTCTCTCTGTTTCTAGAGCCGATGTAATATAAGCCATAAGTTGCCCTGCATGTGGAGAATCAGTACAAATAGAGATATATAAAAAATTTTTATCGATATCGGTAAATATATGTGCTCCGAGTTTTTTAGCTATTGCTAGAATATTTTGTACACTTACACTATCAGACACATTTATATTAATAAAAAAATCGTATGATGGCACAACCCCTTCTATGGCCGATATGCCTCTTGCATTTCCTGTAGGCTCAATATCAATAACAAACGGGGCATTTTTTAACTTCTTTATAAGGTCAATGCCGCTATAGATTAACGCGATTTCTTCGTCGGGTGCGGAAATAATTGTGGTTTTTGGAAAAGATACAATCTTGTTAGAGAGTGCAAGCCTAAATATTAAAACTATAAGTGTTGCGAGTTGCCCCTTAACATCGCACACCCCTAACCCCCAGATTTTCTTGTTCAAAGGATTATAATGCACACTAAAAGGATCGGTTTGGATAGAGGGTTTGGTAGTATCGTGATGGTTTAAAATTACCACAGGAGGATTTTGGTAGGAAAAAGTCAACCCAAAAGTTATTTCCACAATGCAAAATTCAGGCTTTTCGGTGGTAGTTATTGTTAGTGAAACTAAATCTTTTAAAGGTTCAAAAATATATTGTAAAAGCTGATAAAATTGGCCAAATCCCTCTCCAACTGCTCCCCATATGCTGCAGGTATTTATGGAAACTAAAAGAGCTGTAAGATCCATAATTACCTCTTCAGTAAAATTAGTATCTGTTAAGATCCTTGTATCCATAACCTTATTAAGGATTTGTTCACGATTTAAAACGTTCACCCTTGTTATTGATTGTTCATTTTCCATTCGGTGATTTTAGCAAAGCCGGCAATAATTTTCAGCTTTTAATCTGTGCCCTATACACTTTAGCTTTGGGTGGGAGTAAAAAATAATGATAAAATTAAAGAACAAAATTATAAAAATATGAAAAAAGATAAGGTTAGGGCGGCATGGGCACTTTTTTTTACATTGTTTTGGCTGAGTGTTATTTTTATCATTAAGTACATAAAATATAAAGTTATAAAAGTAAAAAAAACTAATGAAAAAGTTTCTAATCCTTCTAACTGATGCAGGCTCAGGCCACAGATCGGCGGCAAATGCATTAAAAAAAGCCATAGAAATTGTTTCTCCAGATCAGTTCGATGTTGAAATCCACGACATTTTAAAACTGCTTGCAGTTCCTCCATATGATTCGGGAGACCGGCTTTATTCCAGTGTTACAAAAAATGCCGTATTAGAATACATACATAATATAATTTTTAATATTGCCAACGGGGATATTGGGTTCGAAGTTATGTCTGATGAATTGGTTAAAAAACTGTATAGCGGATTCGAGAAATTTGTATTTTCACAGAGTCCAGAATACATTATCTCTGTTCATCCAACTATAAGCATACTTCTTTCGGAGTTTAAAAAAAGAAATCCAAAATTTAAAACTGCAACTGTAATTACTGATCTTGTTACTTTAAACAGGGGATGGGCTGATTTAAATTCCGATCTGGTTTTTTCACCTACAAAGGAAGCTGTTTCTGTACTTACTTCTTACGGAGTTAAAATGGAGAAAATTAAATATCCTCTTTTCCCAATAAACCCCGATATCCAGTTATTTAATAAGGATAAGAATGCAGTATTAAGCGCGATAAATTTAGACCCCGAAAAATTTACAATTTTTTTTACCAGCGGAGGGCTGGGAACTATTAAACTGCTAAGTCCGATTGCAAAAATTGCGTCTGATACATCTAAACAGGTAATTATTGCAGCGGGAAAAGATGAAAAATTAAGAGATAAGATATCATCAAAACTGGCAAAATATAAAAATGCAGCCGTGTTGGGCTTTTTAAACAATATTCAAGACTACTATAATGCTGCCGATACGATTGTTGGAAAGCCAGGACCTGCAACATTATTGGAGGTGTCGTTATTTAAAAAGAAGATGTTAATTACCGAAAAAATTGGAATACAGGAGCAGGGCAATATTGATTATGCAGTAAACTCTATCAATTTCGTTTATGTGGGCGCGAGCTCAAAAAAACTGCTTAAGGAGATAAAAACAAAAGACAGCAAAAGAGATAGCGGGTTGGGAAGGGACTGGGACGAAAGTTTACATATAATAAAAGAAGTTTTAAAAATATCCTAGCATTATCACCTCCCCAATATATTTGCTAGCTGTTATAATACTCTGAATAATTTTTCACTATGGCAGAAAAAAAAGATTACTATGATGTTCTTGGATTATCAAAATCGGCATCTAAAGAAGAAATAAAAAAAGCTTATCGAAAACTTGCTAAAGAATTCCATCCTGATAAAAACAAGTCTCAGGATGCAGAATCGAGGTTTAAAGAGATACAAGAAGCATACGATATTTTATCGGATGAACAAAAGAGGTCGGCATACGACCAATATGGATTTGCTGGAAGCCAGGCGTTTGGCGGTAGCCAGTTTAGCGGAACGGGGTTTGACCCATCAGATCTATCAGGGCTTTTAGGAAATTTTTTTGGAAGTGGTTTTGGTGGGTTTGACTTCGGCACAGGTTCGAGAAGGTTTAAGGCAGAAACATCGGGATCTGATTTGGAATACACTATTCAAATAGAATTTATGGAAGCAATCTTCGGAGTAGAGCGTGAGATTTTATATAAACGAGATGTTCAGTGTACTGAATGTAAAGGTAGTGGTGCAAAGGATGGTAGGCGAAAAACCTGTGCGACTTGCAATGGCAATGGAAGAGTTAGACAGGTTCGCAACACAATATTCGGCTCTATGCAGGTAGTTGCCGAATGCCCCGACTGCCGAGGAGATGGGGAAGTGGTAGTAGAAAAATGTCATCTTTGCAAAGGAAAAGGAATAATTAAGCAGGAAGAAAAATTAAACATAAAAATTCCTGCAGGTATCCCGGATGGTGTAACATTAAGGTTTTCATCGAGGGGAAACGCCGGGGTTAGGGGCGGAAATTATGGAGAGCTTTTCTTAACAATTGAAATTAAACCCGATACCGAACTTGAAAGAAGAGGCGATGATATATATTCCGAAAAAGAAATAGATGTTGTAACGGCAGTTATAGGTGGGGAGATGGAAATTAGAACAGTTCATGGTAAAGTAGTTATGAAGGTACCGGCAGGGACACAGCCAGGTAAGCTTTTAAGGTTAAAGGAAAAGGGAGGACCCAAATTTAAAGGTAATGGAAAAGGAGATCATTACGTAAAACTTAATGTCCGAATTCCTGCAAAATTATCCTCAAAAGAAAGAGATTTATGGGAATCTTTAAAAGAGCTTCAGTAAAGAGAATCCGCTTAAGAAGTTGACAATTTTTTTTGTATATCCCTATAATGAGTATGTAAGCAAAGATATTAAGTTTGCTAGTGGATATATTTTTTGGCATATGGTCGATTTGTCGGAAATAAGTGGAATTTCTCTTTTTGTTAACGAGGAACTAAAAAAATTAGATTTAGGACATGAGGTAAAATTTAAGGAGGAAATCCTGGTTAAGCTTTCACACCTCTCACCAATTCTTTTAAATAAGTATTTAAAGTATCCCGAGTCGGTATATTGGCATCTCAAAAATCTCTATTTGGAAGAAAAAAACGTAAAAGACAGCTCTATATCGTACGATCTTTTTTTTATGCCGGCAGGACTTTTGGGTATTGAGTGTGTAAAAACTCATGTGTTTTATTCTCCAGCTTCGCCCGATAAATTTGCTTGTATTGTAGAAGTGCTGATGGGAGAACTTACAATAACACTTCAAAAGAACGAGGAAAATAGTTACTGCAACAATTTTGAAACACCAACAGTAATTAAAGAGCTATATATTATAAGGGTAAAAAAAGGGGAAAGATTTGCCATACCAACAGGGTATTTTTATACATTTTCTAATACCTCTTTTTCTCTTCTTGTTTTTGCAAAAGTTTCGGGAGTGGAACTGAAAGAGATCAATTACTCTTTGCTACAAAAAGAAAAAGGGTTGGCTTTGTATTTAATTTTAAAAAATGCCAAAGTTGAAGCAGTTGCTAATCCAAAATATAAAATTACAGAGAAAATTAAGCCTACTTCTTTGGAAAGATTTTTAAAAAATAATAATATTTACAGGCCGCTACCTTTGTTAAAAGAGCGTAAGCCGTTGTATTATCTTTTTAGAGATTTAATCTCTAAAAAGGTTACTAAGATTTTAGTATAACGGCTATGAATATTGAATTTAAAATTTCACCCAACCCATTAAATGTTTTAATTTTTCTAAATGTTCTTATTTTTATCTTTGCCCTTTTTATAACAAATAACTTAGGGCTCGATAAAAATATGTTTACAATTTTAGGCGGGCTTTCCACATTCGATATAAGTAAGGGAGCATTGTATCAACTAGTAACAGCTAACTTTCTTCACATACAGGTTTTACACTTTATTTTTAACATGTACTCCTTAATTGTTGCAGGAAGACTGGTAGATTATTTTTATGGAGGAAAAAAGTTGCTGATTACATACATAATAGGTGGAATAGCGGCAAGTTTATTAACCTATTTAGGAGGAGTAATAGAGCAAACAAATATTTTATCTTTAGGAGCCTCGGGTTCGATATTTGCCTTGGTAGGTCTTCTTATAGGTGGAGTCTTGAAAAAAAACAGATACGGTATGGATTTGCCTTTTTCTTTAAGAGAAATTCTCCCCTTTGTTGTTGTCTCTTTTGCTTTAGGCTTTATTCCGGGATCCAGTATAAACAACTGGGCACACTTTGGCGGACTAATAGCAGGAATTTTACTAGGCTATTTTTTGAAAACCCTAAATAACGAGATTTTTAATCAGCAGGAGCGTTCTGTTGTGAAGCTGCTGGATTTTACTGTTAAAATTATTCTAGGACTTTCCTTTTTAACACTTATAACAATTTTCTTGCAGTTAATTATCTTTTAATATCAAATCTTATGAACCTTGTTTTTTTAGGAGCATCGGGAAGCGGAAAGGATACCCAGGCAGAGCTTTTAGTAAAACAATTTGGATATACAAGGCTTTCGACGGGAGACCTTTTACGTATGTTAACCCATGGTGAAAGTGAGATGCAGAAAATTATTAAATTAGCTATGAACGACGGGTTTCTTAACGATTCTTTTGTGTACGGGCTTTTAGAAATATACTTTAAATACAGCAAATTGAACAATGCGATTTTGTCGGGAGTGGTTAGGTCTGTTAATCAGGTAGAACTTTTAGACATAGCATTAAAGAAAAACGGAATGACTGTCGATAAAGCCGTATATTTTGAATTGAGCGACGCTGAAGCAATTAAACGCTTAAGCGGGAGGCGGTATTGCCCTAATTGTAAGGAAAATTATCACAAAGAATTTAAACCGGAAAAAATTGAAGGCAAATGTGATTTTTGTAACTCTTTACTGGCAACCAGAGAAGACGATAACCCCGAATCGATAAAAAAACGGCTTACCGATTTTCATAAAGAAAACGATTTGATTATCGAAAAATACAAAAACAGGGGAATTTTAGAGGTTATTGACGCATCCCCTTCGATCGAAGAGATCTATAAAATTCTTTTATTAAAACTGGGGTTATGATAAAAAATCTGTTAAGGTATATAAAAAGGCAATACAGAATTTTTAAGTCCATTGCCGCATTAATATATTATGGATTTCCTTCAAGAACAATAAAATTAATTGGGGTTACTGGCACTTCGGGTAAATCTACAACGGCATTTTTAGTATATACATTGCTCAAAAATTGTGGCTATAAAACAGGGGTAAT
Source organism: Candidatus Dojkabacteria bacterium (assembly GCA_025993875.1). GTDB lineage: Bacteria > Patescibacteriota > Dojkabacteria > J137 > J137 > JAMQHH01. The sequence continues at coordinate 21,516 of JAMQHH010000016.1, forward strand.
TTCCACAGTAGGGGCATTTATTGGCAGCAAATCGATCGATACCGGGCTGCATGTTACAACTCCGGATCCAATTGAACTTGTGAGATTACTTAGCACAATGAAAAAAGAAGGAGCAAAGTTTATTGTTATAGAGGCTTCTTCTCATGCATTGGAGCAGGGAAGATTGGGAATTTTAAGATTTGAATATGCTGTTTTTACAAACATAAAAAGAGATCATCTCGACTACCATAAAACCTGGGATAATTATGCTTTATCTAAGGCAAGATTAATCTCCAGGCTAAAACGAAAAGGTAAAACTATTATAAATAAAGACGACTACAACTCCCTTACTTTTTTGCAAAAATATAAGGTACCAAAGATTTTTTACTCTAAATACCAGGAGGTGAGTAAAATTAAGTTTTCTAACACTGGGATTACTTTTGAGTACAAGGGTACAAATTTTAGTTTAAACATTTTGGGCGAGTATAATATCGAAAATGCTCTTGCTGCTATAAAAATTCTGGAAGAGATGAACGTTTCTTTAAAAGAAATTTCAAAAGCTTTAAGTAGCTTTAAAGGATTAGAAGGGAGAATGGAGATTATATATAATGGTCAATTTACTGCTATTGTTGATTTTGCTCATAATACAGATTCCTTAATACAATCGCTAAACTCAGCAAAAACATTGTCGGCAAATGGAAGAATTATTACTGTATTCGGTTCGGCAGGTTTAAGAGATAAAGAAAAGAGATTTGAAATGGGCAAAGCATCGGGAGAAATTGCCGATATAACTGTAGTCACTGCCGAAGATCCCAGAACCGAGAAATTATATAACATAAATTCTGAGATAATAAAGGGAGCAGAGAGTTCGGGAGCAGTTTTAATTAAACGATTCTCAAATACCGAAGAGTATTTACAATTTATCTCCGGTTTGGAATTTGCAAAAATTAAAAAAGAAGGTAAAAAGTTCATTTTTGCCTTCGATATGGAAGATATTCAAAGTCGAATAAATGCGATAGAATTTGCACTAAGGCTTGCGCAAAAAGGGGATATCGTAATAACCGAAGGCAAAGGTCACGAGCAAAGTCTTTGCTTTGGGACAATCGAATACCCTTTTACAGATAAGAGTGCTCTTACTTCGGGATTAAAAAACCTTGGTTTAACAAAGTAAAAATTCTGATATACTGAATTTGGATTATATATGTTCCCATGGCAAGGTATTATTCTGATATGCTTTCTTTAAAACCTGCTTTAAGTAAGGTTACACTTTGCATGTCTAATTATAATCCAGCAAATTATAGAGCTTTGGTTATAAACAGCAGAGCCTGGACTGATTTTTGCCAGAAAAACAAAGAAGTAAATTCTATCGGGCACTTTTTACTTCCAAACGAGATCGAATCTGAACTGCAAAAGTTATATTTACAAAATGCAAATTTATACTTCAAAGTTAGCTTTTATAATGGTGAGTTCCAGCGTTACTCAAGAATTTTTTTTATGAGCTCGTACAAAGAGTTTATCTATTTACTAAAAAATTTTTGGATAGATACATTTAAAAATCCCGAGCTTTGGGATCGAAACAACTATGTTATTTTGTCATTAATTAAACCTTTTACCGTTACAGGATCGTTTTTTCATTATTTCGATAAAAATTATGTAACCGATTTCGAAATTAGAGCTAATTACGGTATTTTACATAATGTAAATTCCAAATTCGATACATATTCTTTTGATAAAAAAACTAAGGAGCTAAAAGAAAAAATGGTAGTAGAGCAGGAAAAAATGTATTTTCTTTCGAAGGGAAAGCTATCTAGCATGGAGGTTAGTTTTGAATGGCAAAAAATGCCTAAGTTGGATATACACAAATTGAAACTGATTTTAGGTTTAGGAGAAAGGATTGAAAAAATTCTAAAAAGACCGATCGAATTATACTGGGGAGCAACAGATAAAAATATCTACATTTTAAATATAAACCCGCAGTACGACGGTGTTATAGATTATTTGCCTAATATATTTAGCTTTAGTTCTAGTGATAATCTTAATAATTACAAAGTAGATACTCAGCAATCTATTCCCGCACAAAAAAAAGTTATAAAAGAAAAACCTAACCAAGTGCAAAAACTTATAACCCGTCTTAGGGTTGGCCTCTAGTGGTATAATATTCAATAAAAATTTTTTATGAATAAAACTCTCCTAACATTTCTAATTAAAAAAAGCATAAACGATGCAATACAAGACTTGTATCCCGATATTAGTGGTGAAATAAAGTATCTGGATATTATTCAATTTATACCTAAAGAGCAAAGAGAATTTGGAATCTATAAAACTACTGTTGCTTTTATTGTTGCTAAAAAAAAATCAATCTCGCCGGTAGAAGTTGCTAATCAAATTGTTTCTAAGGTAATTGATTTAAACAAAGAAGGTTTGGGTTTTAACTTAAAATCAGCAGGAGGATACATAAATATTAGTGTTTCAGATTCCTCTTTATTAGCTGATTTAATAAGCATGTTGGAATCGGAGCAAGCTACCAGAATTAAAGATAAAATTGATACATTAAATGTTGGCGATGAAGATAAAACTAATAATGAGGTTATGATTGAGTTTGGGCAACCTAATACACATAAGGCCTTCCATGTAGGGCATTTAAAAAGTGCAATAACAGGAGAATCTTTAGCCAGACTGTTTCAATACATTTCAAAAAAAGTTGTAAGAGTAAATTATTTTGGCGATGTAGGGATGCACGTTGCCAAATGTACCTGGGGATTTATACAAAAGGGGGAGCCTAGCGGATTTAGTAGCTGGCATCCTCATAAAAGAATGCAATACATAGATGAGTGTTATGTTTTTGGAGCTAAAGAGTTTAAAGAAAATATAAAATCAGAACAAGAGATTAGAGAGATAAACAAATTGATTTATAAAGGAGAGAATTGTTTTGAATTAGAGGTATATAAAAAGCTAAGAGACTATAGCCTGGAGCATCAAAAACTAGTTTGGGAGGTCTTAAATATTAATTTTGATAAAAGCTATCCTGAGAGTGAGGTATATAAAGATGCTATTGCAATTGTAGATAAGTATAAGGACAAAATATTTAAGAAAAGTGACGGTGCATGGATTTTTGAAGGAGAAAAAATTAAAAAAGATTTAAAAACTTGGGTTTTTCAAACCGGTGAAGGAAACCCTACATATTCCGCAAAAGATCTGGGACTTGCAGTTAGAAAATTTGACGAGTTTCCCAATTTAACAAAAGGCTACATAACTACATCTGTAGAGCAAAAAGATTATTTTAAAGCTGTTATAAAAGTTTTAGAGCTAATCGATGAAAAATTTAATGGAAAATATATTCATATACCTTTTGGGTGGATGCTAAGAGAAAGCGGGCAAAAATTCAGTTCCCGTATGGGCGATACGGTAAAAGGAATGGATATTTTAAACGAAGTTTTTGCAGAAGCTAAAAAAAGGATCTCAGAAAGTAAGGGATACGCAGAGGAAGAAAAAGAAGAGATTGCAAAAAATGTAGGATTGGCAGGATTAAAATTTTTAATCTTAAGCCATAAACTGCATGAGGATTTTAACTATAATCCCGACCAGTTTCTATCTTTAAAAGGTTTTTCGGGGCCATATATCCTGTACACTTTAGTTAGGGCAAAATCGATAATTAATAATAGCAATGCCCAGGTAACAGATATAATAACTAGTTTACAAATTTCCGAGAAAGAAAGGGATCTGCTAATTGAACTTGTAAAGTTTCAAACTGTAATCGAAGATGCTGCTATAACGAGAGAACCTTATAAAATATGTCAGACACTTTACTCTATATCAAAGCTTTACAATGACTTTTACGATTCGCATCCGGTTTTACAAGCGGAGAGCCCCCAAATTAAAGCTTTTAGATTAGGGCTTTGTAAATTGACAGCACTTTATTTGGAAGATGGCCTCTATTTTTTAGGTATCGATTCTATCGAACGGATGTGATTGTAACTTTAGGGTAATGGCAATTAAAATAATAAACTGTAAAATATTTACAACTCCGCTTTCGTTAACAACACTTCTAAAAATCCAAAGCAAGGTTATAAGGGAAAAGTAAATGGTAATCTTACTGTAAAAAAGCTTTTGAATATTTTGGAAAATGTACGCAATAAATGTAAAAAAGATTATTATCCCCAATACTCCATTTTGCGATAGCACATCTAAAAAAACGTTATGAGCTCTATCTACACGGTTTAAGCTTAAAAAACCGAAATCGACAAAAACAAGTCGTAGCGTATCAAAACCGTAGCCAAAAATAAAGTTACCAATAGGTATGGCGCCTCCCAAAAAGATTTTTAGAATCGAGTCCCATATCTCCGGCCTAAGTTTAAATCCTTCTAAAAATTCAATCTCGGCAGTATAGCGAAAAAGAAAAATAAACAAGATAACAGTAACCACAGTTAGAACACATAAACTTGCCGTAAATGCTTTTGGTTTTTTAAATCTAACCAAAACCTCGTAAAAAATTAGTAAAAGAGCTCCTAAGGCAGCCGAAATTATTCCCCAATAAGAGAGAGAAAATATTAACGGTATTAGGCTTAACACAATTAATATAAAATAAAGAACTTTACCTGAGATCTTTGATTTAATAAAAAAATAGATAGAAAAAAATAGTCCAATAATTATGTAACCCGAAAAAAAATTTGATTGACCAAAGCTCCCGTTAATGTAAAGCCCTTTCCCAAAAAGTTCATTTTGGTTGTTTTGAAAAAAATAGTAAACCTGGTTAAAAGCTATAATTGCCTGTATTGCACAACCTAAAATAAATGATTTGGCAATAAGTGTAGCTTTATCTTTTGTAAAAAGACTAAATGTTAAATATCCAAAAACAATCAGAGTAAAATAAAATATAACACCCTGGTCCCTAAAAGAATTCCCATTAATTGCAGTTTGGCGGTATAGTTCGGGCAAAAAAATAATTGTTGCCAATAGACTCGCCACTAAAAGTCCCGTTATTATAGTGCTTTTGTTAAGTGCAAGAGGATTGAGACTTTTTAAATTATATAAAATGGCCGGAACAATATATGCTATGGATATTAAAATTGCCCCCCATAATATAAAAGAAACTTTAGGCAGCTCGTAACCAATGCCTGAGGAACTAAAAAATTTAAAAATAAAAGAAAAAAGATTAAACGATGTCGCGGTAAAATCTTTAATATTACTCGATAATATAAGTGGAGAAACAACAATGAGCATTGCAATCAACGAAGGAAAAATTTCTCGATAAAGCTGTAAGTATCTTTTCATTCTACAGCCCTTCGTTAGGAGCACTCTCAGTTGTTAACCCGTCAAAGTCAGGGCTGCTTTGCTCTGCCTCCTCTTTGGTTAATCTCGTTACACCATTCTTGTGGTGCGGGGGAGAATAAATTGTATAAAGCTTTAGATCAAACTGAGTAGAGGAATTGATCACATTGTGTTTTGCTCCTGCTGGCACAACTATTGCTGACCCATCCTTTACTGGATATTCATTTCCGTCAATTATCACCTTGCCCTCTCCTTTTTCAAATCTAAAAAACTGATCGTTATCTTGGTGAGTTTCTAAACCGATTTCTTCACCCGGCTTTAAACTCATTAAAACAAGCTGAGAATGCCTACCTGTATATAAAACCTTTCTAAAATTCTGGTTTTGAAGAGTAAGCTCTTCAATCTCTCCGAAAAATCCTTTCATATAAATAGTAATAAGAATTAATTAATTTAATATTTTGATTTTAAAAATTCGATTGTTGCACTCATAATTTTTTTTAACTGTTCTAGGTTAATATCGGAAAGTTTTTTAACATATATGCATACTTTCCCCATTTTAAACTTTCCAAGGTTTTTGAGTAAAGGCAGGTGCTCTTTTAGACCTGTAAACACGTAAAGAGACAATGCTTGTTTTCGTGGAGAAAACCCAAGTATCGGCGCATCTCCCTCGTGTCCACTGTCGTACTTGTAATGATACATACCAAACCCAATAATGCTTGAACCCCACATTACAGGTTTAAAACCGGTAATCTCCTGCATTAATTTTACAAGCGCAAAACTATCTCTTCGCTTTGCTTCCGAATCTGCAAAGTCGTTAATAAAATCGGCTACATTAACTTCGGTAGGAGCTGTTTTATTCTTAGTCATAAAAAATTATAACTGTATAAATTTTATAATTAAACAACCATACTTGTTAAGAGAAAAATTTTTAAAAACCTTTTCGCTTTCAACTCCCTGGATTAATGGCAAACCAACTAACATCTTTGCAATTAAGTTACTTGCAGGCGCAACGCGGCATGGTAATTTAACTTTACAGAAGACATTTGTAATATCGATCTGATAGGAGCTCAACTCAACAAAATCTGTAAAGCATGCAAGGCAATAATAAAGGGGTTCTCATGGAGGTGGGCCGGATTGCGCAGTATGTCTAAATAATGATGGGAGTAGAGCAGATAGAGCGGTTATATTCAGTAAGACTGCTACTAATTGTTAAGAAAAAATTTATTTACCTCTTGGTTAATGCTTTCGGAAGATTGATTTTCTGGCAGATTCTCAGATAAATATACATTTGAAACAACCCCTTTGTTTGTAATATCTACCTCTGCAATTTTTAGCAACCCTTTTTCGACAACTTTATTTTTTAGTTGATCCAGTCTGTATCCTTGTTTCCAGCAATTAATAAAGTGAGTTCCATTGGCGGCATTAAAGCGTATTGAACCATCTTTACCTGATATTTTTACGTCTACAATGTCAAATTTTCTGTTATACAACCTTGCCACAACTCCCTGTATGCCTGATTGGTCGACAGCTTTAATAACTCTGCCTTCTTTTATTCTCCCCATATTAAGAAAAACGGGAATATTTAGTGCAATAATAAAAATGTACAACAATAAAAGCAATAGATTAATAGTAGAAAAGGATACAAGCGTTGATGAAACTGTATAACCAAATCCAAATAAAATGAGTATACCTAGGACAATCTTAATAAAATTAAATATCTCTGTTTTGGAATAGTAAGATAATTTTTTAAATCTACTAAATAAAGAGATATTTTCTAGTTTTGTTAACGCAATATCGGATATTATTGCTCCGTTAGTTACATTAATCGCCGTTTCGAAAGGAAAATACCCGCCAGAGGAAACTTCGAGTTTGTAACTTCCGTTATTTAACACTTTTATAAAATACTTTCCCTCAGTGTCGGACACAGATTTATAAATCTCATTTGAGTTTGCTAAATTTTTTGCAACAATGTTTGCAAAAGGTACTGGTTTATTTTGAGATAAATCGACTATAATTCCCCAGTATTTTCTTTTTCGTGGAATTAAAAGACCCAGCACCATTAAACCTTTTAAAAACTGGTGGCCGCCACTAGATAAAGCTATTCCTGTTATAGCACTTAATGAAACAGCAACCAAAATTGGAGAAGCAGTTACAACAGTATCAATAACAGTAAGAGTAGTTGCAGATCTACCGGTTTGTGTTAAAGAAATAGGTATAATAGGAACGTCGTTTAACTCTGTTGGTACAGGAATATTTAATGTGAATTCCCTGATTTCGGATGCTCCGCTTTGCGAATTATCTGCTTTAACACTAATAATTTGCCATATGTTTTGTCCCGATTTAGCATGCAGGTTTGAAAGAGTGTATTGTAAAACACTACTTTCCACTTGCGCTATTTCCCTGCCGTTTACAAGTATTTTGTAACCTGTTACAAGAGGGTCTGTAGACTCCAGCCATTTGAGTGTAGGAAACGAAGTAACAAATTCAAGGTGCAATGGTGCTACAAGAGTAATCGGAAAACTAAAAGTGAATACTCTGGTTTCGGAAATACCGCTTTGAAAATTGTTTGCTCTTTTTGCAACAATGTGCCAGGTATAATTTCCGGAGGCAAGGGTGTTTGTTAAAGTATAAGTTGTAGTTGGGTGAGCAACTGTTGCCAGAAAGGTAGTGTTTAAATATATTTCATATGTTGATATTAAAGCATCGGTAGATGCCTGCCACTCAAGAACGGGAGAATTTGTGAGTGCTACATTATTATTTGGTGAAATTAATGTTATTGGAAAAGAGAAATCACTTACTGCAAAAATGCTTGTTGCCGATATAGCGCTTTGAGAGTGATTTAGTCTTTTGGCTACAACGTACCATGTATAATTACCCGGAGCCAGATCTGTTGTTAATGAGTATGCTGTAACAGGGTGGGAAACAGAGGCTAAATGATTCCCGTTTAAATATATGTCGTACGAACCTATCCATGGGTCTGTCGATGCAGTCCAAGATAGAGTAGGGAGGTTTACCGATACAGTTGCCCCGTTTACAGGAGCAGTTAAAGTAATTGGGTAAGGTGCATCAGGTGTGGTGATTGGATCAAAAACAATTTGTACCGGATTTGAAAAAATGCTAGCAACATAGGCAGCTTCTAAATATGAAGTTCTCCCGTTTGCAATTCCATCCGGTCCATTTACACCTCCTCCCGAGTAGCTGCCGGCTCCGTCGTCAAACCCTAGAAAAGATACATTATCTTCAACAAGTGTAGTATCTACAGTTATTATCCACTGTGAACCATTCCAAACTGGGTTTGCATCTACCATTTCCAGCTCTATTGCCGTTCCGCCTCCTAAGCTATTGGTGGCATAATCGCGTGTTGCAGCTGGATTATAGGCCCACTGGTGAGCCCTATCAGTAAGAGTTTGAGGCTGACTTGTAGAGTTTCCGTCTGTGGTAAAAGTCTCAGCTTGCGCTATATGGTTTTGGTCAATTTTGTATGTAGAATAGTAGGTTTTCGTACCTGTCTGGTTAATAATGTACTCTACAAATGATCCGCGTAAAAGCGCCCAACTGTAAACCCCTAATGGTAATGGATTTAATCCAAATACTGCAGATTTGTTTAGTTCTCCACTGGTTGCGCCCGAAGCTGGGCAATATCCTGCAGAAGAACAGTCCTGTTTAAAATTCCCTAATGTCTGCACCCTGGACGATGGATCTAGACTTTGTTGAACAATATTTGTAGATGGAATACTTAGACTTATAAATTCGTCTGCTAGGTCAGTTCTTCTAATGTTTCCCGAAAAAAGTTCAAAAAAACCGCTCCAGCTTTGAACAATATTTTCGTTATTTCCATTTCCTGTACTAAAATCATTATCATTAAAAAGTGTCGATTCGTTTGCCGGCAGCGAATCAATACTGATAATACCACCCCAGCCGTTATCAGAAATACAATTAGCTTCCAATCCATTGCAGAGCGATCCAGTTAAAGTAGTCGTTCCACCAATTAAAAGTCTCGATGGACTTACATCAAACATATAAATATTTGGGTCAAGATGGTACCCAAAACTAAACACCCCATATTGGTTGTTGCCCTTAATAGTGTTTCCATACAACTGACTAACTGCTGTAAATGTTCCTATCCCGTTTTTTAAATTCCCTCCAAGGGGAAGTCCGGCAATTACCCTTCCCGTTCCTGCTCCAATGATATTATTACGAATTATTGGCCAGTTTGTGGAAGAATCCGCAACAACACCAAACCCGGGGTGATTTAAAATTAAAATACCGTCACCTTTGTTATCTGATATATCGTTATCTTCTACCACAAGCTGATTAGAATGTAGTAAGGCTTGAAACTGTATTCCACCATATGAAGTAAAATATCCGTAGGCATTTTCACTCTCTTCTTGGTTATTAAACCTAATTAGATTTCCCGAAACAAGAAAATTTCCGGTAACGGTTGTCTGAGAAGTTTGAAAAACTATTCCTCCCCTTTTATTTCCAAAATTTACGGTTCCTTCTTCGTTGGAACCAATAATATTTCCCTTTATCTCAATATCGTCCCAGACTGTAGAAAGCCCTGTGGCATTTAAAAAGTGCACTCCTCTAAGACCATTAGAAATAACATTGCCATCGTCAGGATTGCTTCCCCCAATATATATGTTGGTACAGCTTCCCGGACAACTAATATAAATATTGACTCCTGCGTTTTCTCTCGCAATAGAGCCGGTGTTATCCAGTCCAAAGTAATTTCCTTTTATCGTTAAATTGTCGAGGCTAGAGGAATCAGTACCGGTAAAAGATATTGCAACATCTAAATCGCCAAATATATTTCTACCTGCCAAGCTCCCATCCCCAATGCTAATATCCGAAATGGATAGAGCGTTTTGCGTAAAGGATATGCCTGCATCTTCATTGACTCCCGGAGAAATGGATACTGGGGCGAATGCAGTATTTAGCCCGAAAACATTTCCCAAAATGGTAGTATTAGAAGCATCTGCATCAAAAAATATACATCCCGCACTGATACCTCCAGCACAAAAGTTTTCGGAAATTTCCATCCCTCCAAGAGGTCCGGTCAATGTAATTCCACTTCCAAGCGATATTGTTGAAGAGGTGAGCCCATCTGCAACAAGTCCAAAAGTATTGCCATTAACAACAAAATTGGAAAAATTTGAATCAATACCCGAATTGTTTGCTACATTGATACCAGAGGAAGAACAATTAGAACAAACCAGCCCGCTTATCACATTGTCCGGGCCAATATTAATATTTGATGCCTGATTCGCAGATATCAAAATTGCAAAACTAATATTATCTGATCTTTCGAGCAGCCCTGTTGGGTCTAGTCCAAAATAGTTATGGGAAATGGTTAAATCACTTATGGAATCTGTGGACACTATGCCAAGAAAAGTAGAGTTTTCCCCGGTAGCATTACCCGCAAAAATATTCATCTCGCCTATAACCGATCCTCCGATTTCCAGCTGAGAAATGTTGTTAAATGTTGGTGCGGGGTTCGAGCCGAATCCTGTTCCTGCTTGACCAAGTCTGTTGAGACCAAAGTAATTTCCCTTTATCTCACTGGCTAACACATACGATTCAGGAGTTGAGTCTAGCCTTAGGCAAAAAGGTTGTCCTATTATGTTATTCAACAAATGAAAATTAGAAATAGTCACACCAGCTGTTCCTTCGTAAGTTATGCAACCAGGTCTTGTAGAAGATGCATTGTTTTCAAAATACTTAAATCCGATTCCCCTTGGGTCCAATGCAATGTAATTTTCTAAAACCCAAACATGACTAATATTAACTCCAGACGGAATCCAGATTGCAGAGTGAGAATTGTTTAGAGCAAAACCTTTAATGGTTGTGTTATCAGCTCCATTTAAATTAAATATTGGAATTCCTGGCGTAAAAATGCTCACTTCAATTTCAGGACCGTCAATATTAAAATCACCAACATTTATTGTCTGGGTAGATCCATCAATATTTACTGATTCTGAAATTGCATCAAAGCCCGAACTTTCTATTGTCCAATAATCATCGCCACCTGTACCGTCGCCGGAACCTGGGGTAGTGGGATCATCATAGTCCCTATAGCCCGGATCAAGTTGGGGAATATTAAAGTAAATGTTATCACTGCCAATAAGTGTGTTGGCTTCATTAATGGCAGCTTTTAGCGTACATGTTGCTATGGAGGTGGCACATAAACCATCACCCGGGGTATCGTCGGCTTCATCTCCTGTAGAATCCACTGTAAAGGTAGAATTTTCCATAACCTGAGATCGCACTTTTTTAATAACTGCCCCGTCTTTATCTAAAAGTTCAATTTCGGCGTAAACATACCCCCCTGGCCTATTTTGCGATCTTAAAATAAATACTGTTTCTCCTCTTACATTATTTTTAATCTCTGCTTCGCCAATAAATTCACCTGAATCGTAATAGATCTTTACAGAAAATCTATGGAGTAATTCATCAATAATTATCTGGGATGTTTTTCCGTAAACAACCTTGTTGCCGTTTGCAAACGATGCCTGAAAAATTACAGGAAAAGGAATGTCTATAGCACTATCGGCTAAATCTATCTCTGTTATAAACGAAACTGGTGTTTCGGCAAATTGTTCATACGATACCGGCTCTTCTAAATTAAAGACTTCAACTTTTTGTTTTTCTTTTTCTACTACTGTCGGATCTTCTACTGCATAAACAACCTGTAATTCTCGTTCAATTAACAAAGAGGATAGTGATGTGGGTGTTTTCCCATCGGAATTTAAGAATGCTTTTACATAAAGAGTGTTGCCTCCAATAATTGTGCCTAGCTCGTTCATTTTTTCCGAGACAGTTTTTGCTAAATTTGAGCTTGCCCAGCCAGATTCGGTTTTCTCCCATCCACTTAACCCGTAATAATACCAATGTGTTTTATCGGGAGAAAATTGGTATGTCACTGTTGAAAGTGGAGATTGATTTGTTTCGATAGTTAGATTATTTAAGCTAGTGTAAGTACTATCTAGTATTCCTGCAAGTGAGGAAAATATAATAGGTTCTGTAAAAATAACATAGGGGCTTGTAGTAGTGTAGCCTTTAGAAACAAGCTCAATAGATTTACCTTCAACACTACCGCTTATAGGCACTTCTTGTTCTGTTGGGATCACAGTTACTTCCGGGCTTGTTTCAATAATATTATCGGGTAACGAAGAACTCTCAATCTGTTCTTCTGAACTTTCAATTTCTAGAGCTTCATTTGATAAATTTTCTATTATTTCTGCAGGTTCAGAGGGATTGAGATCTGTATTTAATAAATTTTCTAATCCGAATAATTCCTCCGACGGTATTTCTTTGTCTAAACTATCTAATTCTAAAATTTCCTGTGGATCAAACTGTTCCTTTAACTGAAGTTTTCCATCGACTATTTCGATTAGGGCAGAATCAAATTCACTTTTTTCCAAATCGATATAAACTTCCCGGGAAAAATCTGCAAATACGCTTTCTATTCTTACATTGTTAAATATTACAATGCCTCCGGCAATAAAAAGAGCAACCTGGCATATCAGAATAAAAACACCAGCAATTAGTGCAACCAAAGTAGGATATACTTGAACGCGAAATTTTTTAAGATCTTCTTCGGATTGAGCTATATTGGCATCTTTTCCTTTATGTGTAGTTACCAATAAAATTGCCAAATTTAAACTACTAACGATCTCATTTAATATCCATGGGAAAAACAGAAAAACCTTGTTTAAAAAAGTTTTTCCCATTCTCCATCTAATAATATCTCTCTTGTTAGACAAGTTTAGCAAAGTTGTTCTAAAAAAAAGTTTATATTTCGAACCAATAGTTAACAATCCTGCTTGCTTTCCCATGCAGGATAGAAATTTATTTAAAAATCCCGAGTCTTTTTTTTCAATGATAGAAAAATTTTGAGAAAATTGGGTTTTTATATTATAAGAGCCATCGGTGAGCACAATAACTTTTCGGCTGTTTAGCCTTTGACTGCTTATAATAAAATCAAGAACCTCGCGGCCACTGTATTTAGGAAGGGTTGCATCAATTACTATAACCTCTGGGTCGGTGGCAAAAATTAAACCCAGCCCTTGTACACCATCCTGTGCGGTAAAAACTTCTATTCCGGGAAATTGCTCAGCAAGCAAAGACTTAAGAATAAACCTTATTGCAAAATTATCATCAATAAGTACTAGTTTCATAATTTTGGTTTAAACGACACACCAAACCTAACGTAAATAAAAACGTTTTCTTAAAACAGTTTACATTTATGTTATATCCTGTGCAAGCAACTAATGTGACTTAAAGGTCGAAAATTACAAATTTGGCACTAAATTTTTATCCCATAAAATTTTTTTGCTTCTTTCTGTTATTTAATTATGGTAGCCTTAAAAAAGTAAAAATTTTGCTTTTATGGGTAGCCAAACATGCTAGGCCAAAAAGGCCAAATCTATTCGGAACCTTCCCAATTTCGCCCCCATGTTACAGAAGATGTTTCTCCCAAGACAAGAGACCAAACAATGGGTATTTCGTTATCTTTTTTGGCAGAGATTTTTAAAATGATGGTGCCACATGGCCATCAATTACAATGGAATCCTGACAAAGATGATACTACATTAGACTATTGGTTTCCTAAACAAAGTATTGCCAACGCAATAGCTTCGTTTCTAGATTATATAGCAAAGAATTTTAATCCAGGTAGTTTAAAAAAAGAGGACTCTCGTAAAGATAATCTTAGTTTACCGTCGGGAGAAGATAGAGAAGACATATTAAGGCGAATAAAAATTGCCATAGAAAAAAAAATGATAGGAGAGCAGGATTGTGAATTTGAACAAATAGAGGGTTTATATCTTGCCATATTGGGCTGGTATGGGATTATTTTTCATATGCAGGAAAATTTAATTGAGGACTGGCTTTTTTTAAGGCAAAATCAGCAAATCAATATTCGGGAGAACTTAGAAAGAAAGTACAAAACAACTCCTGGATATATTTTAGATATTTTTGAAGAGTTTTTGCAAAAGGTGAAGGATAGCGATTCTATTGATCTATTCTGTGAGGAATTCGGAATTATTATATGTAAAATGCAGTTTTCAAAGAATTTTTCCGGTCTTACGGACGAAGAGCTGCAAGAACTTTTATATACCGAAAATCTTTATGACATAATATACAAAATTGCAACGACAAGAAGTGCAAAAGAACACAACGAGGGTTTGCAAACATATTCTGAAGTAAGTGTTAAAGCGAAGCTCTTTTTTAACCCCGAAAAGCCCCTGGAAAGAGTAACAATCGATATCAGGTTCGATAAAATAGAAGTAGTAAGAGATGAAAATGGAAAAATTACCGAAGTGAGGATAAGAGATTTTAAAAGCGGGATGTTAGGCGGTATTCTAACTCTATCGGCCGGCGAGTTACTGCAGTGGGTATTAAACATTATTGTTGTCTCCGAATTGGTTTCTAAATTATCAAGAGATCCTGTTAAAAGTGAAGACGATTTTAAATTCTTTCTTGTGGAGATTAAACTTTGGGAATTTTCCGATCACTATAAACATGCCAAGAAGCTGGCAAGGGTAAAGCAGAGCTGGATTCCTACGGGTGAGAATGTTGACGGGAAAACTCTTGATTTCGAATTTTCTTTAACCGAATTAATGCGTGTTTTGCATTCCATTGCCGATCTTTTTGAACACTTATTGGATTGTAAAAAAAGAATTTCTGAATTAAGAAAGTCGGAAACGAAAAAAGCTGAATACCCAGTGCTGGCTTTTCCTAAGCCACCGCCAAGTAATAAAGTTTCACCAGAATGGGCATTAAAGTCTCCTCCAGGCTTACAAACAGCAATTGTCTCTGAAAACCCTTATAATTTAATCGATAGACCAATGGAAATGATGGATGGCGTTGATCTAATTGAACCTTTGAATAACAGGCCAATTCTAAAGATAATAAAAGGCGGAAGGTTAACAGAGGTTACACTTTTTAAAGGAAGAGGTAGTTCATTTCGGGATGCGCAAATCCAATATGTTTTTAATGGTCCGGATGTATTAGATGAAGATAATAATCTTTATTATGGGATTACAAGAGAGACTCTTTATATCGTTATCAATGGAGAGGTTTTTATTCTTTCAATCCCACAACAAAGATATTTCGCCTTAAAGGGCCTAGATGGGATATTTTGTTTTGACCAACCAAACTCTCTAATTTATCTATCACTATTAACTCCAGGTAATCTTCCAGCCTATCGGCAAAACCTAAATCTAAGAGTTAATTTTGAACGTAAAAAATTACCTGGGTTTCAAAAAACAAATGATTATGCATTTTATGATAATAAGTATTACCCTATTTTTGAATACAAGGGGATATTTTTTATAAAGTATTCGGTAAATATATATTTTATTGTGGATAAGCAAAGTAGAGATGTTTATAATAATCGATTTTTTACAACATGCGAATTATTGGCATTTGCCGATGCAAGCGTTACTAGGGAACAATGGGATAAGGTTTTTGAAGAGCTTGAATTAAGCCGGTTCCCTGTTAATTTGTATTACTACAACGATAGGCATGGCAATCCACAACCACCCTATGTGGAGATAATAGGTAAAAATACATCTTACCCACTATCAGAAGACAATACATTTACTATAGACGGTATTATTAAATACGGACTATATTTAGGGGAGGAAAACGAGGTTATGGCTTATAGATTGCATGCAGGATTTAACGGCAGTATGTTAGAGAGGGAGGAGTATGTTAGTGCCATAGAACAATAATAACATGACATTCAAATCTTTCTGCTATCGTATGCCCAGTGCAAAAGCGCCTGCCTTTGTACAGGTCTGCAGCTTGCGTCTCCTATATACATACAGTTCTTCTTTACCTGAGCAATATGCCTTTTCATTGCTTTCCATCTTTTTATTTGACGAGCGTCGTCGGGGTGCCTTCTACCCATATAATAACGGCAGTACCATTGAAACCATCCTCTTGGATCGTCGGGATTGATCCAACCTTTTTGCTGCCAAACTTTTAAAGGCTGGCCGGCGTTAACTTTGTAGTAATTTAGCAAAGGATCTTTTTTAAGAGGAGAAAGTTTTGCTGTAATAAACCAGTCTTTTGGAAATTCATTAACACAATCGGTTAGGTATTTACCTCCAAATACTCCTATCGAAAGCATCTCTTTTGGCGATAAATCCGGGTTAAAATCCAAATCAAAGTTCTTCCCTATGGGTTCAACCAAGAAATATTCATATTCTTTTTGCATTTTATCGCTCACTATTACTCGCTTTGGCATACAGCTTTTGCTAAAAAGTCAGTTAGATATATCTATGTACATTATATTCTACTATAATACAGTATATTGTTTAAATTTCGCTTATGGACAATATATTGCCATCACTTAAATCGGAAGTCAGTAAAAAAAATATTATGACTATAATGATTTTAATTGTAATAGTTGTGATAGGAATTGCGGTGATGGTTTTAGCTCTTGTACAGTCTTCTAGGACTGTAATAAAGGATTCCGAAAACATTGCAACTGAACCGGCAATTTCAAATATGATCCTAGATTTTTTCGATAATCAATCCACTGTTTCACCTACTCCTGTGAGTACATGCAATAACCTCATAGTAACAACATGTAGCAAGGAAGGGGAAAAGTGTTATGTCTATAGCCAGGGAGTAGGGGGAGGTGATAGCTGTTTTGTTGGCTTGAAATGTGATGGTAGCGGAGAAGATCATCTAACAGGATATTGTATATAGATGCTATATGTTGCTATTTATATTTAACAATAATTTGTTAAAAGCAGGGTAAGATAATTTAAGCATATAAATTTCTTTGAATAGTTTCACAAATTGATCGTTGCTTTTGTATTTAGATAACCCCATCTCTTTTTTACACAGCAAAACATCTTCTTTGGTGTTTAAAATAAAGATATTTGGTTTATTCTAAACACAATTTAACTGGTAAAATCCATTCAGTTGCTTAAATGCATCGGTATAAAACTGTGAAAGTTTAATATCGTTTTGGACAGAAATGTTACTGATCATATTTTACTTAATTAAAGTAGTGCCTTTCATCCTGAAACCTGTTGGGCCAGAAGTCTAATTGCTTTTCTGGAATACCAAGGGACTTTCCGTACTCAAAGACTGGAGTCCATGATGATTGATGGGGAGTAACCTTAAATACCTTATTTTTGAAGATAACAAACATTTCGTTATCGTTATAAGCGTGTGCGTACCAGGTTTCATTTGGTCTCATATTTTGTTGGACTTCTGAAATAAAGGCATCCAGTTCACTATCTTCCACTTTTACTCCAAAAATCTCCCAATCCCCATCAACTTTCTTCGCCAATACATCTTTTGTATTAGGATAATTGCTGTCTACAAACTGTTTGTTAATGATAATTGCATGATACATGAGTCAAATATTAAAAAATAAGATTTAGCTTTCGATCACTCTGCTTATCCCAAATGTATGTACAAAAACTGAGTGACCTTTATAAAAAATCTCCTCGATTCCGTTGATAATATAAGGGTCTTCTCGTTTGTAAGTTACTGTATAAGTATAACGCCAATCATCTAGTGATATTACAAAATCGCTATCCAGTCTAATTTTATCGCCGTTTTCAATAATCACCTTTTTAAGTACAGCCATCACGTCGTTCTCTGATATTCCCAATGCCTCCAGCTTTTTGTGTGCAACAACATTTCCTACATATGTTCGTGTAAAAGATTTCCCGTCTTCTGTTGTTCCAAGTTCTTGCCCCCCACCACTTACCCACTCGTCGTGGTAAATTCCATTAACACCTTCGTAATGGCTTTGTGTAATGGCAAAACCTCCTCGTGAAGTCTTCGCGATCTTTGATGTCCCCCCAAAGCCTTCCTTCAGACCTTCGCTTAATATTGCGACCATATATTTGTAGAATGATTTATGAATAGATTATACATCGTCTTTGGAATTTTTTTTGTATAGAAGTATAATTAAAATATATCTGTTTAAATTTTAAAAAATGGGCAAACTAAATTTTATTAAAGACAATAAATCGCTTTATTCTCCGTCCGCTAAAGAGCCTTCGATTATCGAAGTGCCTTCAATGCAATTTATTGCGATCGAAGGCAGCGGAGACCCAAACACCTCACAAAGCTATAAACTTGCTGTTGAGGCATTGTATTCTATTTCGTTCACTATTAAATTTCTTCCGAAAAAAGGGACTAACGTGACCCCCGTAAACTGTACAGTGTAAAATATAATAATTGTTACACTAAAAGCTATGGCAGAAAAAGAAAAGATTCAGAAATTGAACAAAGACAGCAATAAGTATTATCAGGTTGGTACTCTTGTTTATTTAGTTGCCCAATATGCTGACGAGATTTACGATGTTCTCGGTCCAGAAGATGTAAGTGGCTTAATGAAATACATCTTTGGTGATATAACCCTCTACAACGGCAAAATGCAATATAAATATAAGGAACCTTTTAAGGTTTGTCAAGACCCCATTTTTTAGTACAGGTGTTATGTGGATAAGATAGATCTAGTTGTATAAAGTTTTCTGAATTTAGTAGGAGGCATTTTAAGTTTGGAATGTATTCTTTCGTTGTTGTAGTAATTTATGGTTTGATGTATTCCTTCTACTAGT
>JAMQHH010000017.1 GCA_025993875.1 Candidatus Dojkabacteria bacterium
AAAATGCCAAACTATCTTTTTGATCTTGAAACTACTTAATCTGCTATACTGTATTATCTTTTCCATACCTTAGTATATCAGATACTAGTCTAGAGCCCATTTATTTATCTTAAGGCACAAAATAAATTTACTATATATTAAACAGCTAAATAGAATTTTGCAAAAGTACTTTGTTTAATCATTGTTAAAAAATATTTTGTATTAGACAGTGATTAAACCTACCCTTCAACAAAAAATAATCCCGAGAGAATTGATTGAACCGTAAATGACCAACTGGAAGATTCCAGATTAACAATTTCGTTTGCGAAATCGGCAATGTTTTGGAGCCAAGCTTTTACATTGGTTTCGCTCAAATTAAATCTTTTTGCAATAAATTTTGAAGCATTAGAATTGACTGTGCATGTAATTCCATTATAACTAATTAGAGGAATAGAAAAATTTTCCAAACTCTCTGTGCCTTTTGTGCCAAGCATAACATTAAACAGGTGCAATGCCCATACCAGTGTCATAAATGCTTTATAACGATTAAAAAAGCTTGCATTATTAGTTGTTAGTGCCATACGAAACTTCGAATTATAGTATTCGCTGTCAAAAATAAGGCCTAAAAGTGGTATTACTTGTCCGGTGGTTACACCAAAGGGTCTTATATTACTTGATATTTCCAAAAAATGTGGATCTAAATCCGTTATACTAACACTTGCACCAAAATCCAAAATTAAAACTCCGCTTTCTGTTTGTAAAATGTTACCCATACTTGGATCGCAGTGTATTATCCCATTAGTAAAAAGAGTATCAACTGCTTTTGCAATTTGATAAATCATATTTCTAAGAGTTTTATAGTCATAATCTTCATTAGATAGCAGCGCTTTTCCCTCCTTATAAAACATAAGTATTGCTCTTGATTGCTCATCCTGCCCTAAAGGATAAGGTGTAAACCCGGTTACGCTTGCCAGCCTTAACATTTTATACTCGTGAATAAATGTTCCCTTATGCTCTGAGTCATTAGGGATTTTTAACGCAAGATGAGTTCCAACATCGAGGTTATGTTCGCCGATTGTGAGATTCTGAGTAAGTTCTATAACTATAACCGTTGAAAAAAAACCTTTGTTTGTTTTTTTAATGATAAATTTTTTTTTAACATTCTCGACATCTGCACCTGGTACCAGTCTTTGTAAAATATCGTACACATAATCTTCACTTATTTTTGTGTCTGGTATTGCATTTTGTAAAACACCCCGTGTATCCAGTTTTACATTGTTATCCATAGTCATTTAAAAAAAGTAACAAGAAATGCTACACTAGTACGAAAATTAACTCAAGAAGTAAAGGGTAATTAAAGTCCAGATAAAAAATTTAGTTCATTAAAGAATAATTACTTATTTAAAGCAACAAAAAGTAAAGAGGTTTGATAGTGGAATAATAATTTTCGAACAGTAATTCTTTTTATTCGTGCCTTAGAGATTCAACAGGGTTTAACCTACTCGCTCTAAATGCAGGGTAAATTCCCGCTAACACGCCAACTATTGTGGAGAATATGATTGCAACGGCAACAAGTTCCCAAGGCGTAATAAAAATTCGATCTATACCTGTTATTTCAAGCTTTGGAAGAACTGTATCTACAAGAGTTTTGTTAACAAGTTCCATTAATATTGCAGAAACAACAACGGCAGCTAATCCTCCAAAGAAACCAATAAACCCTGCTTCTAAAATGAAAAGCGTTAAAATATCACTGTTTTTGGCACCTACAGATTTCATTACCCCAATAACTTTTGTTCTTTCGTATACCGACATAATCATTGTGTTAATAATTCCAACAGCCGCAACAAAGATTGCGATAAGACCAACGATAGTGAAAATTATAGGAATAATGCTAAAAAAAGTATTAAAAACTGTTAATACATCTTCGAGCGTTGTTGCGTCAAACCCCATCTCTTTTATACCTTTGGCAACTTCCTTAACTTTATCCTCGGAAACAGCCTTTACATAAACTGCCTGAAAACCTGCTGTTTCAATATAATCGTCCTTAGAACTGTAATTGTTTCGAGTATAAAGATCCTCGAGAGCTATATTTATATTTGTTAGGTATGTATAGTCTCTTATATTTTCAACTACCCCTGCAATTATAAATTCTCGGGGCTCGGATGGCTTTACCTGTGATCCCAGTAGTCCAAGTTGATAAGTCAGTTTTACCTTTTGACCCAAGTATTCATTAATAGGTTTCCCATAAGCGCTTGCAAGGGTATCAGTAATTATTATTTCGTTATCGTTTAAGTTAGAAATTTTACCCGACATTACTTTTCCATACACAGGATCGTTTTCCGACAAGTTCCATCCGGCTCCACGCGAGCTTTCCACAACTCTTTTATCGAAATCTTTGTTTTCGAACTCAAACTTTCGGTTTTGGTAGGCTATAACAGGTTCAACTATCTCGGTAAAAGGAAGAGCTTTTATATCAGCTATTGCTTTATTGTTAATTATCCGTGCCTTATCCTCCTCTTCATCTTTAGCAACAGTCGAAAACAAACTTATATCTAGCGTGCCAGACTTTAGTACAAATATGCTTTTTAAGTCAAACTGGTTGGTAATTTGGGATAATAAGATTTTTTGGGCACCAAAGGAGAGAGAGACCAAAACAATTATTATAAAAACTCCTATAAAAACAGCAAAAGTAGTTAAAAAAGTCCTAAATTTGCGTCTACGTAAGGCTTTTAGTGAGGTTCTAATAGCATCATTTAATCTCATATGAATTTAGTAATAAATATCGCAAACCCGCTACCATCTTATCTATTGATATATAGCTTGTTTTAGGACGTATCGGGTATATACATTATAATACCACAGTAAATATCCTAAATAATAACAAAATCCCTTGAAAAATTGGCCTCTGTAAGTGGTATAATCTCTTATTTCAAGACTATAGTCTTTGTTTACCCTATATCGGCATAATATACTAAGAATGGCTAAAAAACTTCAGCTAAAATATAAAAAGTTTACACTTAAAAATGGTATATCCTGTATAGCTTTTAGGCGTCAAAACATACACTCGATATCAATAAGCGTTGGGGTAAAAGTAGGGTCGTTAATTGAAAATCCATCTAACAACGGAATTTCCCACTTTCTAGAACATCTTGTTTTTAATGGTACTAAACTTTTTCCAACATACAAAGATTTGGATGGGTTTATTAATTCTATCTCCGGCGATGGAAATGCATATACAACTATAGATAAAACTGTATTTTATGGAACCTTTCCCTGCCAATATCTTGGAGGCGCACTTAAATATTACTCAGAAATTGTTTTTAATCCGAGGCTTACACAAAAAAGTATTAATAAAGAGAAAAAGATTATATTGGATGAACTAAAGCGAGATCGGGACATAGTGGAAAACAACCTTCACAATAATATAGTAGAAAATCGTTTTGAAACAAAAAAAACCTCGTTTAGCTTTGATATTATTGGAACAAGAAAAAATATAGAAGGTTTTAACAGAAAGCAATTAGTAAACTTCTATAAGCAATTTTATATCCCTCAAAACACCGAAATAGTTATAGCAGGCAATTTTAAACTTAGCTCTTTAAAAGAGGAGTTAAGCAGATACTTTGGAGGTATAAAATCAACAAGAAAGTCTGCAAAAAGTGTTGTAGGTCTAAAATATCCCAAGTATTCTAAATTTAAAATAACTGCCAAGCAAAGGCTCGAAACAGATCAGTGTTATCTTACATTAACTTTTCCTTCTTTTGAGCCGTACTTTACCGATCAAACAAAAAGAACTATTTTAAGTTTGTTAAACGATAGTATTGCATCGGCGCAATTCCAGCAATCAATTTTATGGAAGGCACTAAGGGAGGAGTTAGGGCTGGTATATGGAGTGTCGGCATGGACATACAATATGGGAACACGCTCTTTCAATTGTTTGCAAACTTCTTTTAATCCCAAGTACTTATCCAAAGTATTAAAAGAGATATATGCGGGTATAGAGAATTTTAAAAAAGGGAAAACACCTACAAATCTTTTGGATACAATTAAAAAACAAATCAAAGATACAATGCTTATGGAAATGGATTCGGTTTTATCGGCAGTTAGCTGGATACAAGACCAAGAAAAGGAAAAAGAGATTAACGGACAATACCTTTCGCCATCAATGTATCTAAAAACACTAAATAAAATTAAACAAAAAGATCTTATAGAAGAGGCAAAGCAAATTTTTAACTGGGAGTATGTTAATATTGGAATAATTTCAAAATACAACAAGAAAGTAATGGAAAATAGAGTAAAAAAAATCTGGCAAGGTTTAATAAATGATTAGAAAAGCGACAAAGAAAATCAAAATACCAATAAATATAAAGATTGATGAGCTTCTTGCAAAGTATCCTTATTTGGGTGATATTTTATTTTACGAATACGGTCTTCACTGTGTTAACTGCATCATATCGGGTTTTGACACACTACGTGAAGGGGCGATGGTACATCAAATAGAAGGAGTAGAGTTTAAAAAGATGATTGCACATTTGGAGGAAACAGTTAATTTAACGGAAAACAAAAAGAAATAATAAGCCTCTTTAGTGGGCTATATTGTATTACTAACTTCAATTCATCAAATCGTTTTACAGTAACAGGATTGGCTCAGCCCCACATACCTACTTAAATGTTTTTGGACTTCAAAATTATAATTGCTACTTTCAATTTTAACTAATATACTGAATAGTATATTAGAAAAAAATACATTTATGATAAATTTAAGTGCAAATGGCGCGTCACTTTTTAGGTGGTCTAAAGAATACCTTGTAAATGTTTTGACTGAAGGTAAAAATCCTATAGTAACAAATCCTCTTTTAATTAACGCTTTATTAAAAATTGACAGATCAGATTTTGTACCGGAAAAATTTAAGGATAGAGCATACGATGATGTAGAGATAGAGCTTGGTTATAACGAATCGTTAAGTAAACCGACAACAATTGCATATATGCTCTCTCTTTTAAACCCTGAGCTAGGAAAAAAATATCTTGATATCGGGTCAGGAACAGGATATTCTGCAGCGGTTTTAGGTTTTATTGCAGGAGAAGCAGGGCATGTTTATACCATTGAAAGAGTTCAATGGCTTTGGGAAAAGGCAAGGGAAAACTTGTCCAGATATAAGGATCTAAAAAATATTGATGTTTTATATAGAGATGGAATTGTTGGTTTACCAAATCATGCTCCTTTTGATGGCATTCATATAGCTTTTGCATTGAACGAGATTCCAGATTCACTAAAACAACAGCTTAAAGTAAAAGGAGGGAGGCTGGTAGTTCCCACCGATGAGCTTTCGATCAGGATAATAGAACGTACTGGCATTGATACTTACGAGGAAGAACTTGTCGAAGGAATATTTTTAGGAGGATACAAAGCAGGCATTGCCTAATTTTTTTTAATTTAGATATGGAGATACTAGCTACAATTAGCGTTACTTCAATTTCTATCTTTATTTTTATGACACTATTTTGGATTGTATCGATTATTTTAAAGAAGACAAGTATAATCGATGTGGCCTGGGGAATCGGTTTTATATTTGTAGCTTTTATTGCTTTTTTTTACAATGGCAACTTTTATCCAAGATCATTGTTGGTTCTAACTCTCGTTTTTCTATGGGGAATTAGGCTTGCTTATTATATTTTTTTAAGAAATAAAGGAAAAAAAGAGGATTTTAGGTATCAAAGGGCTAAAGAAAAATGGGGAAAAGCATTTTGGTGGAAGAGTTATCTACTAATTTTTTTACTTCAAGGGTTTGTTATGCTTATTGTAACATTTAGTTTTCAGTTTACCCTAACTTACACCGATAACTCAATTTATCTCTTAGACATTATAGGATTTATAATATGGCTTTTGGGGTTTTACTTTGAAACAAAAGGCGACTGGGAACTTTATGTGTTTAAATCAAACTATCAAAATAAAGGTAGAGTTTTAAAATCGGGACTGTGGAGTTTAACTCGGCATCCAAATTATTTTGGAGAGTCTTTAATGTGGTGGGGAGTTTTTATAATTTCTTTAAATATCAATTTGGGTATTATAACAATAATCAGTCCTGTTGCTATAACATTCTCATTGCTAAAAGTTTCAGGTGTTAAAATGCTCGAAAATATGTATAAGGATAATTTTGAATACCAGGAATATATAAAAAATACTCCCGAATTTTTTCCTAATCTGTTAAGTTTGTTAAGAAAGAAAAATTGATGCTTTTCTAAACGGTTTTACGTTCTCAAAGATACTTTGAAAAAATCATCTTTTCTCAGGCGATACTAATTAATTATCGTCCGTCTTTTTAAAATAGTATCCAATAACAAATCCAAGACTACCCAAAAAGATTCCCGAAATTAAAGGTAAAATTGTAGAAATATTATCGATAATGCTTACTTTTCTAATAAGTCCATCCAAAATAGCTACCACAAATCCCAAAACAAAAATGAAAAAAGTTGATAATGTATATAAAACAGCAAGCCTCCCTCTTGTATCCTCCTCTTTTTTTGCAATATACTCAACAGCGCTTAATTCCTTTAAAGAGTCGGCGTATGGAGTAGGTTCGTATTCTTCCGCATCTTCTTCTATTTCCGGTAAGCCTTCTTCAAGCTCTTCATTGTTAAACTCTATTACCTCCTTGGGATCGATGAAATCAATTTTGTTTTCGGTGGTGTTAGACATCTTTTTTTTGTTGTTTGCTTTTAAAAAGGGAAATTTTTAGCTGATTGTTTTCTTCTTTTATAATTAACTCTTTGTTAAGAGAAAGTTTTAAAAGTTCCAATGCCGATGCTAAAACATCTATAGAAGAGGTATCCAGATCTTTACTAATTTCGCGTATTTGATCGGCAATATCATCGGTTACTACCATAAGTTTTGTGTTTCTTCTTCGTAATAACTTTTTTATATTAATATTCATTCCCAGAAGCTAAAAAATAACTTATACTGTTAATGTATCTAGTATACCATAAAATAATTCTATACCTAGCCAAAAAATGAAGAGAGTCTCATTGGAAAACAGTCTTTCGATTTTAGTTTTTTTTATTATAGTTATCTTAGCTTTATTTTTGGTTTTTAGAGGACTCATCAATTCCAGTCCGGATAATTTGCCCGAGGCTTCACTAAGCAATTCTGTCTATAAATTAATTGAGGTAAAGAATGATTTTCAATTCGCCTGCGGTGCAAAACTATGTACTTTGCCCGACGGCTGGAAAATTAATACAATAATTGCCAATAGTCTACCGAATAAAGCAGCATGCACTTTTGAGCCTTGCACAATTTTTTCGGTAACAAACGGAAAATACGAATTCTTTTTTTCTAATCAGGATTTAAAAGATAGCTCCAAAAGTCCTAATGCCTTTATATCGAAAACATACTACTTAAATCCTGAGACCAGTTTAACAGCACTTTATTACAAACAATTTTTAGAGAAGGATGGAAAGCTAGAAGAGATTGAATCGCAGAAAATAAAAGAGGTGTATGGTTGCCCGGATACTTATCTTTGCGTAACAACGGGAGTTATAGAGCCAAACACCGAATCTGACTTTTTTACAGAATTTAACACTCTTTTAACCGGAATAGTAATAAATTAAACTTCAAAAACAATAACGTTTCTCTTGGCGTAAAAATAGTTTTACTGTAAAATCTGAGTTAACAGATAAAGCAGTGTTTTGAACTTTCGAAATCGTTAAGTACAAAAGAGACAGACTGTAAAGGCTTTTAGATTATGGTTTTGCAAAAAGCCATAACATGGCTTGAAACAAAGGAAGTGAAGATGCTTTGTAAAATGTATTTTGGACTTCAAAGTGATCTGTGTTTGCAAAACAAG
>JAMQHH010000018.1 GCA_025993875.1 Candidatus Dojkabacteria bacterium
GCATCCATTTTAGTTATCAGCATTCTCGCTTTTAGCATATTCCTCTATATTAAAAAATTGGAGAAGAAACAAAATGATGTTTAAATATAAACAATAGTGTTAAGCTAATTTAAGCTAGGTATAAATTAGATCTTAGTTGAAATTCTTTTTGTTAAAAAAGGAAGAGACTCCAAATAATTAATAATTTTGTAGTAACAAAAAAACAAAAACAATTAAAAGGAGTCTCCGAGATGAAAAATAAAGAAAATGTAGCACAAAATCTTGATTGGTATCTAAAGCAATCAATGGAAACACAAATAAGTTTATTCGGTAACTTTTTAGAGGTAGCCAAGATATTGGCAAATCAAATGTTGGAAGACGAAATAAAAGAAAAAGCAGGCGAAAGATATGACAGAGAAAAACCATCATCAGGCAGATACAGTAGGTGGGGCAGCAATCCTGGCAGTATAAGAATAGGAGAAGAGAAGGTAAAAATAAAGGTTCCAAGAATTCACAATAATCAGAGCTTGACTACTGAGAGTCCGGAGAGCTATCAAAAATTAAGGTCAATAGAATTACCATCAGAGAGTTTAATGAAAAAAATAATCTTGGGCTTAAGTCAGCACGATTATCAGGAAGTAGTAAAAATGGGAATTGAAAGTTTTGGCTTAAGTCAGTCAACAGTAAGCAAAGCATTCATAGAAGAAAGCTCAAAAGCATTGGAAGAGTTTGAAAAAAGGGATTTAGGATTATATGATTTTATAGCCTTAGTAATAGACGGTAAATATTTGTCAAAAGAGAACACAGTAATAGCCCTAGGAATAACTATGAATGGAGAAAAGATACCATTGGGCTTTATCCAAACGACAACAGAAAACAGCCAAGCAGTAAAAGGATTGTTAAAGGATTTAATAAAAAGAAATTTCAAATACTCAGAGGGTATACTAACAATAATGGATGGCTCGAAGGGATTAAGAAAAGCAATAGATGAGACATTCGGGAAATACGCTTTGGTACAGCGCTGCCAGTGGCATAAGCGAGAAAATGTTATAAGTTACTTAAATCAAGCACAACAGGACCAATACAGAGGCAAGCTGCAGAGGGCATATAGTGAACCAGATTATGAAACAGCAAAGTCAAAGCTAAAAGAAATAGAAATGGAGTTAATGAACATTAATCGAAGTGCAGCAAAATCCCTTGAAGAAGGATTAGAAGAAACATTAAGCTTACATCGTTTAGGATTAGTAGAACAATTAGGCAGGTCATTTACAACTACTAATTTAATTGAAAACTTAAATTCACAATTAAAGAAATACATAGGCAGAGTAAAGAACTGGATGAACTCAGATATGCGCAGCAGATGGATGGCAACAGCTCTATTACAAATTGAGAGAAGAATGAGAAAAGTAAATAATCATAAAAAATTAGATCTACTTAGAACAGCATTAAAAACTGAGCTAAAGATTAAACAAAGGAAAGCAGCTTAATAAAATGGAGTTTCTATTTTTCAACTAAGTTTGGCTTTATGCCATGTTAGTTATTGGATAAAGCTAAATTACATATTAGTTTTGAAATGTTAATTGCTATTTAATTTTATTAA
>JAMQHH010000019.1 GCA_025993875.1 Candidatus Dojkabacteria bacterium
AAAATGCCAAACTATCTTTTTGATCTTGAAACTACTTAATCTGCTATACTGTATTATCTTTTCCATACCTTAGTATATCAGATACTAGTCTAGAGCCTTGTTTAATATAACATCTAAAATATCAAATTCGTTTTTAGATAAAAATTCCAGCATTGCTCCACCTCCTGTTGAGAGAAAGGAAAATTCTTGCGAGATATTTTCTGAGGCAGCAGTTGTATCGCCCCCTCCCACAACGCTGTAGCAATCTTTATTGTTATTAATGGCATTTACTATTTTTTGTGTACCTTCCTTAGCATTGGGCCATTCAAAAATCCCCATAGGTCCATTCCACAATACTGTTTTGGAATCCGCAATAACCTGCTCAAATTTTTTTATAGTTTGGGGTCCGATATCTATCCCTATTTGGTTGTAGTTAAGGCTACTATCTCTACTTTCGATTGGTTCTTCAAACTGAGAAAAATTAAGCAGGTACTTATGATCCAGTGGGAGAATTATCTTTTGCCTATATTTTTGAAAAATTCGTTTTGCATCCTCAATTTTCGATTCCTCCACTAAGGATTTTCCAACCTCTATCCCCGAAGCTTTTAAAAAGGTGTACGCCATAGCTCCGCCAATTAAAACAGTGTCTGCAATACTTGCAATAGAACTTATAAGCTCAATTTTTTCGGATAATTTTGCTCCGCCTAAAACTGCTGTAAAAGGTTTGGCAGCATTGCTCAATTTAGAAAGTCCTTCAATTTCATTTAAAAACGATGGCCCTATATACGAAATCATCTCTCGTGCTATATCGTAGTTCGAAGCGGATTTACGATAATCGGCAAAAGAATCGTTTATAAATACATCTCCAAGCTGAGCAAGTTCCTTGGCAAATTTTTTTCTTTCGCTACTATCGGCAGACTCTTCTCCGGGAAATAATCTAATATTTTCTAGGAGATAAATATTTCCACCATTCTGATGGGCAAAGCCATGTAGAATAGACTCGACAGAATCGTGTAGTTCAATTTTATTATCCGGTACAAGTGAGTTCAATTCGCTAAGTATATTTTTAAATGAAAATTGGCTATCTGTAGAACCGGGTTCTGGCCTTCCAAGATGAGCTAGAATAACTATCGATCTACAATTTTTTGAAATTTCGTTTAAAAGTTTTACACTTTCTTTTAGTCTAAAAAGACTTGAAGGTTTTAGATTCTCGTTTAGAGTTATGTTAAGGCAGCTTCTTACAATTACCCTTTTACTTTGCAAATCAGAAATTTTTTTGTAACTTCTATTTAAATAGTCTGGATGCAGTTTATACATAGAGTGCTTCTAACATATTAGTTATTAATATTTTAAGCATTATGCTTAAAGATAATTATATTACCATCCTCTACAGTGTAGGTTTTTCCTGCCAAAATTAGCTTTCCTGCATCTTTTGCTCCTTGCCATCCATTATTTTCGATATAATCACTATATTTTACAACCTCTGCAGCAACAAATCCTTTTTCGAAATCAGTATGAATAGCAGCACCCGCAGCAGGTGCTTTAGAGCCTTTTTCAATTGTCCATGCCCTTACCTCTTCTTTTCCTTCTGTAAAAAAGGAGATTAAGCCAAGTAATGAATATGCTTCTCGGGTAAGCTTTTGAAGCCCTGTTTCCTCTAAGTTAAGTTCTTTCATAAATTCCTGACGATCTTTAGAATCCATTGAAGCCAATTCTGATTCTAATTTCACATCCATAGCAATAACTGCTTTGTTACCTACAAAAGATCTTATAATATCGAGGGCTTCAGATTCGGACTTTTCATCGATATTGGCCAAATATATAACTGGCTTATCTGTTAACAAGAATAACTCCTTCTTTTCTTTATTAAATAAATCGATATCGATCTCACCTTCCGCAATATAATCCTGTGCTAGATTGCCCGCTTCTAAAAATTCTGAAAGATGCTTAAACGTTTCAATCAGTGTAGAAAGTTTTGTATCGAACCTGGCTTTACTTTGTAGTGCTTTTATACGATTATCGATAGTTTCCAGGTCTTTTAGTATAAGTTCTGTATTGATAAGTTCAATATCTCTTTTGGGATTGATAGAATTTTCTACATGGGTTACATTTTCATTTTTATATCCTCGAACTACATGAACAATTGCCGAAACCTGTTTGATGTGGCTTAAGAATTTGTTTCCCAGCCCTTCTCCACTCGAAGCACCTTTAACTAAGCCTGCAATATCTACAAACTCTATGATTGCTGGGGTAATTTTTTCGGGATTAGCTATTTTGGATATTGCTTGTAGTCTTGGGTCATCCACGGCAACAACACCAACATTGGGATCTATTGTACAAAAAGGGTAGTTCTCGGCCGGAACAGATTGTTTTGTTAGAGCATTAAACAAGGTAGACTTTCCAACATTAGGAAGACCCACAATACCCAAAGATAGGTTCATAAAAGCTGTTTAACAAAAGTATATTTTGATATTAACATTAATTTGATGTATTTACTAAGCTTCTTATGTTTTCTAATAGTCTTTTATTAAGTGCAATATAGGTTTCCAGTTCGGTATCTGTGATATTATTAAAAATTTTTTTTAAGTTATCGTTTAAGTAAATAAGAAGTCTTTTGTATTCAAGGCTTCCTATTGGAGTTATTCTCAATTTAGTAATACGCTTATCTTTTTGTGTATAGGCTCTTTCGACAAGCTTGGACTTTATAAGTCTTTTAGCAAGTTGCGACATCGCCGGCATAGATAACCCCAGTTCCCTTGCTACATCTTTGGTTGTTGCATCGAGATTTATCGATAGAAAATGCAGAGCTTCAAACTGAAGCACAGGCAAAGAAGATCCAGAACCTGTTCCTTCGGAAATTTGTGCAAAAGCTCTTAGTACAGAAAGTACTGATCTTAATACCGGAGCTAGTTCGGAATACGAAATTGACATACATTATTCTTATTGAGAAGATAATATTTGTCAAGAATTAAATCTTATTGTATTGAGGTATGGCTATTGTTAATTCCTTAAATCTTGCAACAAGGCAATGCGTGCCGGTAGTTCCCGGTACGAAACCTTTAAATAGTACTGAAGTGCAATATTTTTTAAAGTACGTAAAATCGGGCTGGGTTTACACTGGAAAAGTGCTGACAAAAACGTTTGTAAAAGAAGATTTTAAAGCTGCATTAGCTTTTTTAAATAAGATCTCCGAGATTTCTGAGCAAAACCTGCATCACCCCGACTTTATTCTAAAATACAATATTTTGGAGGTTTCGCTTTTTACACATAGCATAGGTGGTCTTTCGGAAAACGATTTTATTATAGCTGCCAAGATAGATCAGATTGTGTAGTTTTTTTATTAGACCACCCACCTAAAGTGGATGGTCTGAAGTATCTATCTTAGAAGTTTGCAGACAATTACTTAAGTACTTGCCAAGAATCTGCCAGCACTGAGATACTTGCTTTAGCTTCAGCATCTTTCGAAAGATAAGCATTAACTTCAGGCTTCCCCTGTATAATTACCATATCACCTTTTTTTACTCGCTCAAAGGCCTTAGTTGCTGTTTTCCCAAAAACAACTATATCAAAATATGTAACTTTTTCTTCCTTTGTTTTGGCATTATACTCGTTTACAGCCAAAGAAAATTTAGCAAACTCCTTATCGCTTTTCGATTTAAGAAGTTCGGCGTCTTTTGTGGCTCGCCCAGCCAAAAACAGTAGGGATACATTCATACGAATGTAAATAAAAAATAAAAATTGGGGCTGATACAAGTTTATAAATGATAAAACTAAAAAAAACAATGTTATGCAGTACAAAAATTTGTATAATTACAACATACAATTAAATAAATCATTGAAATATGAAAATAATTAAAAAATATAAAGATAAAGATTATCAGGCAGAAAGCACAACATATCTACTTAAGTCGGGGTTGCGCGTTGTTCATACCGAGAAAAAGGCTTTAAAAGATGTTTCTGTTAAAATTGTTTTTCTCGGTGGTACATACTTTGAGCAGGAGTTAAAAGTGCCTTTTGGAACTGCTCATTTTTTTGAGCATATGCTTTGCAACCCAAACCGGGTTTTGAATTCGCGCGATAAAATGGATCTTTATAAATTCGGTACAAGAAAAATTCCTGCAATATACACTAACGCCTACACCAGCCATAGAGTTCTTTTAATTGAGGGATCTGCTCACGTAAAAGGGCTTGATAAAATAATTAATTATATATCGTGGCAGCTCGATATGCCTGTTTCGAATCTCGAAAAAGAGTTTGAAAACGAGAAAAAAATAATTCTTGCAGAGCTTTTTAGGATGCCTAAAATAGAGAAAGATTCTGGATACCAGTATGCACAATTTGTTTTTGGAAAGGCTCAGCCCGAATTTAGTAGCAGGATTATCGGAACTGAGGAAAGTATTAACGAAATAACTGTTAAGGACTTAATTTGCGTATATAAACGAATAATTAACTCTAAAAACTGTGTACTAACAATGCAAACTCCGGTGGGCATAGATATTACCCGTTGTGTGAAGGTAATAGACACCGCTTTAAAGAAGGTTTCTACAAGAACTCGAATACCAAAATCTATAAAAGCTAGATCCTTAATTAACAAGTTCGACTATAAGTTTTTCTTAAACGAGAGGTCTCGCTCTATTTTATTTTCGTTCGGATATTTTGAAGATGTTGTGTTTAAAAATAATTATAGCGATTACGTTTTAAACTACCTTTTTAGGCAAATGCTTAGGCATACAGGCTTTAACTATTTTAGAGAAAAGGAAAACTTAACATATTCATTTGATGTTTTTATTAATTTTATGCCATGGAGAACAAGAAATTACGGATTTTCTTTATCTTTTGACCCAAAAGATTATGTAAAAATACTTTCTAAGATTGAAGAATTTCTACTAAAAATTGTTCCGGAGTTTTTAAATTCAGAAAAATTTGATAAGTGGTTTGAATCTACAATTAGCGAATATCTGTTCCCTAGTACTTCTGAATATAATCCCAATTACAGTGAAAGTATCGGTATAAAATTACTGACAGGGGAATTTGAGGAATTTTACAGTGTTGATGAGTCTATTATAGTAGCAAAAAAGCTTAAAAAAGAGGAGTTTGTAAATTATGTAAACGATGTTCGAAAAAAATATTTTTTTAAACCTAAGGTCTGGGTTAGCTATTCGGAAAATGAGGATGGATTAACCAAAGAATTTTACAATTCAAACCTGTACAAAAACGTTTTAAAGATCTAACTCATCCCCCTCGGGGTTGGTAACTTTGTTAGCTAATATTTCGTTCGGATTAGTGGTAATTAAATTATGCTCATTGTCGCTGGCCACCACCTGAATAGCAACATGGTTTGCTCCTGCAAAAAAAAGTCCTTGTCCAATACCTGCCGACATTAAAAAAGTTTTCTCGCCCTCGGTTAGATAAAAGACTTTTTTAAGCTTATCTACTGCAGCTGGAGATTGTTTTAATAATATTTGCATTGAGGAGTTGTTAATTATAGCTTTACCAAAATCGGAATTTAAAAAATCGTCGACATCCTGGGTTATAGTTGTAAGGCCGAGAGCATACTTTCTGGCTCTTTTTGCGATTGCATAAACAAATCTTGCTGCATCGGGATATTGCATCATTATCCAGGCTTCATCAATTATTAAAAGTCTTTTCTTTTTATCTCTTTTTATTCGTGTCCAGATAAAATCAAGCATTATATACATTGCCATTGGTCTTATATCATCTGCTAAATCTCTAATACTAAAAACTGTAAAAGCGCTTTTAATGTTCACAGTAGATTTTTTATCAAAAACTCCGGCAGCAGAACCTTTTAGATACTTCTCCAGTCTTCTTGCCATAGAGTGAGCTTCCTCCTCTGCCATTGCGTTTAAAATTTTATACAGATCCTCTAAAAGAGGGGGCTCCTTAACATGAGTTGATGGGTCGGGAGTTATCCCTTTTTCCTTGTAAGTTAAAATAAGTGCTCTATCTAAAATGGCTCCCTCTTCGGGCGTAACACTCCCACCAAGCATCATTTTCACTAGACCTGTTAGCGTAAGAATTTTAAATCTAAGTTCATCCTCGTCTTTATTAAAAATTCCCGAAAGTTCAAATGGATTCAATTTCTGAGCACCATCCTGCGAAAAGGAGATATATTCGCCTCCAACCGCGTTACATAGTCTATCAAACTCCTTTTCGGGGTCTATAATTATTATCTCAGTCCCTAACATTAAAGATCGAACAGCTTCCAATTTTACAGCGTAAGATTTTCCAGCTCCGGATGTAGCTAAAACAACAGAGTTTGCGTTAGGTAAAGAAAACCGGTCAAATATAACTAGTGAACTGTTGTGTAAATTAATTCCATACAAAACACCTTTTTCCTGTGTTAGTTCCGAGGAAACAAACGGAAAAGTTGTCGCAATAGCAGTTGTATCAAGATTTCTTAACATTTGAATTTTATCCAATCCGTAAGGAATTGTACTTTGCATGCATTCCTCCTGTTGCAGCGTAGCTACTTTTAAAATTATCCCGACAGTTGCAGCTGTAGACTCCAAGTTTTTGGAGATGCTTTCCAATTCGTCCATTGTATCAGCGTGAATTGTTACATAAAGTGAATACTGGAAAAACTTTTCGTTTCCTGCCGCAAGCTGCTGCTGCAGTGTAAGCGCAGTTTGTAATTGCTCTTTAAGAATTGGATCGGCGGGCTGCCCAGAATCAATTTGCAAGTTAATTGTCGCTTGCATCTCGGCAATCTTTCGTTTAAGCATTTTTAACATCTCCCCTGTGTCATTTGGATAATAAAAAGTGCTTATATCTATTGGATATTCAAAGTTTATTAAAGGTTCCATCCAGTTTGGGGTAACAATACTCGGAAACCCGACAGCAAAATATGACCTAAAATATTTATGCCCGATAACTAGATTGTTAAAATTTACTTCAATTGCAGAGGGCGCAATAATGTCTTTTACATCTATAAGTCCTTGAGCAAATTTTTGAACAGAGTCCATCTCTTTCGATAGAGCATTTTTCTCCTCCTGCGATGCCGGTGCTTCTTTAAGATCTGCTTTCTTTTTTTTCTTTAGAAAATCTAGTATTGCCATATTAAAAAATTTCGAATTATGTACCGATCATTTCCTGATTTATGTCTGTCGCTTTTAGATTTAAAACATCAATCCCTGCTCTGTCGGGCTCGTAAACAGAATAATACAATTTTATTAGTTCATCTGTTTCCAATTGTTTGGCAGAAACTCCAAGATTAGCAAACTGCTTTATAATTTGATCAGTTTTAGGATCTAGTTCCTCCTTTGCCTTTTTAATAATCTCTTTAATATTAATAATCTTTTTAGATTTTCCAAACGCCTGTCTAATCCAGCTGTTGCTTACAACGTTCAGTTTTTGGGAAGGGATAATGGTAAAAAACCGCTTATCCAATATCTGCGTTGTCTGTGTTAAGTTTGAAATAAAGCCCTGGTAAATTTCAATCTGATTTTTTACATCTTTTGAATTTATTTTAGCCTTGTAAGACTCTAACAGGTTTAAGTATTTTGCAACGTCAGTTCTTTGAGTCCTTATTACAATCTGAATAGGAAATAAAATAGAATTTAAAAAAGCTGCAAACGAATATATTCGGGCATCTTGCTCTTTGGAATCGAGCAAGTCAAAGTTTAATGCAGAGGTTTCTACTACACTGGCAACTTTACCGTTTTTTAAAATAACAAGATTATCTCTAATTTCTTCTATATCGAGGTGTTCCTGGGTACTAATTTTTTTTGGATCAAGTATTGCCATATAGCATATATTATTCACTGTGATTCTTTTAAAGTCAAGCAACTTAAAGAATAGTTTTAAAATAAAAAATTAATAGTCTATCCTGGTATTATTCTCCAAAATGAGCAAATCGCTTACCAGTGAATTAATATGTTGAATATGTTGCCATTATTTGGTAAAATTAATAATGGCAAATATTAATCTATTTCTAAATAAAGACAAAGGTGGTGTTGTAGGAAAGGCTGAATGCGGAGTAAACTTATTGGAAGGGCTTTTTAGCCTTTTAGATAATCTTGGAATGATTAATCCCTCCGGCATTAGATTTTCTGCAAGCAAAGGAGTTAGGATTACCAAAAAAGGAAAACGTTATACCCTAATACTTCTTAATTTTAATCCTCCTGTAAAGGTAACTTGGACCAAACCAATTACTAATAGTGAACTGGAAAAGCTGATTTGGGAAGCAGTTGGTAAATCTGATAGTATTTGTTACATAAATTCCGTAAAAAATCCGCTAGATCAATCGTCAATGTTTCAGCTTGCATTTTGCAGGTAAAATTATCCTGTAAACTAATCAACTAGCTCTCCAATGTAGTAATTTAGAAGTTCAATTGTGGCAGAATTACCCTGATGCTCAAGACTAAAAATCCTACTTATATCTTTACCGCACTGCTCAGATATTCTATTTGCACCTCCCGGATGCACTTTCTGATAACTTTGAGGAATTAGATAAACAGAGCCATCTTTGGCAACCAAGCAATTATCCGTTGTATTGCCTTTGGAAAGCTCGTCTAAAGTATAAGTATTAGCAAGTGGTTTTTTATAAGAGAGATAGATATCGGTATTTTGTGCAGTATTTACGTTACATGCTTTATCAAGAATTTTTCCACTTTTTTCCCACTCCAAATATTGGTTCTTTTCATCCGAGCTTAATTCGATTAAGAACTGCGCACAAAACATATCAGTGTTAGGTACCTCTCCTTTGCAGCTATCTTTCCAGTAATACTTACTGTTATCCTGGTAAACATTATTCCAGCACACTTTTGAATGGGAAACGCTACCGGTATTATTGTTGCGTAAAAGAAAAACAATTAGTAAAAGAGCAATAACCGCAATCAATAGAACAAAAACATATAGTGCTATTTTACTTTTTAGCATCGACTATCTTTTTAAAAATAAATCAATATACTGGTAGTAAACCTCATCTCCATATTCTTTTCTTACACACTCGGAAGCCTTTGCTTTATTGCTTGCATCGGGATGCAGACCATCTATCGGGTAATTTCTAGTTACATATAGAATTTTATTGGTATCAATAAATTGAGATTTTACTGTCGGAAAAACCTCTTTATGATTTCTTTGGCAATAAAAACAATCCAAATCGGTATATTCTACAATAGCAACCTTATTAAGTGCAGATCCAATTTGCCCCGAATCTGCTATACTTGTTGTAGCAGCCGGAAATAATTTTGTACCAGGTTCCCCTGTATCTTCCTGTGAGGATATTTCGGCAATTTTTGCTGTATCGTTATTTAAATAGGCATTAACAATCTCTTCAAAAGTTGAAAAAGGAAAAGCACCTTTTACCCGTAAACCTTCGACATTATTGCCGTTTATTTTTCCAATAATAAAGCCGGGAGTACCTGCAATGCCAATGGCAGTTCCCTCACTTAAATGAGTACTTACAATAGTATTTGTTTCGTTATTACTTACACAGGAAAGAATTTTATTTGTATCCAGCCCTAATTTATCGGAAGCTGTAGATATAGTTTCCACAGTTGTAGTTCCCGAATCCTCGGTTTTGGTATCGGTATTACTTCCAGCAACTGCAAGCGATCCAGTTTTTAAGCTGGATGCAATATTGTTAAGCCCGCCTAAAATACTTGCTGCTATAATAATTGATGAAATTATAATAGTGATCGGAACAATTAGGGGTTTTAAGTCGATTGTAAGATATTCCTCTGCTTTGGACATTTATTCTATATAAAAGTTAAAATATCATAACGTGTAATTTTATATTAATAAAAATACCATAGTCAAGCCAATAATTTATACAACAATAATATAAACAGTGTGAAAAGAAAATTTTTTATTCAAACATACGGCTGCCAAATGAACCTATCGGATTCTGAAAGGTTTTCCTCGATCTTGGCCGAAATTGGGTTTGAACCCTGTAAAACATACAGCGAGGCTGATTTACTAATAATTAATACTTGTTCGGTTAAGCAAAAGGCCGAAGACAGAATAAACGGGTATATAAAATTTGTTCGAAGCCAGGTTGGTGTATCGCCTGTTATTGTAATATCGGGGTGCATTGCAAGACGAATTTGGGATGAAAATAGAAATGTTTCCAAAACCTTCCAGAAAAAGGTTAATGAGCGCGAAAATGAGCTTCTAAAACAATTCCCACTGGCAAACTTTGTTATAGAAACAAAATATTTTTACAAAATAAGAGAGAAACTTGCCAAAGCATTTAATGAACCAAGTTATGTTTTAAAAACAGACAAAATTGATTACCTTTCGTATACACCCTTGTACAACAGCCGGATTTCGGCTTATGTACCAATTTCTACGGGGTGCAATCATTTTTGCACCTTTTGCATTGTCCCCTTTTCGAGAGGAAAAGAGGTTTGCCGCAGTGCGGAAGAGATAATTACCGAGGTATCTAACTTAATAAAAACCGGTTATAAAGAGATAACTTTATTGGGGCAAACAGTAAATAGATGGATTAATCCTAAATTCTCAAACATGTACGAATATAACGAGGCACAGACATCTATTAAAGGTTTAAACGACAAACTGGTTTTAAAAAAGGAGCTAAATAAATGGAGTACACAGTTTGAAAAATTCTTAAATAATAATATACCTCTCGATTTTAGTAGTGTTTTTATGCCAAGGGACTTTTTACAATTGTTACAGGTTCTAGACCGGCTTCCCGGTGAATGGTGGCTTAACTGGGTTTCATCTCATCCTAACTACTTTACATTAAAACTTATTAATTACATTGGGAAATCAATTGAAAATAATAATGATAAGGCTTTGCACAGAACACATCAAAAATCTTATCTTCACTTTGCATTACAATCTGGTAGTGATGATATTTTAAAAAAGATGAACAGAAGACATAATTTTAAGCAGTTTTACGAAAGAATAAAAAAAATAAAAGAAACCTGTCCCGGCATATCTTTATCTACCGATATAATTGTTGGTTTTATTGGAGAAACAGAAAAGGATTTTAAAATGACAATTGATGCAGAAAAAAAGTGTAAATTTGAAATGATATATATTTCCGAATATTCTCCGCGAAAAGGTACTGCAGCAGCAAGGCTGCAAGATGACATTAGCCTCGAAACTAAGGCTAATAGAAAAATAAGACTTAATGAGGTTTTAAAAACTATTGCCCTGCGACAAAACAAAAAATTAATTACCAGCTGGCAAAGGGTGCTTTTAGAAAGTTATAACATAAAGTCAAAATGTTTTATGGGCAGAACTTTTCAAAATAAGGTAATACAGATTAAAGCAAATAGTAACTTAAAAAACTTAATTGGCAAATTTATAGATGTAAAAGTTGCCTCGGTAACTGCATGGGCTTTATCGGGTAACATTAAATAATATGGATGAAAATAAAAAAAATGCTCTTGTAGCCAAAATCTTGTCGTCTAAAAAGTATAAAGACTACCCTGAGAAGACTGTACGCAGGATTGTTGAAGATATGTATTTCAAATACTCCGAAAAAAAATTGGAGAAACAGGTAAAAAATAAGCTTCACCAAATAAGCGGTTCGTTTAACGAAAGCCAAAAAATTTTTAAGCATTTAGATATAGACGGAGATTTAAGCTCTGATTTAATTCGAAGCGTTTTAGAGACCCATTCCTCCACTCGAGAAAGAATGCCTTTTTTGGAAGAATTTTATAAGGACATTTTTAAGGTAACCGGAGACGTAGAATCTTTACTCGATATAGGTTGTGGGTTAAACCCATTAGCTTTTCTTGTCGTTCCTAGTTCTATTGCTACTTATACAGGTGTTGAAATTAATGGCGCTCTTGTAAAAATAAATAACCTTGTTTTGCAAAAAGCACAGGTAAAAACTAAGTTTAATATTTTACATAACGATGTGTTTGATTCTAGTATTTTAAAACCCAGGTATGATTTAGTTTTGCTTTTTAAGATGATGCAGGTACTAGATTTAATTGAAAATAATGGCGGGGAAAAGGTAATTGGATCACTAGATTCCAGGTATTTTGTCCTGAGCTTTCCAATACTTTCGTTAAGTGGAAAACAGGTAGGCATGAAAAACTTCTACCAAAATTACCTTGAAAAACTTTGTAAGAAACAAAATTTAAAGACAATTTTTTATAAAGCGTACAAAAACGAGGTGTTGTATGTTTTGGAAAGAGGATAGTAGAAATTCCTATTTAGTTCTTTTAAACACTTTTAAACACTTTTTTAATAAATATGCGATATGTAGATTTTGATGCTTTCAAGATTTATAATTACTGTATATCTTTTAACAATCTCTCTAATGCATAATATTTTCTCAAACTTTGTGAACTTATACTCATTAACAAAAACACTTCGCTTTAAATTAAAGCCATATGGCAAAACAAAGGATTTTTTAGAAGCCAAGATTAAAGAGGGTAAAAGTCCAATTGAAATTGATACCGAGATTGATACACTATACAAAACCGAGATGAAACCAATGTTAGATAAGCTACATCTAATGTTTATAGAATCTTCTCTTCAATATGCCAAATTTGACACATTAGTTTTAGTAGAGATATTTAGACTTTATAAAAAAGAGCAGGAACTCAAGAAAAACAGAAAGGGACACAAAAGTGATATAGATCAAATTGAGAAAGAGGTGGAAAAATTAATGGAGGAAATTAGAAAAAGTTTCAATAATTTTTATAGTTTAGCTGCTAATGAATGGTTAGGCAGATACAATGTTAATTCCAACAAAACAAAAGGCTACGAACTTTTAACAAGTGAAAAGGCTTTAGATTTATTAGTTAAAATATTTCCTGAAAAAAGTGAAATAATAAAAAAATTTAAAGGATTTTGGACCTATTTTTCAGGTTTTAATTTAAATAGAGGAAATTACTATTCCTCTGAGGCTAAAGCCACATCAATTGCAAATAGGGCAATTAATGAAAACTTTCTAAAGTTTTTATATAACAAAGATAGATTTGAAATTATAATTTCAAAAGTTTCAGCTTTAAAAGAGTTTGAGATTAACTTTAAATTTGAGGAATATGCAAAGCTATTAACCCAAAACGCAATAGACATTTTTAACGAAAAAGTAATAGGAGTTATTAATTCTAAAACAAATGAATATAATCAAAAGGTAGATAAAAAAAATAAACTTCCAAAACTTAAAACTTTGTTTAAACAAATCGGATCAGAAAAAAAAGCCTCAATCATAAAAGAGATAAAAAAAGGTGAAGAAATCAATGCCCTAAAAGAGCTTATAGAAAATCAATCTCAAACTTCAAAAGATATTTTGAAACACATTCTAAATTTTTTTGAAAATATCTCTGATTATGATTTAGAAAATATTTACATAAATAAAGCTGGACTAACTGAGCTTTCCAATAAATATTTTAGTGGGTGGAAGTTTTTAACAGATCAATTTATAAAAAGTAAATTTATAAAGAAAAATAGCAAAGAAGAAGAGATTAGGTTAAAAGATTTTTCTTTAGCAGATTTAAAAATCTCATTTGATTTGATTGCAGAAAGTCCTGAAGACATTTTTAAAGCTCAATGCCTTACAAATATAAATACTTCAAAATCTAACTGGGAAATTTTTATAGAGGTATTAAAGAATGGAATTAAGGAGATATTTTTTGGAAATGAAAATTTTGTAGGAATTGAAAAAGCAGAAGAAAAAGCAAAAGAGCTTATAGAAAGAGGGAAATTTGAAAAAGGAAAAAAAATCGAAGGTAAAGAAACAGATTCTTCAATAATCAAAACACTTTGCGATTCTTATCTAAGTTTAAATAGATTTGTAAAAAATTTTAAAGCTAAAGACCGTGAAGGGCAGGAAGAATTTTATGGATTGGTAGATAGTTATTTGGAAGATAGAACATTAATCCAGACCTATAATGCCTTTAGAAATCTAATCAGTGCTAAGCCATTTTCTACAGACAAGATTAAATTAAATTTTGAGAATGGAATGTTAGTGGGTGGGTGGAGTGATGGACAGGAGATGAATAAATCTGGAGTAATACTTAGAAATGGGAATAAGCTTTTTCTTGGAATACTCAAAAAAAGAAATATCTTTAAATCTAGTGATTCTAAAAATCCAATTTATAAAACAAATTCAAATAATTGGCAAAGATTAATATTAAAAAGTCTAAAATACCAAACCCTAGCAGGAAAAGGTTTTCTTGGAAAATTTGGCGAAAGTTATGGAACAGTGGGAAAACGAGATCCATTTGAAGCTATGGATAAATTGAAACTATTCATTAATGAGAACTACTTAGACAAATATCCACTTTTGCAAGAGCTGATTGAAACCCATTTTGAATCAAAAAAAGCTTTTGATAAAAGAGCTCAGGAAATCTTAAATGAATCTTTTTCTATGAATTTTGTAAATATTGCAGAAAATATTTTGCTACAAAATATTGAATGGGGTGATTTATATCTATTTGAAATTACAAACAGAGATTACTCAAAAGTTAAAGATTCAAAAGATAATATTCACACCCTGTATTTTAAAGAATTATTTTCGGATTT
This sequence comes from Candidatus Dojkabacteria bacterium, assembly GCA_025993875.1. GTDB lineage: Bacteria > Patescibacteriota > Dojkabacteria > J137 > J137 > JAMQHH01. The sequence continues at coordinate 14,455 of JAMQHH010000019.1, forward strand.
AAATACTAATAAGCCCCAACTAGTATTAAATGGCGGAGCTGAACTTTTTTGGCGAAAAGCTCAGAAGGAATTTTTAAACTTAAAAAAAGATAAAAAAGGAAAAGAAATATATGATTCCAAAAGATATGCAGAAGATAAATTTTTCTTTCATTTCCCTATTACAATTAACTACGGGAAACCAAAAATAATTAAATTCAAAGACTTGGTCACCCAGATAGAAAATCATACTGAAATTAAATTCTTAGGTCTAGACCGTGGTGAAAAGCACCTTATTTATTATTCTTTGATTAATAGCAATGGTGAGATTATAAAACAAGGTTCATTTAATACTATTAATGGTTTTGATTACAATAAAAAACTGACCGAGAGAGCAAAAGAGATGATGGAAGGCCGTAAAAACTGGGAAGAGATTGGAACAATCAAAAACTTTAAAGAAGGTTATTTATCACAAGTAATACACGAAATTTACGATATTGTAATCAAGCATAATGCACTAATAATAATTGAGAATCTAAACTCAGAGTTTAAAGCCAAAAGAACTGCTAAGGTAGAAAAAGCAGTTTATAAAAAGTTTGAAATTGCATTGGCAAAAAAATTAAACCATTTAGTGTTAAAGGAAAGAAAACCAGAGGAAGAAGGTGGGGTTTTAAAAGCGTATCAATTAACTCCTTACATAAAACCTGGTGAGATGTCTTACTTTGAAAATTCAAGTGAGTGGGGAATAATTAAAAAAGTGAGGGCTGCATACACTTCTACAACTGATCCACTGACGGGTTGGAGAAAACACATTTATATTGGATATGCATCCACAATTGAAAAAATTAAAGAGGAATTTGCAAAAAACTCAAATGATAAGGAGAAAATTAAGATAAGCTATAACTCGGAAAGAGATACTTATGTATTTAGCTATACTGAAGATGGAATAGTTTGGAAACTGGAAGTATATAAAAGTTTAAATAGATTTAAGTGGGATAATCAGAAAAAAACTAATGAGGCTGTAAATTTATATGCAGAATGTGAAAAACTTTTTGCAAAATATAATAAAGAAACTGTTTTAAATGAAGAAATATTTAAGGATTCAAATTTTGACTGGAAGAAACTTGGATTTATCTGGCAATACTTAAATCAGATAAGAAATACAGATAGAACAAAAGAGGGAGATGAGAATGATTTTATTCAAAGTCCTGTATTTTCAGAAAAAATAAATGACTTTTTTGATTCCAGAAAAGCTAAAGAATACGAAGCTAAATTTGGTTTAAAACTTCCAAATAATGGAGATGCAAATGGAGCTTATCATATTGCGTTGGGTGGATTTAAAGATATCAAAGAAAGGTAAAGCTAGGTATATATGTCATTTTTAATAGCATTGAAAGTATATTTTGTACGATAATCACTTCAATGATAGGTTATTAAGAAGTATTTTTCGCCTCCATAGTTACTAGTGTACATCAAGGATAACCCAACAATACATAACCGTTATGCTTTTTGGGACAATAATTAACATTTGTTGAGATGTTTAGCTATTATCGAAAAAGAAAGATTAGATATTATCGCAAGTATATATTCGTGCTATAATATTACTATGCATAACGCAATACAGATATCAAAGCTAAATGACTACGTCTTTTCTCCAAAGTCTTTGTTGTATCACTCGATTTATGAAAGTTTTTGTGAAAAAGTTTATCATAACACGCCACAAGTGGAAGGCAAAATTGCACACGAAAATATTGATAAAGCTAGATATTCAAGTTCAAAAAGATTTCTTCAGGGCATTCCAATTTATAGTTCTAAATACAATCTAGTTGGGAAAATTGACATTCTTGACTTAAAAACAGGCACACTAATAGAACGTAAAAAACTTATTAAAAAAATCTATGAGGGATATATCCTGCAAGTTTATGCACAGTATTTTTGTCTTCGCGAGATGAAGTTTGCGGTAAGAAAAATCAAATTACATTCACTTGATGATAATAAAAATTATTACTTACCATTACCAGATAAAAATGCGACAATAAGTTTTAAAAAAATTCTAAATAGTATTAAAAAATATAGGCCGGAAAAAGTTAAAGAAGAAATAACCCCAAATAAACTAAATAATTGTATTTATAAAATATTCTATGTTTAACCCTAACGATTTTTCAGAAAAGAAAATACTTGTAATATTTCCTTCTGGAGAGCTACAAAATCAGCTCAAATTTGGGAATTCGAACTTAAAGTTATATAGGGAAGGGAAAGTTTATAACCAAATTTCGCTTTTTCAAATTTTATGTGTTTTTTTAATAGGCGAATTTACAATCACATCTCAGTTAATAAAAAAATTTAGGGAGCACGGAATCTCGCTTTTTTTAATAAACAAATCTTTTAAATTTTATGGTTTTATTAATTCCGAAGCTGAAGGAAACACAGAGATAAGGTCTATCCAATATTGTATGCCAGATAAAAAATCACATTTTTTTAGTCAGATTCTAGTAAAAAACAAAATACAAAATCAATACTCGTTGATAAAAAATTACATAAAGTTAACACCTAAATTTAATTTAGAAGATGAAAAATGCAATCCATTTAACAATCAAACTAACGAGAAACTTTTAGGATTAGAGGGAAATATTTCCAGTAAATATTTTAAACTTATATTTAAAGAATCGGGATGGTATAGAAGAGCACCAACTACAAAAGAAGATATTACAAATTTACTTCTTGATATTGGGTATACATTTCTATTCAATTTTTGCGATTCATTGCTCAGGCTTTTTGGATTCGACACCTACAAAGGTTTTTACCATCGGATCTACTTTCAAAGAAAATCATTAAGTTGTGACATTATGGAGCCAATTAGAGTTCTAATAGATAAAGCAATTTTGAAAGCATATTCTCTTGATCAAATAGATAAAAAAGATTTTAGTTACAAAAATGCACAGTTTAGTTTTAAAAACTATGAAGTCCAAAAGAAATATATAAATATTTTTACCTCGATCATCGTGAAGAACAAGGATGAAATTTACGACTATATTTTACAGTGGTACAGATACTTTCATGATCAGGAGAAATACCAAACCCCAAATTTTAAAATTAAATTTTAATGCTTTTAATAACATACGACATAAGCAACGATAAAAAAAGGACTAAATTTGCCAAATTTCTGGAAAAATATGGCGAACGTGTCCAATATTCTGTTTTTAAAATTAAAAACAGCGATCGAATTTTAAACATAATAACTTCGGAGATAGAAAAAAGATTTTCTAAGCAATTCAAGCCTGAAGATAGTATATATATTTTTAGTGTTTGCGCAGGATGCAACAAAAAAATCTACAAATACGGATATGCCACATATGAGGATTTAGATGTGGTATACTTTTAGTGTTCTTTAAAAAGCAAAAAAAGGTGTAAATCAATTGTTGGTATATAAAAACCTCTGTCTTTATTTTACTTAGTAAAGATAGGTTTATTTTGGATATGCTTTATGGATAAGATAAATAATGAGATTAAAGGCAAAAGGAATCTCGAGCTAATGTTTGTGCATATAGCTCGTAATTCCTTATCTATCCGAAAATTCGGGATCCAATACCTATAATAGATTTCTACTTTTGTAGATGATACACAAGGGGGGAATCAGAAGAGTATCCAATACCTATAATAGATTTCTACTTTTGTAGATTCTGTGC
>JAMQHH010000020.1 GCA_025993875.1 Candidatus Dojkabacteria bacterium
CAACAACAAAAGAATTCACACAAGTTTAAGAATGAGTCCTGTTCAATTTAAACAAAAATTCAAAGAAGATTGTCTTAGATAATTGGGTACTTGACAAAGACATTATCAAAGCGTTACAAGAAACGATCTTGTATACATGTTAGTTTTAGGTGGAAAAGTGCCTCATGCAGCAATGCATATTATTCCTAATTACGATAATACATTTCAATATGCAATTAACGAATGTATTTCCAGAACTTCAAAAGTCGATCCGTTGGATATTGATAATGCATATCACGTTGCAAATAAATACAGAATAAGATCCTAGCTGGAGTTAACTCGTCATTCCTGTTTATCTGTACTAACTTTTATTTCGCCTACCGATTCTCTTTTTAAAGATATCAGCATAGAAGCAACACCTAGCTTTTCGCCTATATCAAAGGCAAGCTGCCTTACATATGTACCCTTTGAACATGTAACATTTATCTTCGCAACTACAAGTTTAATATTATTATCGGTTTTTAAAATCTCCTCGGATAATTCTTTACTAATAAAGTCGTTTATGTTTTTAGAGGTAACTTCGGTTACTGAGCTAAGCTCTATAGAATATAACTGTACGGGTTTAACCGGCAAAAATACCTCCTTAATTATTTTATTGTCCTTAAAAAACTTTACTACAAAGTTATCTTTTCCTTCATTAACTATTTTGAACTCATCGTATTTTCTGGCCAAAACACGCAGTTTTTCGCCTTTTACTTTAACTGAAGATAAAACAGGAACTCTTTGATTGTATTGCTTGCCAAATGATTGTATTGCAACTTTGATAGTATTAAAATCTAAGCGGGCATTTATTGCTGTTATATCGGTAATCTTTCCATCAATATCCAATGAATCTGTTGTAACTCCTAAAAGAATTTTGGCAGAGTAGCTTTTATTTAGATTTAAGAAGTCTGAACTTAGTTTTGTTGCTTTCCCAACAAGTATTATTAGTAAACCCTCGGCAAAAGGGTCTAGAGCTCCGGCATGCCCTACTTGTCTTGTTTTATACAATTTTCTAAAGCGATCCACTATATCGTGCGAAAATTCACCCTTTTTTTTGTAGTAAGTAAAAATTCCGGAGATTCTTCCATATTCATCGTAATATTCTTTGTTTATTTCGTAATTTTTTATCATAATCTTGCATTTATACTACCTACCAAAATAATTTGCAAATCTCTATTCAAAAAAGAGTTGCTTTGCTAAAATCAAGATATATTAATAAGCAAATAGGCAGTATGGCAGTAGATTTATTTGAAGTAGAGCAAAAAAGAAGAAACGGGTTAATAAAAGAGATAGGGCTAAGATTAAAAACAGCCAGAACAGATGCTAGAATGTCTCAGCTTCAGGTAGGGGTTTCACTGGGAGTATCGGATAAAACAATTAGCGGATATGAATCGGGAAGAATATCTCCTCCGGTAGATAAATTGTTACAACTGGCAGATCTCTTTAAAAAGCCTATTTCATTTTTTTTAGGGGCAGATCCAAGGGAGTATAAAGTAGCATCGCGTTTAAGAGCAGTAGAAGTTGCCATGAGAGAGATAAGAAAACAGTTGAACGAAATTAAACTCTATTCTCAAAATACAAATTTAGATAATTAAAAATGAGTCAAAAAGTTTTAATTGCAGATGCATGGCCCTATGTAAATGGTGATTTGCATCCGGGACATTTTTCCGGGCATTTAATCTCTGCCGATATCTGCGCCAGATTTAACAGATTAATCGGCAACGACGTTTTAATGGTTTCGGGTTCGGATTGTCATGGAACACCAATAACCGTTCAGGCAGATAAGGAAGGGATAAAGCCTGCGCAAATAGTAAAAAAATATCACCAAAATATATTGGAATTATTTAAGTTATTTAATTTAAGCTTTAACCTTTACACCCTTACTACTACCGACAATCATAGAAAAATTGTACAGGAAATCTTTTTGGAGCTTTTAAAAAATGGGTTTATCCAAAAAGGAGTTTCAAAACAATACTATTCTAAATTCGATAATAAGTTTTTACCCGACAGATATGTCGAAGGCACCTGCCCGCATTGTAAATCTGCTAACCAGCGAAGCGATCAGTGCGAAGTATGCGGCAGATGGCTTAAAGACGGGGAGTTAATTGATCCAAAAAGTAAGATCTCGGGGAAACCTGTAGAACTAAAAGACTCTGAACACTATTTTTTACATCTGGATAAAGTAGGTGAGGAACTTAAAGAATATGTAGAAAGTAAAAAGGGAATTTGGAAAGAATGGGTCTATAAAGAAGCAAAAGGGTGGCTCGATGAAGGACTAAAGCCAAGAGCTATAACGCGCGATATGGATTGGTCTATTGATCTTCCAGTGGATGAGATAAAAAAACTTCCCAAAGAAATGTGGCTTGATAATTTTTTTGGAAAAAAGATTTATGTATGGTTTGAAGCGGTAATAGGATATCTATCGGCTTCAATTGAATGGTCGCAAAGAGAAACAGGCGATTCCCTGGTAATTTTTAACAACAATTCTTCTTTAAGCCGTGACTGGAAAGAGTGGTGGTTAAACCCCAGTTCAAAACACTATTATTTTATGGGACAGGATAATCTTGTTTTCCATACAATAATGTGGCCTGCCCAGCTAATAGGAACGCAAAGAAATTATGTTTTACCTTACAACGTAGTTGTAAATAAGTTTATGAACTACGAAGGTAAAAAATTTTCCAAAAGCAAAAACTGGATTATAGATTCAAAAGCACTAGCCGAAAAATACGGCGTAGATACAGTAAGATTTTACCTAGCATTAACTCTGCCGGAAAATAAAGAAGGTAATTTTAGCTGGAATGAATTTAAATTGAGCGTAAATAGCAATTTGGTTGGTAATATTGGGAATTTTTGGCATAGAAATCTCTCGTTTTTATTTAACAAGCTTGGCGGAAGTATTGATTTATCCGACTATAATATAGATTTAGAGGTAAAGAGGCAAATAGAACAAACATTTATTAAGGTTAAAAAATGTTTGGAAGAGTGTCAGTTTGTAAATGCACTTAACACAATTATTGTTCTATCTGCTTTTGGTAATAAATATTTTGATGAAAATAAAATATGGCAGCTGGTAAAAGAGAATCCGCAAAAAGCCAAAGAGGTAATGCTAAACCTTTTAAATATTGTTCTAAACCTGGCACTTTTACTGGCACCGTTTATTCCAGAATCTGCAGAAAAACTGTTTAAAATTATGGGAGTAGCTTTCCCAACACCTGCTGTTGGAAAAGATAATATCGTTCCTGTCACGTTATCCTCATTTAAGCTTGCTTTAGAACCAAAACCACTCTTTGCGAAAATTGAGGAAGCAGGAGTGAATTAAATTCATGCATATCTAGAATATTGTTCTAAAGTTAAAACATAACGACTATCTTCTTTTTTAGCACTTAAAAAAAATTCTGTATTAATCATGTTTCTTGCATCTATTGGTTTTAATTTACTTATGAATTCTCGTAAAGTTTCGGCTCTTCTTTGAAAAAAAATCTCACTAGTTTCAAATAATAATGCTCCACCGAGAGTATTATACATACTATCATTTAGACCTGTTATTTGAATATTAGTATCATTTTCACCTATTTTCGTTATAGTTAGGATTCCTAACTTTTTATCAAAGGTATATTGAATATCTGCGAACTCATTTAATACGCCATCGATATTTGTAGGTACTTCTAAAGGCTTTTCGGACATATTTATAAGTGTAAAATGTACTGTATAACTGAATTATATATATATATATATATGCAAGAGTAATTAATTTTATCTTTGTAATTTTGAAAAATGGTTTTTTAAGGTGCTAATTTAAAGAATTATATTGTTTTTGAGTTTTCGAGATATTACACGATATTTTTTACTTATATAACTCTGCAAAACCATATCCAGCTTGTTCACACAATATCTGAACAAAAATCGAGGCCTTAATAACTATAGTACTTACGTTATACTTCTCATGGACTAAGATCTCAATCTTACTCCCCGGTGCAGAAGTTAGTTGTCCTATTTTTTTTATGCAACAATTTAACTGTTGCACTCGAATTTAGAACTTTGAGTTGAGTTGGGGAGTAATACTTTTTAGATAAACTGTACCCCTTTATACACTATGATGCAGAGTTAAGAATTTTCATTATGCAAAAATTAAATATACGAATACTTGTTCTCTTTACGTTTTTTTTATCAGTAGTTTTTACAATCTTCTTTTTTGAAAAGATGTATTTAGGACTCGGATTTTTTTTGTTCGCCTTTACATTAATTTCTTTAACCCTAGTTTTAAAACAATCAGTCGGAAGAAAAATTGATTTATTGGATTCATTGTTCTTGCCTGTTCTTCTTGTTTCGTCAGTCCCATTTTTTTCTCAGAATCAATTTTTAAATAGTGTATCTTTTTTAGTTTTTATTTGTTCATATTATTTATTAACAATAAAAGTGTTTTTTACATCTGAGTTAAAAGATTTTAATTTTATTAACTCATTTTTGTTTCCTGCTAAATTCATTTTTCTTAATATAAAATGCCTATTTTCTTTTTCTAAGTTTAATAATAAGCTTGTTGCTAGCGAGAAAAAAAGCTCATTTCTCTCATCACTCTTTTGGGGTATTATTCTGGCAATACCAGTTTTAGCTATTTACATACTTCTTTTTTCTACCTCTGATACAGAATTTTATAAAATAATTGACCCCAAATTTTTGTTAAATAATATAAACACTTTTATTTTTTTTACAATTTTTTTTGTTATTTTCACTTTAAATTTTATTGTATTCTTTAGGAGTAAGGAAAATTTATTTAGCTACAAAACTCAATTAAGGGTGTCTTTACCGGTAACAACGATTATAACGGTGCTGAGTTTGGTAAATGTGGTTTTTTTGACTTTTGTATATACTCAATTTGTTTACTTGTTTGGAAACAGAGATAAAGTTGTAGAAATAGGGCTAAATTATGCTGAATATTCAAAACAAGGGCTGGCAGAACTGCTAGTGGCTATGACTTTTTCAATCTTTATAATTCTATCAGTAAAGTTGTTAAGTAAAAATTTTAATAGAGCAAATTTATTAATTAACACTTCTTTGCTGGCATTAGTTGTACTTAATATAATTGTTTTAGCATCAACTGTCCATAGACTCAATCTTTTGGTTAGTGGATACTTACTATCAGAAAAAAGATTTTTTACCTATGTTTTGCTTATATTTATCGCTATTATTTTAATATATTTTGTTTTGGGAATTGTAAATGACCTACTAAATGGGTTTAGAAATAAAATTATTAAGTTTAATCTTTTTGAGTATACATTCCCCTTTTGTTATTTTTTAGCAATATCAATGGTTTTTTGTGTGGCATTGATAAATCCCAATAAGTACATTGCGGAATTTAACATTGCCAAGCAAACAGCGTTAGAGAATACTGCAAGGCTTGCTAGAGAAGGCATTTTTCAGGAGCCTATCGATTCAGTATTTTTAATATCCTTGGGTATGGAGGCAATTGAGCCTTTGATGAATTATCCGAACTTGGACGTTGAGTACCATAAATGTGAAATGGCTTCGTATAAGGCTAAAGAAATAAACAGAGGTAGAGATTTAGCGACAATTACTTTAAGAAATTTAACCGAAGGCTATTCAAAGAAAAATTCTATCTTAAGCGAATATTTAGTGGAATGGGAAAACGAAACATATTTACACCCTATGTGTTTAAAAGACAGATACTTTGATAATCAGCTCCCAGATGTTGATGTAACATCAGCAGATTATTTTAAGGGTAAAAAACAAAGTTATTCAGTATTGCCTGCACAAACCGTAGGAGTAGAGATGAGATATCTATTAGAAAACAATAACTATAACAATTCTTTTACAGGCAAAAAATCTTTACTAAAAGGTCAAAATCCCGAAGGAACAAAGTTAGAAAACGGATATTTAGTTTATACTCCATCCAAAGGCGATGGTGGAAAAACAATTAACTTTGCGGTAGAAGAAAGGTCAGGAAGCCTTGTTAGATTACATTTTTATCAAACAAGAGTGAGAGAAAAAGCAGTTGAAAGTGACCAGGTGGTATTTCTTCCTAGTAATGCTAACAATGTATCTAGTGAAGAGTCAACAAAATTTGTGTACACCGATCCCAATAATATAACAGCTAAAGATCTTAAATTTTATGGATTTGCAGAGATAAAATACTCATTTAAGAATACCAAGTTACTAAATAAAATAGTAATACAATATAATGGTGGTTTGATCTCCAACGCAAATTACTTATACTCTGATCCATATTTTAGTTTATTTGTTGTAGATGATTTTGGAGATCAAGTTGAGATGTCAGTAGACGAATTTTTTACAGATTATGAAGAAGGGAGCCAAATAGTATATGTTTGTCACTCAATTGTGGGTTGCTATGGGAATGAATTTGCTCTTACTATTTACGACTTCGCAAAGGCGGCTGATAATACTTTTTATCCTATAGATGTAGAACTATTTACAGAAGAACTATAAGGTTTAAATGGCTTTTCGGCTATTTCTTTTGGCCTAATGCGGCAAACACAGCTATAAATAAATTAAACAAACAACTGAAAACAAGATTTCTATCCTAGAGTGACATGATTTTAAATTTTTAACGATTCTTGGTTTCCTGTAGCCATATCTTTTAAAAGGTATGTTCCGTTTTTGACTTCATCCTCGCCTAAAATAACAGCATAATTTGCATTAAGCTTATCGGCAAGTGAAAGAGCCTTGCCTAATGGCATAGCCTCAAGACCTGTAATTACAGTTTTCCCTTCAGCTCGTAATTTAAGTGCAAGGGTGTTAACATTTTGTCTGAGTGTTGCCGAAAGTAAAGGAATAAAATAACTTTCACCTTTTAGGTTTTTTGGAATAAGATTATAGCTTTCTAAAAATAATTTGGTTGTTTCGTCTCCCGGAGCAAAGCCAATAGCAGGAAAACTCTGCTGGCCAAAAATGGAAGCCAGTCCGTTATACCTGCCTCCACCAAATAAAGACCTAACAACACCTTCCTTGGTTTTAACACCGCTCGCTGCAAAAGAAGCTCTTTTATCGAAAACTTCAAAGATAATTCCATCATAGTAATCAAACCCTCTAACCATTGATGGATTAAAAACTATGTAGTCACCATAACCAAGACTTTTTAAAATATTGGAAAGCTCTTTTAGTCTTTGCATTCCTTTTTCTTCCTGCAAATATTTACTAGTAAATTGATCTATGGCTTTTGCATCACGGCTAAAAAATCCATAAAAATTATCATAATCTTCAATAAGAGCTCCTGCTTCTTTTTCAAGCCTTTCTTTTAATTCTTCCCTGGAAATTTTTTCAAATTTATCGAGAATGCGTGTTGCCACCTTCACTTTGTCTTCGGGTACTTTTAGTGCTTTTTTTACTACAGCTTCAATTACCTTCCGATCATTTAAGTAAACAATAAATTGTTCGGAGGTTGCACCAAAAGCTTTTAAAATCTCAATCGCCATAGTGATAATTTCAACTTCGGCATCTATTGATTCTGCACCAAAAATATCACAATTTAACTGCCAGAACTCTCTGTTTCGGCCTTTTTGCGGTTTTTGAAACCTGTAGAAGTTTGCAATAGAAAAAAATCTTATTGGTTTTGGTGTATTATCGTAAATGCGGGAAACCATTCGTGTTACCGATGGAGTCATCTCTGGCCTGATAGCCAGCTCTTCCTCATCCCTTTTTAGTGTTAAAAGTTCCGAGCCTCCAACATCTTCGCCCGATTTTGCTCTGTATATTTCTGCATTTTCCAGTAATGGTGTTAAATATTCCAAATAACCAAAGCTTAAGCATACCTTTCGCCAGGTATCAAAAATATATTTTCGGGCTAAAAGTTCTTCTGGCAGCCAGTCATACGTGCCTTTGCCAGGAAGATTCGAAATATTTGCCATAATAATTATTATAAAAGCTATCTGTAAACAATTTTAGCTAAATATATATTTTTTGCCAAATAATTATTTTCAGTATTCTTTCTACCTTAGCTATAAAAGATTTACTAAAATGAATTTTAGTAAAAACTTGCTAGTGTTTTGTTACAATTAACTATATTTATTATGATATTTTAAATGGATAATTTGCACTTTGTACAGATGAGTATATTAAAGTCGCTTTTATTTAAATCAAAGGCGTTATTTTCTGAATTTAACTATAGCCAAACTGATTCTGAGGTATTATCCTATCATCTTAGGGTTCTTACAAAATCGGGATATATAGAAAAGGATAACGAGGGATTTTATATGTTAACAACAAAAGGAAAACAGTTCGCTGCAGATATTGATGTGGATACATCGATGGTATCATCAAGAGCTAAACTGAGCGTTTTAGTTACAGCAGTGGACGCAAGCTCAGGTAAGCCTAAATACCTCTTAATTAAGAGATTAAAAGCACCATTGTTAAATCATGCTTGTTTTATTGCAGGAAAAGTAAAATACGGAGAAGCAGCAAGTTTAACTGCTAAAAGGGAGTTGTTTGAAGAATCAGGATTAATAGCTAATGAAGTGGAATACAGATGTTTCCACAGACAGTTTGTATACAATGCCGAAGGTGAATTTCTAAAAGATAATGCTTTTTGAATGTTTTATGTCCGTAAATTTGAAGGTCAGATTAAACCTACCCTGGAGGCAGAACCATTTTGGGCAAGTGAGGAGGATTTTAAAACAATGGAACTTAAAGCATACGATCTGGATGATCTATTTACATTTTTTAAAAATCCGCCAGCCGATAAATTTTGTGAAAAAGAGTTTATTACTAAAACATTTTAAGTTTACTTTAATATAAAAATAAAAAATGAAACCTTTTAGTAAACTAAAAACCGACAGACTAAAAGTGTTAATACTAGCCGATAAACCAGGCTGGGTTATTAACCGGGTGGTAGATCGGTTGATAAGTGGTATCCCGTGCAATTTTACAAAAGATTATTTCTCAAAAATTTCGTCCGAAAAACTTCTTAACATCTCGGCAGATTTTGATCTTATTTACTATAGTAATTTTGATGTAAGCTGGCATTACAACATTATCGATAAAATAAAAACTCCATTGTTACTTGGTATAAGGTCTCATAGATATGCAAATTTTGTACATAATTTAAAAGAGATAGTTACTAAATGTGGTTTTTACCTTCAAGTTCTTAACAAAGAACTTTTAAAAGAGTTTCCAAATGCCAGATATATTCCTAACGGAATTTTTGAGCAATTTAAGCCAAAAAAAGAATTTGTAGTAGGGTTTGCAGGTGTCCCAAGCGAATACAAAGGTTTTAATTTAATTGAACAGGCTTGTCGGGAGTTAGAGGTAAAATTTAAACCTGCTACCGGAAATATCCCACCTCAATCAATGCCACAATATTACAATAGTATTAATTTACTTGTGTCAGCATCGATCGAAGAAGGACACTGTAATCCGATCTACGAATGTATGGCAATGAATGTTCCAGTAATAACTACAGATGTTAGTGCTGTAAAAGATTTTAATATAACAAGAGTTGAAAGAAGTGTTGAGGGAATAAAAAACGGGATACTAAAATTTTATACAGCTCCACAGGTCAAAACATTTTCATGGAAAAATGTATGCAGGCAGTTTTTTAACTACTTTTACGATATCGTTATTGCAGAATTGCAAAAGAATGACGGAACAAGTTCGGAGGAAAAGGTAGCAAAACTGGAACTAGATCGGGCACAATTATTAAAAATTTACTTTTGCGATACAGATTGAGCTTCGACTTATCTTTTTCTTTTTTCAGAAAAAAACCATTAAAGACCAGTACCAGTTTGCATGCCTGGATCAGGGTAAAAGTTTTACGGATAAGCAGATTAATGTTATCATTGCGTGGCAACCTAGATGCAATTTTATGAGTTACGAAATACCTGTTTTTACAGATGTAAAAAGAACACTTGGAGTTCCTGAAATATATTTAGGGAATCTACTAACAATAAATGATTTGGTAGACACCTTAAAAAAATTCTGGAAAAAACTTAATAATGAACCAATAACTGATGCAGAGCTTGATTCAATTATCAGAAGATATTACACTGAGCCGATATTAAAGGTACTTTTAAGGCACGTACACGGGGAAAAACCTCAAGACGCTTTAGATACAATTTCTTATTTTTTTTCTTCTAATGAATTTGTTACAACGCAAACTGGTGGAAGGAAAGTAGTGATAAATATAAGTTCAGTGATAACAGTAAAGGGTAACCATTTTAAAAATCCCCTCTTTTATTTGCTCAAAGAGTTTATTGAACAAAAATATAGTAAAATGATAGAAATTGATGAATCTGCAGTAATCAGAATTGCTATAAAAAGTATTGGAGCAGTGAAAGATTCTAAGGTAGATTTGACTCATAAGGGGGATAATTATCCAAAAGGGCTTAACGGAGAAGAACCAAGGGAAATTGGATATGAAAGCGCAACGTTAACTGATAATGGGGTTCCAGCCCGAAATGTAATAGCACAGATTCCAATTGCTAGTTTAAGGTTTCCTGTTGGTACTAATTTTGTAGAGTTGTCGCCTGAAGATCAGGAAAGACTTAAAGATTTTCCCGTTGACATATTTTTGGAAAAATTTAATCCGGACTATCCTAGAGTCACAGGAGCAGCACAGTCTTTTTTAACAGTTTACTGGGAAGCAGGAGGGCCGGATTTAAGAGAGATTATGGACGAGTTTTTTGTTAGAATTAATCCAAACTACAATGGTGATAGAGTGGAACTGGCTATTCTTTTTTTTAAAACATACCTAAATAGTCACCCATTTTTTAAAGATATTTTATCAAATGAAAGACTAGATAGCTTTCAAAAAGTGTTAGAAGTATTTAAAAGAGCTGCAGTTGAATTTTATCGAAGTTTAGAAAGAGATATATATAGTTTCTCATTTGGAAGAAATGACTCAATACAAAATATAAGTTTTGGAGGTAGACAGGATCCAGATGAATTTGAACCTTGTGTAAAAGATTTGCATAATCAAAACAAGCTACCTGCAATATTTGCCGATAGAATAAAATATTTGATGAGTGTGGCAATTAAAATGTTGCCAGAAGAACTATCAAAAATTGTAGTAGAACAACTGTATCAACTTTTTAAAAAGATGCCTGCATTTAACGGGATGCCAGATGACGAAGATTTGCTTCAATCTATGTATTTTCTTGGCTTTAGATATCTAGTCTCTGAAGAAGGGGAGGAGGAATCTTTGATGAGTGAGATAAAGGAATTATTAGGTGGTAAAAACCAATTTGATTTTGCCACCGAAAACAAAGTTATAGTAGAAAAGCTGATTAACACACTACGAGCAATTATGAGTGTAAGAAAATTTATGGGAAATCAACTTGAAATCGTAATAAGCTAAAAAATTGTATCTTTATCCTATCTTTTTCTTTTGCTTAAAATTCCTTTAACCGAAGGGCTTATGGGTTTATCTTTTCGATGAATACATCCTATCCAGCAGCATGGTCTTTTAATACCTTCTTTTAGTTCACTGCACACCCGCTTAATATGATCGAGTCTTGTTTCCTCTTTTTTTACAAATTCTACCCAGCAGATCCATTCGTTTCGAGCAAGTGGAGTTATCTCTTCCCATTTCTTGAGAGCCTTTTTGTTGTTTAAAAGCGCAGTTTTTAAATCTGCTGGTAATTTGTGTACTGTCCCACCAGAAATTTTTTGTGCTGATGAAAAAAATTTATTTGACATTAAGATATTTTACACAATTTCTAAATTATGTCTAATTATAGACGAGCATAATTAACACTCCCAAAAACATTTCTGACCATGTAGTGGTTCCTGCCTGCCCTGCCTATCTTCAGGCAGGCGACAGGCACGTCGAGAGCCTAATTTATCCCGCCATGGCGGGACCACTACATGTAAAAGCTTTGTAAAAACTAATCGTGCAGTCCCGAGGGAACTCGAAGGACGGTCTGGTTAAAATACACACCAAAATGTAGTCCTGAGGGAGCCAAAAGTGTAGGCTTGAGGGAACTCAAAAATGTAGTCCTAAGGTTCTCGTAGGACGTTCATAAAGATTATGGGGTTAAGATCTTAGCTATTTGCTTTTATAGTAATATTTTATTGGAAGTTCATGTTTTTGGTGAGTTGCAAGATATTCTTCCATAAGTCTTTTATACACAGCATCAACTTCCGAGAGTCTTTTAGGCTCACCACCTGGCATAATAACTTTAGGATCAACTACTCTAATCTTTTTGGATAGAATTACTGTTGGATCTTCACGGTCTTCATAAACAACTAAGTTATTGTTAAATTTTTTAAACCAGTTTTTAATCTCTTTATCTTTAGTTTTTTTTATCTTTTTAATAACCTCAACATCATTTAAAAACCAGTCACCTGTATTAAGTACTCCCTTTTGCATAGCACGTTTTACAAGGGATCCAAAATTGTGGTTAAAATATGCTTCTGTTGCAGAGCCATAGTGTTGCAGATTAAGAAGGTAAAATGCAAATGAATATAAAAAGGCGCTTTCCTTGTTTCCAAAAACAAAACTTTTATTATAAATTGTAAGTCCTTCTATAATTTTATCGGCATCCTGACGTGATAAAATTTGAAGATGTAATCCGTCCCGAATTGTGTAATCCAGTCTGTCGGCACAAATATCCGGCAGTTTATTTTCGAGCAAACTCCATTTGTCGGTATGTAAAAGCTGTTCCTCGTCAAAGCCAATTTTATTTAACAAATCCTTTAATCCACTTTTTATAATAAATTCATGCTGAAACTGCTCGTGCAGATCATTCTCCTGCCATTTGTCTTGTAGCACATAGGTAGAAACGTGAGAAAAGGCAGTGTGGGAGATATCGTGAATTAAGCCAGCTACCTGTTCGGCAAAATCTGCATTAAAATGCTTTAACAGGTAATACACTCCAATAGAATGCTCAAATCTTGTAGAGCTTCTTTTCTGCTCAAAAAGATATCCGTATGCAGAGATCCAGATTTTTTTTAACCTTTGCATTGCAGGGTGTTTAATTAACTCTACAGTTTCTTTGTCTTTAATACTTATTTTGCCCCAGATAATATCGGTTATGATCATAAATTTTATTATAACCATTTATAGAAAAATTTTCTTAGGCAAAGTTTAAATTATTATAATAACTTATGGCTGGTGGTATGTGCCCGACATGAAGCGATAAATTAAAAGGGTTTTCTCGAAAAGATTTGATGTAATAAATGCAGACGACCTGTCTTCGTCCTTTCAGGACTACGCCAGGCAGGCAGGAAGTGATAAATTAAAAAGGGTTTTCTCGAAAAGATTAGTATGTAATAAATGCAGACGACAGGAGTTGAACCTGCATGCCCTAGGGCATACGCTTCTGAAACGTATGTGTATACCAGTTCCACCACGTCTGCCAGCCCAAAAAATGCTGCGGACAGGACTTGAACCTGCACTCCCTATAACGGGAACAACGACCTCAACGTTGCGCGTATACCAATTCCGCCACCGCAGCACAAACAAAAAACTAAAACAGCACATCAAGTTGCGCGCCTGTCTGTCGACAGGTAGATATGCCAGTTCAGTTTTTAAGGTTTCCCCAATAAGTTTTTTAAAAATTCCTTACCGGAACCACTCTTGAGATATTTTTCTTTTACTCTTGCATCTTTCCTGTTAACAAACTCATCAGAAAAAATTAGGCAAAGGGTTTATAGTGTTTGGTAGAACGTTGTTCTTCATTGTTATGCTGCCTAAGCCTATTCGATAGGTTGTTTGTTTGACCAACATAAATAAAATTATATTTAATGCTGGTTATTGCATACACTATAATAATCATAGTTGTATTTTTTGCAAACGGAGGGAGTCGAACCCTCACCCCTTGCGGGACTGGTTCCTAAGACCAGCGCGTATGCCAGTTCCGCCACGTTTGCATTATTAATGGAATTATAGCATCTTATGATAATTTTCTCGCTATCTGCATGTATCTTTCCCAAATTTTGCCGAAAAAGACGAAATATCAAAAATGTTTACAAACCCATCATTATTAAAATCGATATTCCCACAATAATAGTTTACATTATCATCTTTACAGCTTTTTAAATAATATTCGGAAATATTTTTAAAATCAGTTATGTCAAATTTGTTATTTCCATTTATATCGGCAGGGGAGCAAAGCTCCAAACTTGCAGATGTAGTGTTTGAATTTTTATTAGCAAAAAGATTTATAAAACTGGAGTATTCAAACGGATTATTTACTAATGCAAGGTTTGCAATGTTACATTTCCCGTTTTCGTCCATTTGCGCAGCCGACATTATTCCCACAAGCTTGTTGGTTCCTTTTTCAAAAACAGGGCTTCCGCTGTCGCCAAAACATAATCCTCCATCCTGCCCTTTGGCAAGCATTACCTTATCGTAAATCTCCTCAATACATAAAGTTGCACTTTTTCTTTGGCGGTTTAAATAAGAGGGGGTTGACTCGCCGGTTTGCCCATACCCGATTACCTCGTAGTTGCAACCAATTTGTGCAACGGTCATCTCTGCAAATTGTGATAATTCTGTTTTAGGCTCTTTTAATTTTAAAATTGCCAAATCACCCGCACTTTGGTCAATACTGGTTGCCTGGCTTATGCCCCAATCGGGATAAATTTCGAATTCTTTTACCTCTGTTATGTTGTAGGTATCGTCCGAAAATTCGTTTAACCCAACAACTATACTGGTTGTGTTATTTACACAGTGGGCAGCAGTTAAAAATAGATCATCTGTTAAAAAAGCTCCACCGCAAACATTTAATCTATTATTGCTAAGATCCGCAAGTAAATATCCTGCAAAGGGATATCCTCTTTCCAGCTTTCCGCCAACAATAGCGCTCGAATCTTTAGACGATAAATCGTTTAAAATGTTTCGGCCAATAATTACCCCTGCTACTAATATAACTATAAGAAGAAAAATCCCAAATACTTTTAAAATTTTCATACCAAGCAGGTTTATAATTATGCACAAACTCCTTTTATAGTGGTAATATTAGTTTGAGCAATAAATAAAATATCATTATGAAAAAACTTCTAATTTCTGTTTCGTTTGTCTTTTTATTCTTGTTATCTTACACCAAAGTTAAAGCTGTAACAATTGATTATCCAAACTATTTTATTCAAATTGATATAGAGAAAGATTCTACATTTACAGTAACCGAAACAATTACTTCAAGGTTTTATGGCGAGGCACATGGGGTAAGGCGAGATGTTACTTTAACTGACCCCGACAAACTTCAAAGGTGTCTGGATTCGGGCTTAACCTGCGGGGGATTTGAAAGACTGATCTATATAGGAATTTTTGATGAAAACGATAAAAAAGTTGACGATGCAAAGTTTTACGAGGTAGAAACAGAATCGGGCGAAAAATATGCACGGTTCGAATGGGAACTTTGGCCAAATGGTAAATACACTTCGGGAGAAACTGTTACCTGGAAGGTAAAATATAAAATTCTTGGTGGTATTGGCTGGGTAAGTTCCTTGCCATACTTTTACTGGAATATTTTACCCGAGGATAGAGGCGCTATCGAAAATTTTGAAACTTTAATTAATTTTCCTTCCGGCGTACAAGTAGAGCCATCCAGCCTAACACTGTACGATGATTTTGATCTGAATATTTTAACTACCTCTTCATCAATAAGAATAGAGAGGCCGAATTTTAATATTTTTGGTAACTACACAATAAGTTACGAATTTAACGAGAATGAAATTTTGCAGCCTGCAATACTTAATTATAAAGTAAATACACCATATTTATCGACAGATGTTTATTTAAACGATCAGCAGATTTCGAGCCAATCTACCGATACATTTAATTATTTCCCAACAGGAGAGCAAAAATTAACTTTTAGTCATTTTGGATATAACGATTCGATTTTTAATGTTAATTTAGCTTCGGGGGAATCTAAAACTTTTGAACTTAGCCTTACTCCAACCCCTATAATGGCTGTTTTATTAGCATTTAACTGGGTTTTTTGTGGTTTGGGGGTGATCTTTTCGTTTATCGTTGCATTTTTAGTGTACAGGCATTATCAGAATCACGGTAGAGATAAAAATATGCCAAAAACAATTATTCCGTTGTTTTCGCCTCCAAAAGATGTGCTTCCGTATCTTTTAGGAAGTTTAAAAGACGAAAAAGTAGACAGAACAGATGTTATTGGAACAATTATAGATTTAGCTTATCGCGGGTATATTAAAATCAAAGAACTGGACAAGAAAAAAAACTATCTTTTAACAAAAACTGAACCTAAAAAAGAGGATGCAGGGCTTGGCGAAATTGAAAAAGAGATAATCGACGCGCTTTTTGGATCGAGTGAAAGTGTAGAAACAAAAAATCTATATAAAAGATTCCCGCTAAAATATGTTTCGATAGAAAAAAACATTTACCAGGAATTAGTTTCAAAAAAATATTTTGACACCAATCCAAACACGGTTAGGATAAATTACTTTGCCTGGGGTGGGGTAATTTTAGTATTTTCTCTTGCTGCGTTAATTTTTGGAAGTATTTTACTGTCTTTAGTTACAGGGGTGCTATATCCATTTTCGATGGTTCTTCCATTTGCTATTCTAGGCTTTTTATACCTGGTAATTGCAAACTTTATGCCTGTCAAAACCGAGCTTGGTAGTAAGATTTATGCCGAAATTTTAGGATTTAAAATGTATTTGCATACTGCCGAAAGATACAGACTGCAAAATCTTGGCCCTGATGAATTTGAAAGATATTTATCTTTTGCAATTGTTTTTGGTATTGAAGAGGAGTGGGCAAAAAAGTTTGATGGAATATATAAAGGTATGCCCGAATGGTACGATGGTACTGGGAGTGTATACGATGCAATCTGGATAAGTAGCTTTACCAGAAGCTTTGCCGATTCCACAATTACAAACATTTCTCCTGTAACAAGCGGAAGTTCCAAAGGATCGGGGTGGAGTGGAGGAGGTTCTTTTGGGGGGTTTTCGGGAGGTGGAGGTGGAGGGGGAAGTGTTGGTGGGTGGTAATTTTTCTTTCTTTTTAGCATAAATAATGGCAATTTTCATTTTGCCTTCAGAATTAAATCACTCCAAAAGTTTTTTATGGCTAATCAAATAATTCAACCAGACCAAATCACAAATATCATAAGGTCAAATTCAGATTCATATTATGACCCTAGGTTAAAAACTATCGAATTAGGCAAGGGGGTATTTCACTCGATTCCTCAGTCAGATTTAGAAGTTGTAGTTAACGCATATGCATTTGTAAGTATGGGTAAAGATTTAGCTTTACAGGGTTTGCAGCAGATGTTTGATAAGTATAATGCACAGAGAGGGGTAAGGTCTTTTACAGATAAACAACTCATGGTAATAATTCCTGGATTTATTGTCCCAATAACAAAGGAATTTTTTGATTTCTTATCTCAGGAAAAAGCTGGCATTGAAATTTTGTCCTCGTCCTTGTATAACATCGAAAGGAAATTTCTTAATGAGCTGTTAGTTGGCTTATATTATAGTGTTAAGAGAAATCAAACAGATAAGAATTTTGTTGCCGAGGAAGAAAGATCGATTCGTGCGCACGAGTTGTCGCACTATGTATGCGAAAATATTCTATTTGGTGATGCCATAAGAGTTAGCAAACAGCTAAAAGTCACGGCAAAAAATATTGCGAGGAGAAACGTAAATTTAGCACAAACTGAGGTTATGCAACTGTCTAAAATCTTTGGCTGGCTGGATATTTGTTGCGAGGCATATTCAATAATTCACGAACTTGCATGTGATTTGGTAATTACAGAATCGAGTAAGCCGAAACATAGGTTATTTCAAATGAGATTGTTCGATTTATTGAGATACTCAAAATTACAAAGATCAACAGATTACGGTTCGTTTTTTTGTTTCAATAGTATAAGCCAAATTGATGATCATCAACTTGCTTTTTTACTAATACTAACAAATGGAGAATTTTTGGAATTAAGTTCTTCCGAAATTTCTTCTCAAACTGATAAGCAAAGAGAAGAAGTGAATAGATACATTCTTTTGAAAATTAAGGCATATAAAGACAATCCAGATATATTTCAGCAAAGTATTGATTTATACAAATTAAAGCAAATACTTGAAATTAAAATATGGGATTGTTTAACAAAGATAGTCGAAATATTAGGAAAATTAAAAGAGAGTTTTTCATCTCCGGGAGTCGCACTGCCTCCAAATAACCTAAACTTGGATCAAGAAATGTTGCAATCACTTAGTAAAAAACTGGAAGCACATAGCTCAGCAATAAATGCAGCGCGTAACAGGTTAGCTACCTCTCCAGTACCCCAATAATATGCACTTTAAACCTGCGTAAAAAAGGCAGAGAGTAAACTAGCTCTATTGCAATACCAATATAGAAAAAGAGCATATTTATTGCTACATAGGTTGGATCTCCATTTAATATTATAGTGTTAAGCTTTAACCTCGAATTTTTACAAAGTTTTCCAATTTTCCCAACACTGTTGGCTTTATAAAACGCTGGCATTGGGTCGACCGTTAAATCTTTTGTTAACATCCTTGCAATTTTATTTCTTAACCATTTTGGAATTATTCTATTCAGCAAAAGAATATAATTAAACCCGTTTGGTGTAATAAAAACCACCTTGCCTCCGGGTTTTAAAACTCTAGAAAATTCATTAAATACCTTTTGAGGTTCTTTTAAATGCTCTAACACCCACGAGGAAATTATTAAGTCGACACTTGCAGTTTTTACCTGTGGCATGCCCGACAAATCTGAAACGATTTTTTCATTAATTGTATCGTTCATCTCCAGGTACTTTGGGTCGATATCCACCCCAATAACATGTTTGGCAATTTTGTATTCCTCCCTGTACATATTCGAAAAACCACACCCGGCCTCTAAAATAACTGTATCTTTACTAATTTCGCCTTTAACAATTGACCTGTAAATGGAAACCGAATCATGCCAGCCCTTATTTAATTTTGTGTAAAGTTGCCTGTAATCGTCCTAGACCATAATTTGTAAATTATACCTTTTTTTGAGGAGAAAATTCGACTAAATTATTGCTGCCAATAAAGATTGACACTGTATCTATTAGCTGATATAATGGGAATATAGTAGTTTATAAGATATTATGAGCAATCAACCACAACAACCACAACAGGATGAATGCTTGGCCATTGTGTCTGATGTTTATGATGCATTGCGCAATCTGAAAAGTGAAATAGAAGCAGGTA
>JAMQHH010000021.1 GCA_025993875.1 Candidatus Dojkabacteria bacterium
CATGGCTTGAAACAAAGGAAGTGAAGATGCTTTGTAAAATGTATTTTGGACTTCAAAGTGATCTGTGTTTGCAAAACAAGCCCTACTAGGCTTGTTTTGGGGTTTTAGCTCAACTGGCTAGAGCACTCCCATGGCATGGGAGAGGTTAGGGGTTCGACTCCCCTAAACTCCATAAATATAAATTCAAAAACTTCTTTTACTTAATTAATTTCCATAAAGGATAATTTCTGTCAGAGAGATCTTGCATAAAAAAATATGAATCAGCTGAAGTATCGCATTTTATAAAGTAATAGAATCGGCCGAAAATTAACTGAAAAGAATGGTTACAAGGTAAAAGACCCTAAACTGACTAAAATAGCTGTTATCTTTTTATGTTAGATAATTTCCTTGACATTGATTCTTAGGCTCTCTATTATCTAATTAGCAATATTTTATTTTTTTACCTTTTATAACCTATGAGTAAATATACTCAAAGTGGTAAGGTTAAGCTGTCGGGCTTTACACTTATCGAAATTTTGGTTGTAGTTGCACTTATAGCCATTCTTGCTGCGATTACAATTATAGCAATAAACCCTGCTAGAAATTTTGCAGATGCAAGAAATACACAAAGAAGTTCAGATGTAACTCAAATTTTAAACGCTATTACACAATACACATCTGAGCAAGGAAATTCACTTTCAGATTTAGGAACAATTCCTCTATGTTCTGCAACACCAGTGGAAATCGGTACTGATGTTGGAAACCTCGATTTGACAGCATCTTTGGTGCCAACATATGTTGTTGCAATCCCAAAAGATCCTAGCGGAGGAACAGATGGAGCTACAGATTACACTGTGTGCCAAACAGCAGCATCAGGTGGTAGAGTAAGAGTAGCAGCACCTGCTGCAGAAAACGGTAAAACAATTTCCGTTCAAAGATAAAAACAAAATTGTTTTGATAAAAAAGTAAAAAGGAGCTTGTGCTCCTTTTTACTTTAATATATTGTGTAGTATGCTCACGATAGGAAAAAGAATGCCCAAAATTGAACCAAAAAAAAACGAACCCGAAGATGTTGTGTCTGTAGCTACCGAGGAGGTCTCCTTGGATCTACTTAAAAATGCTTCAGAAATTGCTCAAGAACAAATTGAAAGTATAGGTGGTACTACGTCTACAGTAAATTTTGGAGAGCTTTTAGATAGAATAGTTAAGGATGCTTTGCAAGAAAAAGCATCGGATATTCATATAGAGCCGGGAGAACATGAAGTTGTTATTAGGTATAGAGTTGATGGTATGTTAAGGGAGGTGTTAAAACTCGAAAAAGAGTTGGAACAAGCACTGGTGTTTAAGGTCAAGATTAATTCAAAATTAAGAACAGACGAGCATTTTGCACCCCAGGATGGCAGAATTCGATTTACTTTTGATGGAAAAAACATTGATACCAGAATTTCTATTTTACCAACAACAAAAGGCGAGAAAATTGTTATAAGGCTTCTTACTTCAGAAGGAAACGCATACGATCTAGAAAACTTGGGAATAGTAGATAGGGAGCTGGCTGTAATTAAAAAAAGTTACCAAAAGCCTTATGGCATGATTTTGGCAGTAGGTCCAACAGGTTCAGGTAAAACAACTACTTTATATTCAATTTTAAAAATTTTAAATTCGAGAGAGGTAAATATTACTACTGTTGAAGATCCTGTCGAATACGACATTCCGGGAATTAATCATGTACAAATAAATAACAAAGCGGATTTAACCTTTGCAAACGGATTGCGTGCCATTTTAAGGCAAGATCCAAACATAGTTATGATTGGTGAAATTCGTGATAACGAAACTGCAAGAATTGCTATTAATGCTGCAATGACAGGGCACCTGGTACTTTCAACACTTCATACTAACGATTCTGTTACAACAGTCCCCCGTTTGGTAGATATGGGTGTGGAGCCATTTTTACTTGCAAGTACTTTAAATGTAATAATTGCCCAAAGACTTGCCAGAAAATTATGTGAGAAATGCAAGGAAAAATACAATATTACTCAAAAAAATATTGATGAAGTAAAGGAGCTGCGACCTGATATTTCGGAACTTTTGGTGGATGGTGCAACAATTTATAGAGAAAAAGGTTGCGACACATGTAATAAAACAGGATTTAAAGGCAGAATTGGCTTGTACGAAGTACTGGAAATTAAAGAGTCAATTCGTAGAATTATTATCGAAAAAAGTTCGAATGCCGACGATATTTTCGAGTCTGCAAAAAAAGACGGTCTTTCTCTTATTGTCGAAGATGGAGTGAAAAAGCTAAAACAAGGAATAATTTCTATTAGTGAACTAATTAGAGTAACAGCAATAAAAGAGTAACTATGGTTATCGAATTATCAAAAACAAAAAGGCTTTATATTTTTCATAAAGTAAAACCAATCGACATTGCCCTGGCAATAAGGCATTTATCTACAATGCTTAAGTCCGGTATTGGTATCGAAGAATCGATTAGAACAGTAACAAAGCAGATAACCGATTTAATGCTTCAGGAGGTTTTTCAAAAGATTTTAAAAGATGTAGAGGGAGGCACTTCTTTAGCGGATTCGATGAAAAAACATAAAAAAATTTTTTCGGATCTCATTATCTCTATAATTGATGTGGGCGAGCAGGGAGCCAATTTAGAAAGAAACCTTATTTTCTTAGCAGACTATCTTAAAAAGAATTATGAATTGCAAAAGAAAGTTAAAGGCGCAACTACTTATCCTATCATTATTGTTTTTCTAACAATACTAGAGATGATAGGTGTTGTGTATTTTATTTTACCTAAACTGGAAAGTGTTTTTAATTCTATTGCCGATATACCCGATTTTACCAAATTTATAATGAACGCAGCAGGATATGTTAGAGAAAACGGTGCAGGTATTTTGGCAGCTCTCTTTGTAACCTTTGTTTTATACAAAAGATTTATGGCTAGTAGAATAGGAAAAAAATTGAAGGATAGAATTTCGTTAGTTATTCCTGTCCTAAAGAATGTAAATAAGGGAACAATTATTGCAACATTTTCGAGAACTCTGGGAATGCTTTTAGAAAGTGGTATCCCGCTACAAAAAGCTTTGTCAATCTCACATTCCATTTTAGGAAACGATGTGTATAATAAAATTTTTTCTAAAATTGCAGAAGAAGTAAAGGGAGGTAAAAGTCTTGCAGAAAGCATGTCTAGCTATCCAAAACATTTTCCTGTAACTTATGTAAAAATGATTGAAGTTGGAGAAAATACAGGAACGCTGGAAGAAAACCTTGGATATTTATACGATTTTTATACAGAAGAAGTTTTAGATCTTAGTAATAATTTAACAGTTTTACTGGAACCAGTTTTGCTGATTTTTGTCGGAGCTCTAATTGGAGGGCTGGCTTTATTGATTATTACTCCAATTTATCAGTTAACAGGAAGTATAAATGCCGGTACATAGTAAGCTTACAGGGTTTACACTTTTAGAGCTACTTGTGGTAATGGGTATAATTGCCATAGTTACAGTTGTAGTACTGCCTTTTTCCATTAACGATCTTAAAAATAGTAATTTAAGGAGTTTGGCTGTAAACATAACCTCACAAATTAACAATTACCAGCTTAGCGCAGCACTAGGAAAGGATAATTTGTATTATGGAATTAGCATCGGTACAAATTCCTACACTCTTTTTAACGGAACAAGTCTTGCGTTAGCATCCCAAAGTGAAGTGGTACATCTGGAGGAAGGCTTTTATTTTAGTAATATAGATTTAGCAAGTTTTGGCTCCGAGATTGTTTTTAAACCTAATTCGATTAAACCGTTAACCACAGGCACTTTTAGAATTTCTGACCAATATAACACATACGAGATTTTAATTAATCAAGAAGGCTTTTTGGAATGGTACAAAATTTAATTAAAATAAAATTTAAGGCATTTAGCTTAGCAGAACTTATTATTGCTTTAAGCATTTTTTCGTTAATTACCGCAAGTGTAGCCGGATTTGTAATAGAAAGCTTACGGTACGAGCAAAATAGATGGAGAAAAGTGTTGGCTACAGAAAAATTTGAAGAAAATGTCAGGGCATTAGAAGACTTGAGAAATATCAGCTGGCAAAATGTTGTTCAGTTAACCGACGCAGGTGATTTTTATACTCAATATCAAGGCTCCGGCTATCAAATTGTTCCGGGAAAACTTATCGAAAATAATGTTGAGTATTATTTTAATGTGTTTTACACAAACAGAGATTCGGAGATTCCGGTTGATGCGCCTCTTGGAATTTTAGATCTTAACTCCCGAAAGGTTGTGTTTACAGCCTCGTGGCTGGATACATTTGGATTTAGTAATCTACAAAGTCAAAACATGTATTTAAACAACTGGGAAACTCTAGATTTAAAAGATTCGACATTCGATGAGTTTTCTTTAGGCAATACAACAGATACCACCCAAATTACAAACACCGAGGGAGGCGAGGTAAAACTAAAGAATATTTTGTATGCAAATTGGTGCAACCCCGTAATAACATTAAATGAATATGATATTCCGGGAAATGCCCAGGCAAAAACTGTTTTTGCAACTCCTGGGAATGCTTTTTTAGGAACAGCAGGAAGTTCTGATGGTGTTTCTTTTACCAAACTTAATATTGAGGGAGTAGATCCTCCTGTTTTGCAGGTTGAAGGTGATTTTGACGGATACTTAATAAACGATATTTTTGTTGTAGGGGACAGAGCATATTTATCAACAACAAACGACTCCAAAGAATTTGTTGTGCTCGATATTTCAAGTGTGCCTTATAGTGAAGTTAAATCTGTAGATCTTCCGGGCACAAGAGATGCCTATAGTAGTTATGTAGTTGGGGATATGGCTTATGTTGCTCAGGGACGGAATGTGCATACTGTTGGTCTTGTCGATTCTCCCGGCGTTCCTACTATAAGAGATACTCTTACTATTGCGGGATTGTTTGCAAATGTAAGTGAGATTATGGTGAGGGGAAATTACCTGTATGCCTCGTTAAATTGGGACTGGTACGAACTTATTATTGTGGATGTTACTAATCCGCTAAATATTTTTGTTACTTCGCAAACAAGTGTAAACGACCAGCAAACTTTAGATATATATGTAAACGAAAGCGGAACAAGAACTTACTTTGGAACTAATAGTTCAAGTCAAAAAGAGTTTTTTATTATCGATACATCTGTAAAAACCGGAGCTAGACCAATAATAGCTTCGTTTGATACATCACCAATGAGTATAAAGGGAATAGCTGTTATTGAGGAGGATAAAAGAGCTATATTGGCCGGTACGGGAGGTACAGAATATCAGGTTTTAAATTTAGATACTGAAACTATTCCTTTTTTGTGCGGCAGCATGGACGTTAATTCGGGCGTTAATGACATTTATCCGGTGGTGGACGAAACAGAAAATGCATTTACCTATATTGTGTCGGGTGATTCTAACAGCGATTTTAAAATAGTCAGAGGCGGGCAGGGAGGGGGAGATGGTTTTGGTGTAGGGTATCCCGAAGAAGGAGAATATATCTCTCGGGTTTTTAACACAGAATCTGCAACCACTAAGTACTACGCATTTTCATGGGGTGAAGAGGCGCATTTTGGTGCCGACTTAAAGTTTCAGGCAAGATCGGGAACTTCGGCGGATCTTTCATCCGAGTTATGGGTAGGTCCCGATGGAACCTCTGCTACCTTTTTTACCTCCCCTCTTGGCGAATATTTTCCCTTATCATTTACAGGGAAACAGTATGTTCAATATAAAGCTATTTTTAACAGTCTAGATACTATTAATACTTACATTTTAAAAGATATCAATATTAATTACCAAAAGTGAAAAGATTTAAAGGATTTACAATTCTAGAAACTCTTCTTTATATTAGCCTTTTTAGCTTTGTTTTTATTGGGATTGTTGAATTTGCACTTATTACAGGCTCGTTTAACAGAAGTGCCGAAGACATAATTTCTATTGAAAGAAGTTTAATATTTATAGATAAGCATGTCGAAGAAACTTTTGAGGGAGCTGATCTAGTTACCGATTCTGAATCGGTTTTTTTAAATAAGAATGGAGTTCTTTCCTTAACAAAAAACAGCATAATATACTTATACCAACTGGAAAATGGAAGGCTTACTGTAACATATAATGCACAAAAATTTTATTTGTCGCCTATAGATTACTTTATAAATTCTTTTTACATAGAGCCTATTACAAACTCTCAAACACTGGTAACTGAGGGTGTTAGAATATCTGTAAGTTTAAGTTCCCTAAAATCTGAAAATACTAGAGAATTAAAGTCTTTATATCTTTTATGAAAAAAAATAGTTTTAAAGGTGCTGTTGCCTTGCTAACAGTTTTATTTATCTCTTCCATATTGATGGTTGGCGGCATTGCACTGGTTCTTACAACAGTGGATCTAGGTAAAAACATCTCAAATAGGGTTAACTATTCTGTAAGTAATCAGAATTTGCAGATCTGCAGGGAGGAAATATTACTCAGGTTAAAAAAAACTCCTTCATTAACAGGGAGTTTTCAACTTTTTTTTTCTAACATTAACTGCAATGTTGTCATTTCCAACGAGCCGCCAGGCGAAGCAATTAAGCTTGTAGATATAGAATCAAATTATCTTGAATTTTATAAAAAAACAAGTTATAGAATAGATACATCTGCTAAACCTTTTATAGTGAATATAATTTAGAATTTTATGGCCAAAAAACATCTGGCAGACAGAAGTATAGGTGCCAAATTAAAAAAAAGCAGAATTTTACAAAATGTTGAACTGGACTATGTTTATTCGGTAATTAAAATTAGGCCTAAAATAATTGAACTTATAGAATCTGATAAATTTTTAGAACTAGGCTCACCGGTTTACGTAAAAGGTTTGCTAAAAAGCTACTCTAAGTTTTTGGGGTTAGATTCAAAATCCATTGTTAGCTTATATGTTAGGGACTGGGAGGATACTGAACCTGTAAAAAAAAGTAGCAATAGTTATAAAAAGATAAAAAGTTCGCAGACAAAGCTTTTTATAGATAAAAGACTAATATTTTTGATTGCGGCAGTGATATTTTTAATATTTGCCTTAAATGCGGTAGGGAATCTTCTAACTAACTCGTTTAAAACGCCAACTCTAAGCCTTATCTTCCCGATAAGCGCCTCTAGTGGAGAGACTATAACATATGCAATTACTGGTAACACCTTTTATATAGAAGGACAATCTGATGGACAAAGTACTGTTACTATAAACAATTTACCTGTTGTTATCGATTTGTCGGGAAAGTTTCGATCATCTTTGCTCCCTTTTTCGGGAGAGGACTCTAAATTTGTTATTAAAGCCACCAATTCATTAAACAGGGTGAGCCAGATTACGCTTAATGTTCAAAAAGCGCAGGATTTTTTGCCTTCCGGCAAAGTGGTGGAATTTTCTATAGGAGATTTGTCACAATTTTTACTAATTAAGTCAGATAATGTAGTTCTTTTTAATGATCTAGCCATGCCAGACTACAGTATTAGTTTTGAATTTTTTTCGGAACTCGAGCTTCAATCTGCAGAGCCTTCCCAAATAAGTATTAAAATAGACAATAAATTATATCCGCTTACCTTAACAAGACATATTTTTAAAATTATTAATAGAGAACTGTTACAGGAGATTTAGCGTAGCTAAACAGCTTTACAATACTTGTCTATATTGATAAAATTTTTCCAATAGATAAGGGTAAATAAGCATTTAATTTAGCGCTAATTGGGTAATAGCTCAACCGGTAGAGCAAGCCGCTGTTAACGGCAAGGTTATAGGTTCGAATCCTATTTACCCAGTATTTTTTATTATACTTTATGAAAAGAATTTTAACTTCAGAGTGTTCCTCCAAAGTAGGAGAGGTGGTGCAAATTTCCGGATGGCTTTTTAATTTAAGGACTTTAGGAAAAATAGCATTTTTGCTTTTACGGGATAGGGGAGGAATTATACAAGTTGTTTTGGAAGATCCCGAATTAATCAAACAGATAAAAAGTGTTCAAAATGGTTCAATATTAGAAGTTACAGGTAAGGTAAAAAGTGCACCAAACACACAACTTAAGGTAGAGATTGAAAATCCTCAAATTAAAATAGAAAATCCTGTTTTAGAGCCATTCACTATAGATTTAACCAAGTCTGATATTAATGCCGAGCTTGACGTTGTTTTAGATTATAGGCCTATAACTTTAAGGCATCCTAAATCTCGGGCAATTTTTAAAATCCAGGCAGGTATAGTGCAATACTACAGGGAATTTTTAACTCAAAAAGGTTTTACTGAGTTTTTTGGACCTAATATTATTAGCGCATCTTCCGAGGGAGGCGCAGAGCTTTTTACAGTAAATTACTTTGATAACAAAGCAATGTTATCTCAAAGTGCTCAGCTCTACAAACAAATGATGGTAGGTGTTCACGAAAGGGTATTTGCTCTAATGAAATGTTTTAGAGCCGAAAAATCGGCAACAAGAAGGCATTTAACCGAGGCAACTCAATTTGAATTGGAAATGGGGTTTATTACAGACCATAACGATATAATGGATATTTTGGAAGAAACAATCAAGTTTATTACAGAAAAAATTTCCTTAAATTATAAAGCTGAACTCGAGTTATTGGGAATAACATTGCCAAGCGCCGAAAAACAATTTCCGAGAGTTACATTTAAAGAAGCTTTACAAATTTACTTCGAAAGAACCGGAGTAGATGAAAGGGCAGAAATCGATCTTTCTCCTAACGCCGAAAAGGAGCTTTGCTTATATGCCAAGGAACAATTTGGAGTAGATTATATTTTTGTCGAAAAATTTTTGCGTGTTAAAACAGCATTTTATGCTAAACCTAACGAGGTTGATCCTTTAGTAACCAATTACTTTGACCTTTTATGTAGAGAGTGTGAAATAGTAAGTGGTGGGCAAAGAATTAATAGCTATACAGAACTTGTTGATTCTCTAAAATTAAAGGGATTAAACCCTAACGATTTTGAAGATTATTTGTCTATTTTTAAATACGGTATGCCGTCCCATGGTGGTTTTGGAATGGGTTTGGAAAGGCTTACAATGATGATGCTGGGATTAAGTAATATTCGTGAAGCCACATTATTCCCATCGGATTTAAAAAGAATCGCTGCAAAAAGCATAAATCAAATAAAATAATTTTTATTCTCTTTACTGAAATGAAAAAACTGATTTGGGAATTTAACGAGTTTGTTTCGCGGGGTAGTGTTATTGAGCTGGCTGTTGGTGTAATAATAGGGGGTGTTTTTGGTAAAATTATAACCTCATTAGTAGAAGATATAATTATGCCTCCAGTAGGGCTTATTATAGGTGGCGTAAACTTTACGGATATCAAATTAACATTAAAAGAATCATTTATAAATGCTCAGGGTGTTTTGGTAGATCCTGTTACACTAAATATTGGTAATTTTTTACAAACACTATTTAACTTTTTTATTATCGCATTTTGCATTTTTATGGTTGTTAAAGCAATCAATAAAATTAAGAGTTCACGAACTCTTGCTTCGAGCAAGGAAGCAAAAGCAAAAATTTCTCGCGAGGAGGAACTTTTAGCAGAAATAAGAGATATTTTAAAAAACAAATAATATGAACAACATACAAATTAAAGATATTTCAAAATATCTTGGCCAGGAAGTTTCTATTATGTGCTGGGTCTACAATAAAAGAGGATCGGGCAAGCTAAATTTTTTAGAAATTAGAGATGGAAGCGGATTTACCCAAGTAGTAGCCGAAAAGGATTCTTTAACAGCAGATGACTGGGATTTAACTGATAAAATTGGGCTAGAATCATCTGCTAAGGTAAACGGGGTTGTAAAAAAACACCCCGCTAAAGAAGTTTACGAGATTGGACTAAAATCTATAGAACTTTTGGGAGTAAGCCATGAGTTTCCGATAGGCAAGAAAGAACATGGACCGGATTTTTTATTTGAGAACCGAGATTTGTACCTACGTTCAAAAACTCCTTGGGCCGTTTTAAGAATAAGAGATCAGGTATTTAGATCTATTACCCAATTTTTTTTCGAGGAGGGATTTGTTCGTTTTGATACTCCAATACTTCAGCCAACCAGCTGCGAGGATACAACTCAGCTTTTCTCTTTAAAATATTACGAAGAAGCGATAATGTACCTAACTCAATCGGGACAGCTTTATTTGGAAGCAGGAATTGCTTCGTTAGGAAAAGCCTACGATTTTGGTCCGGTTTTTAGAGCAGAAAAAAGTAAAACACGAAATCATTTGTCGGAATTTTGGATGATGGATGCCGAAATGGCTTTTTTTGACCAAAAGGCAAGTGAAGATTTGCAAGAGAAACTTGTAAAAAGAATTATTAACGATGTTTTGACAGGTTGTTCCAAGGAACTTGAACTACTTCAAAGAAATACGGAAATTTTAAAAAAGACAGTCGAAAGCGATTTTATTAGAATAAAGCATTTTGACGCAAAAAAATTAGTTGAGGAAAAATATAATTTAAAGGTAGAGTACGAAGACGATATGACAACAGAAGAGGAGATAATTATTGGTAACCATTTTAATATTCCCGTTTTTATAGAAGATTATCCAATGGCTGTTAAAAGCTTTTACATGAAAAGCTATACTGATAGCCGAAATATGCTAAGAGCGATTAATGCCGATCTAATTGCGCCGGAAGAAGCAAGGGAGATTATTGGAGGGAGCCAAAGAGAGGAAAATTATGCTAAATTAAAAAGCGAGGTTGTTAAAAGAAATTACAGTTTGGAAGACTATAACTGGTATTTAGATACTAGAAAGTATGGCACTGTTATTCATTCGGGATTTGGATTAGGTTTAGAAAGAATAGTAAGATGGCTAAGTGGAGTACACCATATAAGAGAAACCATTCCTTTTCCTAGAACCACAGTTCTAAAAAAACCATAATTATTTTATTATCAATAAATGAAATACATAATTAAGCTTAAAAAACCGAACTTCTCATTCTTTAAAACAGAACTTTCGTTAGCAAGTGTTTATACAATTGCTAGAAAGGAATTCAAAAGCTTTTTTTACACTCCAATTGGATTTGCGCTGATTGTTTTGTTTATTGCTGCAGTATCAATCTTACTTTATGGTTTTTTAAATTATTTTAAACCGGGA
The DNA here is from genome assembly GCA_025993875.1 of Candidatus Dojkabacteria bacterium. GTDB lineage: Bacteria > Patescibacteriota > Dojkabacteria > J137 > J137 > JAMQHH01. Next base: position 11,085 of record JAMQHH010000021.1, read on the forward strand.
AGAGCAGATTTAGAGCCGCTTTTTACGGCAATCGGGATTGCGTTTATTTTCGTTATTCCTGCTTTTACAATGAACGCGTTTGCAAAAGAAAAAAATCTGGGAACTATGGAATTTATATTATCTAAACCTGTATCGATTGTAGAATATGTTTTGGGGAAATTCTTAGCTGTGGTATTTCTTGTTTTACTCCTAATTCTTATTACCCTTCCTTTTACAATCGCTGTTGCAGCAAGCGCCGAGCAGCCACTCGACTTGGGACAAACAATTGTAAGGTACTTTGGCGGTTTCTTATTGGGAGTTTCTTTTGCTTCTATTGGACTTGCTGTTTCATCGCTTTTCAAAAACGAAACTATCGCGCTGCTTGCAAGTCTAATAGTTTGTACACTTTTTATCTTTACCGGCACAGGAATAATTCCTGTTTTAGACCTCTTTTCAAATCTAAGCCTTCTTAGACAGTATCAGTCTATTTCGAGAGGAGTAATAGATTTACGTGATTTGGCTTACTTTTGCGTCTTTACAGCCAGCTTTGTATCGGTTGCTTATTTATTTGTGCTAAAAATAAAGCATAGCATCTTAGGAAAAATTTTTAATAAAAGTCTTATTATTACAGTTGTAGTTTGGGCTTTAACACTGGTAATTGGTTTTTTAGGATATTTAATACCGGGAAGAATCGATTTAACAAGTGAGGGTCTATACACATTGTCAGATTCTTCTAAAAAAACAGTTTCGGAACTTAGTGATACTTTAAATATAAAGCTTTTTGCATCTACCAATTTGCCCTCAACACTTACTGCATACTATAAAACACTAGAAGACTGGCTAAAAGATTATTCAAGTTATTCTAACGGCAAAGTTGTTTTCCAAATAAAAAACCCCGACATCTCGGAGGCAGATAGATCTGATGCCGATGCAAATAATATAGAGCCTTACCAACTTTCGTTTAGCGAGAGCGAGTCATCACAAAGTTCTACTATAAGTTATTTTTCGTTGCTGTTTAAATATAAAGATAAATCTGATGTTTTAAACTTTTTTACTTCGCCGGACTTACTTTCGGACTTGGAGTATTCTATTACAAAAACTATTAAAACTATCTCGACCGAGAACAAAAAGACAGTTGCATTTTTAACTTCGGGCACAAAATTTAATAAAGATGACGGGCTAACATATTTTGCATCTGAACTTTCGGGGCTATATAATTTAGAAAATCTCGATTTAGGAGGTAAAAGTGAACTTTCGTTAAATGATTATGCTGCAATAATAATTGCGGCACCAAGTAGTGAGATATCCGACACAGAGTTTAGCGTTTTACAAAATTACTTTAAGTCTGGAGGTTCAATATTTTTTATGGCTCAAGGGTTAGACTTATATCTTAACCAGGAAGTAGCGCCTGACGAAATCTCTTCCAACTTATTGGCGCTTTTTTCTGAGTATGGAATTAATGTAAGCAAGAATTTAGTTTTTGATCTTCAAAATAACAATAAGATACCCGAAGGAAATGTTTTTATTCAAAATATTATCGACTATCCTTTTTGGATACTCTCTAAAAAAACCGAAGCTGAATCGCCAATTTTGAGGGGGATAGATTATCTTTCAAACCTTTGGAGCAGCTCTTTAAACCTGGACGAAGGTAAAAATAATTACAAAAAAATTTTGGTAACCGGTAATAAAGCAGGCGAGCAAAGCCTTACAGAACTTAACCTAACTCCTTCAGCTTTACCGAGCGATTCTAATAGTACATTTACTATCGGTGTTTCTTTAGAGCTAGAAAACAAAGCAAGAGCAGTAATTTTAGCCGATAGCGATGTTTTAAACGATTACGTACTTTCACAGCTAAATAGTATAAGTGCTTATTCTGACAGCCAGGCAGTAAGCAAAAACAAAGTTGTAACGAGTATTGGATTTGGCGTTAATTCTGTTGCGTGGCTTACTAAAGAAGAATCTCTGGCAAATATTAAAACAAAAAATAGAATTCCTCCTCTATTTGTTTCGGGCTATAACTACAGTTTTATAGTTCCCTTGGCTGGAAGTGTTATTCCTGCTGTAGCAGTAATCTTGGCGGGAATACTTAATTTGTACTTAAGAGACAAAAAGTCAAAAGAGGTATATAATTTCTAAGATTAACTGTACTTAAATGCAGTACAAAGATAAGCTATACGGATATCTTTTTGTTTTGGTTATTGTTACCTTTGCCGTTGGAGCTTTGTATTTCTTGACAAAATCTTCTCCAATTGAGGGTAGCAGCTTAATAGAAGCAAATTCACTTATAAATGCTCTCGAAATAAAGTATGGAGATTCCTCTCTAATTTTAGAAAAAAATGTCAACTGGAAAGTTAACAGTTTGCCTGCAAATGAGTTTTTAATAAATGAACTTGTAAATAAATTAATTGATGCAAAAGTAGTCGAAGTCGCTTCTACAAATCCTGATAATTTTTCACTATTTGATATTAATAACGGTTCTCCTGTTTTCAAAATCAAGTTCTCTAACGAAAATACGGTGGAACTTAGGCTTGGCAAAAAAAGTTTCGATAAGTCGTATGTGCAAAAAGACAACGAGCCAAAAGTATATTATATAAACGAGTCGATTACCGATTACGGCTTTTTGGGTGCAGAAAGCTTTTTAGAGAAAAAACCATTTAATTTTTCTAAAGCGGAAATTTCTGAAATTGTAATTAACAAAGAGGTTGTTAGTTTAGACGAAAGCGCAATTACTCAATTTGGTAGTTTTAGTTCTTCCAATATATTTTTAAATAAAACCATACCGGAGTCTGAAAGTGATTTCCTAGTAAGTATTAAAGTTGCGACGGAAACTTTTAGTTACAAATTTACCTCATTGGATTCAAAGTTTTTTGTTATAAACTTGAATTCAAACATTGTTTACGAAATTACAGAAGAAATTTTTAAAATATTTGAGCCTAAAAATCTCTAGCAAAATTTTTGGCATAAGAAACCGGCAATTACTTTTGTACTTCTAACAAACTATTTCTCAAAAGCTTCATCCAGGAGGTGTAAAATGTTAAATTATGGATTGTGGCTAGCCTAAATCCGGCAGGTTCATTAAGACGTAATAAATTTCTTAAATATGCTCTAGAAACTGTTTTACAACACTCGCAACTGCAATTTGAATCAACAGGCTTTGAGTCCATCTTATATCTTAAAGATTTTAGATGTTGTACACCATAAGTAAAGATACTATTTTTAAGTTCTCCACTACCAGTATATTTAATTTCCTCCTCACCTTCGGGGGAACTTACGTACAACAGTCCGTGGCGCGCATTCCTAGTTGGCAAAACAGTATCAAAAAGATCCCAGCCTGTGTCTACACAAAAAGCTATATCCTTGGGCTGACCTACCCCCATAGCATACTTGAATTTATTGGCGGGAATAAGTTTAGCAAGAAAAACTAACATTTCATGAAAAAGCCTGTACTCCTTTTCACTTTTCCAGCTTTCCCCATAATACATCGGAATTCCTCCAAAATTGTATATGTCAAAGTCCATCTCTAAAAGCTCCAATGCAGAAGTTTTTCTAAGTTCAAAGTCGCCCGCCCCCTGAATAACACCTCCTAAAATTTTTTTATTTTTTGTGCTGCTTTGTTCTTTAAACCGTTTTATTGCTCTTTCTGCCCAAATTGTGTTTAATTTTATAGACTCTTTTCTCAGCTTTAAACTTTCGGATGCTCCTATAGGGTTATCTAGTGCAGTTAGAATATCGGAATCGAGGTTTAACTGAATATCAATAGAATTTTCGGGCGATAAAAAGGTCTGTTTACCGGTTTTACTATCAATAAAGCTGCATCCGGCTTCTGTTATAAAGTTTTTTGAACCTTTTTGGGCATTAATTAGAGAAAATACCTGCCATCCGCCACTATCACTTAAAACAGGTCTTTGCCACCCCATAAATTTATGTATCCCACCCATCTCCTTTATATTTAAACTTCCTATTTTTTGTTCGAGGTGTAAAGTTGTAGTCACAATTTCTCTAATTCCGGAATTAAACGCATCGGTAAAGCTAATACTCTTAATAGAGCCGTAAGTTGCATCGGGCATAAATGCCGGAGTTTTAATTTTTCCGTGGTTCGTATCAATTTCTTTTATCATCGTGATATTATAATCTATATATAAATTAAAACGAAGAAGTGTTTTAGTTTATTAAATAATTCTTTTATTTGATTTTTAGCTTATTTAATGTACTTTATAGTAAAAAAACAAACACTAAATACACCCTCCGAAAGTGATATTACTGAAGCCTATAGTAAAGGTTTTTTGTTTACCAGAACAGGAAAAAATAAACTAATTGAAACAATTTCGTTAAGAATAAAGCTGCAGGAATTTAAGCAAAGTTCGGAAAACAGGCGGATTCTTAATAAAGGAGCTAACATTACCCTATCTACAGAAACTTTGCCGTACAATAAATATTCCTGGAGAATTCATGCTCTCGGGAAAAAGTATTATCAGGCTATTACTGGAACAAGCTCCTTTTCGGCATCGCGAATTAAAACTCTTTTTACCGATGTTTCTCAAAGTAATTTTAATTTCATATTTACGTTTTCAAATACGATAACTCCTAACGAAAATATAGGATATGTTTTGTGTTATAAAGATTCCAGCATTATTCACTATTCCTATCCTTTTTACAACCTCGAAAACCCGCTAAAAAAAGATTTAGGCCTGATTATGATAAATAAAGCTATAAATTGGGCGGTAAATAATAATATTAAATATTTTTATTTAGGCTCTGTAACTTCTCCCAAAGCATTTTATAAACTTCAGTTTAATGCACTTGAGTGGTGGGATTATCAAAACTTAGTGTGGTCAAGTGATTTAAAGAAGTTAAAAGAACTAGTTAATGGCCTACAACCAGGCCAAGATTTGTTAAGTGCTGCGCAGCAAATTCCTTAAAACGAGGATATTTTAAATTTTCTTCCAGTACAATATTTTCAATGCCAAGACTTACTGCTGTTTTGGCAACAATATAAACTATACGAAGAAATAGAAATTCCTCTACAGTTGCTAAAATATCTCCCACTGCGTTAAGAAACAGTTCAGCGGAAAGCTCGTTACTATTTGCTTTTGAAATAAATTTTTTTCCTGCAAAGTTTTTAGACCAAAAATCCATAGCTTCATCTTCTAAACTTATTTGTTCTCCTTTTTCGTAATCCAATTCTTCTATCGAGTCTAGGCTTGCAATAGATTTGTTTAAAAGCTCCAGTAAAAAATCCCCGCTCCATACTTTATTATCTGGTAAGGTTACATTCGAAGCTGTTTTTAAGAGAGCTTCTAAAATACTGCCCGAAAATAAATTTAAATCAGCTGCATTTTTCCCATCTAGTTCTAGTAAGGCTATTGGTGAATGGTCTTTAAAGTGTAACGAAATTTTATTCATTTAATTTTTATCTAAATACTTTAAAACAGAAAGTGCCGAAACAGCTGCTGTTTCGCTTCGCAAAACATTAGAGTTTATTGTTATTTCAGTACAATTAATTTTTTTTAGTTTTAAAAGTTCTGCCGGCGAAAAACCACCCTCAGGACCAATAATATAATTAACTTCAAGCTTATTTTCAGAAATTTTAAGAATATTGTTAGAAGTAACGCTTGGCAAAAAAACAAACTTGTTTTTTTCGTTTTCCAATTCAGAAATAAGGTCATCAAACATTATTGGCTCATCTATTACTGGAACAGAGATTCTTTTACACTGCTTTGATGCTGCAATTGCCAAATTATTCCATCTTGATGTCTTCGCATCGGTAACTGCATCTTTTTTTACCTGAGAATATTCCATTTGTACAGGTGTTATTTTATCAATTCCAAGTTCAGTAAGCATTTTAATAATGTTGTCCAGCTTTCCCGCTTTTAGTAAACCGATATATAAATTAAAAGCTCTCTTCTCCAGCCATTTTTCATCTTTTACTATAGATTTTACTTTTGCAGTTACAAAATCTTTTCTAACAATGTTAAGTTCGGCAAGAAATTCTCTATACCCGTTAAAGATAATAATTTCATCACCTTTTCTTAACCGCAAAGAGTTTCTTATGTGGTAAACATCCAAATCTTCCAGTTTTACACTGGAACCAACCCTAATATTTTGCCTTGGGCTAAAAACTCTTGGTTGTCTCATAGCGATGCATGTAGCATATTAAATAAAGCATTGCTGTACTCAAAAAATTTGTTTTGATTTCTGGCAGCTTCAGCGGCCTGTGCATAAAGCTGAGATGTGTTAGGGTTTAAAAACGGCAAGCTTTTTTGCTGCCAGTCTACCTTCGAAAAAAGTTCAGTATTAGTCTCTTTTAATGAATTAAGGTATCCTTCCAAGGTATAGCAGGCACTGCAATTATAATCGCTAAAAACCTCCAAAAGAACTTTACCTTCGCCCTCAACTATTTTTTCTGCCTCAGTAGTTAAAAGAGTTTCCAGCTCATCAAATGTTTTTAGATTTGGCCTTACACCGTTAACAAATATTTGTGGAGTGGAAGGTGTTCCTCCTATTCTTGCAAGTACATCGTTTTTTTGAGAATTGACTTTGTTTTTTGTCTCTTCACTTTTTAGATCGGCTAGAAACTGATCCTTATTTAGTTCTAATCTTACAGCTAAATCGACAACAGTTTGTTCATTTCGACTTAGTTTTCCGCTTTGAGATACAATCAAAACAGCTAAAAATACTGCACCTATAAGAATTGTTGCAAAAATTATCACTTTTGAATTTAAAGCTTGGTTCATAGATTTTTGTGTAAAAAGTTATAATTAACAATTATACCGCAAATTTGTAAGGAAAATTTGGGAAAGTAGAAATCTATTATAGGTATTGGATAGCTGCTACGGCAGCATCAATCCCATATCTACAAAAGTAGAAATCTATTATAGGTATTGGATATTGGATTCTAAACCTAACCCACCTGCATCTACAAAAGTAGAAATCTATTATAGGTATTGGATTTCGTGACTTCGCCCGAAAATACTCCTATCTACAAAAGTAGAAATCTATTATAGGTATTGGATTTGAAATTGACCACTGTTACTTCTTTTCATCTACAAAAGTAGAAATCTATTATAGGTATTGGATTCTATAACTTTATTATCCATTTTAAACATCTACAAAAGTAGAAATCTATTATAGGTATTGGATTGTTAGTTGGTGTGTTGATTGGTGTGTATCTACAAAAGTAGAAATCTATTATAGGTATTGGATATACATTTTACACATCATATGGGGATTCATCTACAAAAGTAGAAATCTATTATAGGTATTGGATCAAAATGGCAACAAAGACAACAACAACATCTACAAAAGTAGAAATCTATTATAGGTATTGGATCCTCCTGTTTTTGCATTCGTTATTCTGCATCTACAAAAGTAGAAATCTATTATAGGTATTGGATCCCTTCTCCTAGTTCTTTGTACAGATATATCTACAAAAGTAGAAATCTATTATAGGTATTGGATAAAGTTCTGCTCCTTAGCTGCTTTTACATCTACAAAAGTAGAAATCTATTATAGGTATTGGATGTTGACTACGGAATTGCAAAATATTGCTATCTACAAAAGTAGAAATCTATTATAGGTATTGGATTAAAAAGTCTTTCGATATTGAGTTCTTATCTACAAAAGTAGAAATCTATTATAGGTATTGGATAACTTTGATGAGCCAAGAAGAATACATATCTACAAAAGTAGAAATCTATTATAGGTATTGGATTAATTTACCAACAATTTCGCAACCAAATCTACAAAAGTAGAAATCTATTATAGGTATTGGATAAAATAGTCACATACAAAAAGGCACAGAATCTACAAAAGTA
>JAMQHH010000022.1 GCA_025993875.1 Candidatus Dojkabacteria bacterium
AAAGGAATCAGAATTTAGGTGGAGAAAAACAGATAAAGAAATTTATGATAAACTTATTTTAATTTTTAAAAAAAGAAACAGATACTAGTCTAGTCCCATAAATGTTTAACTTCCTAAGAAAAAATAATATTGTAATATACACTGCGATCTTCGGAGGAAAAGACAATTTAAGAGAGCCCTTACATAAAATCAAGAATGCAGATTTGATTTGTTTTACCGATAGCGATATTACCTCGAAATACTGGAAAGTTATTCAAAGAACCCCAGAGAATAAAGATCTTACAAGAGCAGCTAAAAGATATAAGATTCTTGGCGATAAAATACTAAATAAGTACAGATACACAATATGGATAGATGGCAGAATTCTGTTAAAGCTTACAGATGCCAAGGTACTAGTACAAAAGTATTTAAAAGAAAATGATATTGCATTGTTTAGTCATCCGGAAGAAAGAGATTGTATCTATGATGAATTTGATATCATAATAAAATACAATGAAAAAAGATTTTATGATAACCCGGAAATAATGAAACAGCAAATTGAAATGCTACATAGAGAAGGATTTCCAAAACATGCCGGGTTGGTAGCAGGTGGATTTATTATTAGAAAAAATTTTTCTCCAGTTGTCAAAGCCATAATGAATGAGTGGTGGAAAATTATTGCAACTTACAGCAAACGTGATCAACTTAGTTTTAATTACATTATGTGGAAACTTAAAAAAAATTATACAGTAATACCAGGCAATATTAGAGATAACGAATATTGCGAAGTTGGAAAACACAATTTTAACTTTGAACCAACCAGTTATATAGTATAATTTTAATGAATGCTATTGTGAATTTAAGCTTTGTTAGCAATTCAATTGTCTTTCATTAAAAACGTTGAGATGATATTATTTTCATTATAGTTTTTATGCTTTAACCAATTACTTGAGTTGAGTAGAACCTGAAATAGCAGGTAGATTCTATAAATCGGGTGGCAGTTTGTTTTAATAATTGAAACATTTTAAAGAAAATTTTAAATGAATACGACAACTGTTGCATTCGACTGGTTCAATAATTTAATTACATCATTTTATCTCTATGGATATTAATCTAAATGATTATGATTTTATTGATTTTGGCGCATCAAAAGGAGGGTCAATCGAGTTCGCTAAAGCAGCTCTGGGCGGGAGAAAAGGTCTTGGCATAGATTTGGATCCCAAAAAAGTATCTACAATGAAATCTTTAGGAATTGATGCGATTCAAGGTGACTTTACAAATTTAGATTTGCCCAAAAAAAGTGTAAAATTTGTAATAATGAGTCATGTATTGGAACACCTACTAGATTTAGAAACAGTAGAGAAAACATTAGAATCGGCAATAAACTTATCTACGGAGTTTGTTTTTATTCAAGGGCCTGTTTTTGATAGTGATAAATACCTTAAATCTTTTGGATTAAAATTTTATTGGAGTGACTGGCATGGTCACACTTGCCACTTAACTACATACCAGTTAGCCGAAATTTTAAGCCAATGGAATGTTTTTTATAATATATATGTAAGGGAAAAAGTTGTAGATTCAAATAATAGTGCTTTAATTCCCATAAATTCACTCTCAGATCAATTTCGCTACGACCCCAAAATTCACCAAGCTAAAACTTTTGCAAACTTTCCAAAACCATTATATAAGGAATTTGTTTGCATAATAAAATTAAATCCTAATATGGCAAACTGGGATAGTATAGTGAAAGCAAAGAAAGAAATGCATTTACTTATCAATAATATCAATGTCTAACAGTAAAGTAATATACACAGCAATCTTTGGGGGAATAGATGACCTTATAGAACCGGAAGGTGAATATAAAGGTTACGATTTCATCTGTTTTTCAGATAGGGCATACAGGTCACGAAAATTTAAAGTAATTAAAGTAGCAAGAGTTTTTGATGATCCTGCGATGGATGCCAGAATGTATAAAATGCTCCCTCACATTTTTCTGTCAAACTATACAACATCAGTTTGGATTGATAGTAGGGTAAAAATCAAAAAAAAAGATCTGGATTTTGTTCTTAACAAGTATTTATCGGATAAGTTTTTTGCAGTGTTTCCGCACATGCATCGAAATTGTATCTACGAGGAGGCAAAGGCATGTATTTACAGAAACAAAGATAATGTCTTATCAATATTAAAGCAGGCTCTAAACTATTCTTACCATAACTATCCTGAAAATAATGGTGGTGTTGAAACAGGTGTATTACTAAGAAAACATATGCACGGATCACTAATAAAATTTTCTGAAGCATGGTGGCACGAACTAAATAAGTTTTCCAAAAGAGACCAGATAAGTTTTAATTTTATAAGCTGGAAACTAGGTTTTAGATTCAATTATATAGATGGATATATTTGGAACAACAAATATTTTGAGGTTAACGAAATGCACTTAAAAGATAGGAGAAAACAGTTAAATATTAATAAATCAATATGAACAATAAATCTGGTAAATGGGAATTTCACAACCCAATGTTCACTTTTCACAAAGATTATATGGATTTTTTTTCTCCATGGGCAGGACATATCCACTTTGCCTTTGATTTAATTGCCAACCTACAGCCTAAAACTGTTGTAGAGCTAGGAACTTACAAAGGTACTTCTTTTTTCTCTTTTTGCGAGGCAGTAAAGGAGTTAAAGCTTGATACAATTTTATACGCTATCGATACTTGGAAAGGAGATTCGCAAACCGGCTTTTACGATGACACAGTTTTTGACTTTTTCGGATCTATTCAGAAAAAATACTTCAGTGAAGTAAGCGCACGGTTTGTTAGAAAAGATTTTAACAATGCAATTACCGACTTTGCTGATAAATCGATAGACATATTGCATATAGATGGAGATCACACTTTCGATGCAGTGAAAAACGATTATTTAAAATGGAGGGGAAAAGTATCGCCAAACGGTGTAATTTTATTTCACGACACCAAAGTTGGATCGTATGGTGTATGGAATGTTTGGGAGGAATTAGTAAAAAAGGAGGAAAAGGAGGCTACATTTTTGGAATTTAAACATAGTAATGGTTTAGGCGCTGTTTTTAGGAGTGCTGTTCAATTCGACCCAGATCTATTGATAAATTTCTACAGAGAAAAAGACCAGTTTTTCAAATCACTTTTTGCAGAGATAAAGCGTACAAAAGAATTTTTAAAAAGTTTGGAACAATTAGCCGTAAATCTAAAAGAGAAAAAGAAAAATCTTGAAAATGATATAAATGTGTATGCAAAAAAAGCAAAAAGCTTAGAAAATGATGTTAACGCATATGCAAAGAAGGAGAAAAGTCTTAATAAAGAAATTTACGAATTATCATTAAAAAACTTGAAGCTGGTCAAGGAGAATACTGCGTTATATGGCAAAATTGTAAATTCCAAGACAAAAAAGTTGTAAGATAATATTTGAGCTACCACATAGACAGCTGGTATTTATTTTCTAAAAACAAAGCTGCGTGTCTTACTTAAATCTCCGAAGTAACCTTTTTAAAATATCTTTCAATTTTAATATTCCACTTTTAATGTATAAGAGTAATCTATTTTTTTTAAAATAGCGAATCCTTTTCAAAATTTTTTTATAGGTGTTTTTTAACCTAAGAATTTTATCTTTTACGTATTTCTGAAGACGAAACTTCCTTCTAAATTTTCTATACCTTTTTTTTTAGCTTGTTATATTTAAGCCATAATGCTAGTAAAATTCTGTTTCTCTCTATAGTTCTTAACAAATATGCTTTGTAAAGTTTAAGCATCTTTCTTTGGAAAATCAGTGGAATTATTTTTACGTAAAAAAAGATATTAAATTTTTGTTTTGAGTAACTAACACTATTAAGAATATTATCTAAATTTGTTTTTAATGAATTATCCTCATTAAAAGTTGCAATTACTTTCTTTTTTAGGTCTAAATTTTCATTTGGATACCAAAGCGGCAGATTAGAAATATTAATACTACTATTAAAATCAAAAAACAAAACGTTATCGGGTAAAGTAAATAAATTTGCAATAGTATGTTTTAGGCTATCATCAAACGCAATTCTTTTACCGCTGGCAATAGAGTTTACTATATACTCTTTTACTCTATAACCATTTAAATTAATGACGAGGTCACAAAAATTTATAACAGGCATAATGTTATCCAGATAACCAAGATACTTTACATTATTGGCATTTTGGCTACCGACTGCATTTAGAATCCAATCCTGATCACTAGAGTCTACCAGTGTACCCTCTAAAATTACTTTATCAAAATTGTTCTTACTTAATAAAGTAGATATTAATTCTTTATTAACGTTAGAATCTAAATTTTGACCCGAAATTAACACTACTTTATCTTCTTTTTGAACAAACGGCTTTAACAAAGCTAAAACTCTACCGATTTCAATCAAAGGATTGATTTTTGAAAAATCAATGTTAAGATCCTCCAGTTCTGGGTATAGCTCTCTTATTCGTTTAGCTCTCTCCTTTTTTATTTTCTTTTTTCGTTCGTCACCAAACGACTGTCCATGAATGTGATAAACATAAGTGTTTAAAGCCAACAAATTTTTAAAACCAGCTCTTAAACATCGGAGTGAATAATCGTTCTCCTCGCCATATCCTTCCTTAAAATTTTCATAGTCAAAAATCCCTATCTTATTAATAACATCTCTTTTTATATACATACAAAAGCCATGTGCAGAATATGTTTCTATGTAAGAAAATTTATTAAACATTCTTGAAACTATTTCATTTGTTTTATGGGGCTCATTGTCTGAATTATTTGTGTCAATATTTGGCACAGAAAATTGAACAGCGCTATTAGAAATAGGCGTTACTGTGGCAGTATCCTTATTAAGTTGTGCAATATAGTTCAACTTATCGGCAAACCCGTTTGTGACGACAGTATCTGAGTTTAATAAAATTACATCATTATGAGAATAGTTCATTCCAACATTGCAGGTAAAAACAAACCCTTTATTCTCCTTATTTTCCAAATATTCAAAAAAAGAATCTAATTGAATATACTCTCTTACTTTTTGATTTAATGTCTCATCTGGGCCTTTATCACTAATAACTATTACTTTATTAATTTGCTTGCAGTTAGAATTTTTAATACTGTCTAAACAGTTAATAATGTTTTTATCGTTGTAGAAAGGAACTACAATATCTACTTTATTGTAATTTGTCTCTTTTTCTTTTTCTAAAAATACATTTCTTATTGTATATATGTTTTTGGTCTCTTTTAGATCATTAAAAAAGTGAGAGCTATTAGTTAAAATAAAGTTATTGGGAGACAGTAAAAGTTCATGAATATGTTCCAACGAATAGATTGGCTTTAAAATTGGATGATTATAAAAAACTGAATTTACAAACCAAATATGAGGAATGTTAAGTATTTTAGATGCCATAAAGCCTACATTAATAAGTGCAGTGTTAGTGATTACAAGATCAGACTTCCACTGTCTTAAAACATGCGCAATTTCTAAAGAAACTAGATGTATTCTGTTTCTTTTTGTTTCAATGTACATTTCATTTTCCCATGGAAGTGATAACCACCACTCTATTCCTTTTATCAATTTAAACTCTATTGAAGTTTCGGCTA
>JAMQHH010000023.1 GCA_025993875.1 Candidatus Dojkabacteria bacterium
TAGAAAGCCTATATTGGTACTTTGTAAATCCTAAAGTTTGCATTACCTCTTTTGTCATTTGCAGGGCTTTGTCAATTTCAACATCAACCTGGTCTTCTCTGCAAAAAATGTGGCAATCGTCCTGTGAAAAAGCTCTAACCCTTGCCAGACCGTTTAATTCGCCTGGGCGCTCATCTCGGTATAGCATTGCAAAATCGGTCATTCTTATTGGTAGATCCCGATAGCTTCTTGCTTGGCTTGCATAAATTTGTGTATGCTGGGGGCAATTCATCGGCTTTAAAAAAAACTCTTCGTCCGAATAATTTGAAACAACTTTAAACATATCCTCTTTATATTTATCATAGTGTCCGGATCTTTTATAAAGCTCTGCTTTAGCAATTTGAGGAGTCCACACCTGCTCGTATCCCATGGCTGTTTGCATCTCCTCAATATATTCGTTTAATGTTCTTCTAATAAAAGCACCCTTTGCTGTATATAAAGGAAGGCCGCTGCCGACATATTCGGAAAAAGTAAATAAATCCATCTCTTTTCCAATTTTTCGATGGTCTCGCTTTTTTGATTCCTCAACTCCATTTAAATAGCTGTCTAATTCTTCCTGAGTAAAAAAAGCTGTCCCATAAATACGAGTTAACATTTTATTTTTTTCGTTTCCTCTCCAGTAAGCTCCTGCCACGCTTAACAGTTTAAAAACGCTCAAGGCTTCCTTTGGATTTTCAATGTGTCCTCCTGCACAAAGATCTATAAAATTTCCCGATTTAAACAAAGTAATCTTTTCTCCAGCGTCCGAATGCTCTCTAATTAGTTCCAGTTTATACTCGTTATCTTTAAATCTTTCCAGAGCTTCTTGGGGCGTTACTTCTATCTTTTGAAAATTCTCCCATGTTTTTACTATCTCCCTCATTTTTTCTTCTATTTTGGCAAAATCTGATTCTGAAATTTTTAAATCTAAAAAGTCTATGTCGTAATAAAAACCGGTTTCGATTGCAGGGCCTATAGTTAGTTTGGCATTTGGCCAAATCTCTAAAACTGCTGCGGCAAGTAAATGAGCAGTGCTGTGGCGTAATAAACCCAACCTATCTTTATCATCCATCTTTATACTTTAATATTTATTTACTCTCAGATTATATGATTTTTTAGGGCAAGATATCAATATGCATATTTCAAAACGTGTATATGTTTAATTTTTGTCTTCCCCAAAATAGATTCTTTCTCAATGTTGCACTTTTTTCTACAATAGTTAAAGATACAGATATCTCAAAACCAGGTATTATTTTAGCTTTAAAAATTAATTTAAAGAGGACCAGGATGAAAAATGATATGCGACATTATTTTTAATTAGTTATATACCATTAATGCGTAGTTTGAAAATGCAAAAAGTTGAAAAATTCCTGTGTTTATTGGTAAAATGATGCCACAAATTATTAACACTATATATTATGTCGATTTTGGACAATATGGGTATTCCTGACCCAGAAAATCAATCAGGGGATAAAATGTGGTTTAAATTCCCGGCGGTGTATAGTCAGCTTCTTGATGAACTTAAATCAATAATTGAGGAATTTAAAAAAGCTGCGGATCTTCCTGTTTCGCTTAATTTAATACTAACATTATCACAAGTTTTTTTAAAATTTAGAATCGGTATAGACGAAATACTATCTACTCTTATCTATGTTTCAATAGCCGGAATTTATACAGCCAAAAATTCCGTTACTGTTAATGTTTTTAGGCCGCATGAAAATAAATTATTAAAATTACTGCAAGAATATTTTCCGCAGTTTCTAAATTACAATGAAGCTCAGGAAGCCCCATTGGAAAACGTTTATAGCACAAAAGATTTAAGCACAGCTCAATGTGTTGAACTTGCAATAGCTCTATTTAAACTTTTACGAAATTATTATAATTCAGATTCCTTTGATCTGCTGGAAAA
>JAMQHH010000024.1 GCA_025993875.1 Candidatus Dojkabacteria bacterium
AACCGAATATACTGAATATCTTTATTCAATTAACGGCTTTGATTTTCTAAGCAAAGAATTAACGGAAATCGCAACACTTACCTTGCCTAAAGACATATTAAACCCTCATTTTGATAGTAAAACGCGCGAGTTTTCTTATGCCCGAAGATATTCGAGCAGCTCAGAAAGTATTATTGAATTTAGAACAGTTAATGTAGATACCAAAGAGGAAAGAGAATTAAAAACATTTAAAATTAGAAATGATTCGGTAATGTTTTATAACCCTAAAATATTATGGTTATAAAAAATCCCGTATTTAGGACAGAAAATCGTTAATATTAATACAAGAATTAGGCAACTGTTTAAACTTAAGTCTTTTTTCAAACTACTCTTTTCCTGTTAAAATATAAAATATTTATAACCAATTTATGATCGAAGTAAAAAATTTGACAAAAAAATTTGGAGATATTGTTGCAATCTCCAATGTATCTTTTTCAATCAAACGTGGCGAAGTCGTAGGTTTACTTGGCCCAAATGGAGCAGGAAAAAGTACAACAATTAAAACTCTTGCCGGAACTTTAATGCCCGATTCGGGCGAGGTTATTTTTGATTCGCAAAATATTATTTTAGATCCCAAAGTTCCAAAACGAAAAATAGGATACATGCCAGAAAACAACCCACTTTACCTCGAAATGCTTGTATCCGAGGCTCTAAATTATGTACTGGACTTGTACAGCATAAAACAACAGGATGAAAGAAAAAAAAGAATGGACTACGCTGTTTTATCGACAGGACTTAAAAAAGTTTTTAATAAACAAATTGCAACTCTTTCAAAAGGTTATAGGCAAAGAGTTGGACTGGCACAGGTTCTTTTAGTTAAGCCCGATCTTTTAATCTTAGACGAACCAACCGAGGGGCTCGACCCAAACCAAAGGCACGAAATTCGCAATTTAATTAAAGAGATAGGGAAAGATAATACGGTTATACTAAGCACTCATGTAATGCAGGAAGTGGAGGCAGTATGTTCCCGTATTATTTTACTAAATAAAGGTAATGTTGTTTTGGATGGAACGAAATCCGAAATTGAAGCATCCCGTTCCGATTCCACAAAAATAAAAATAAAGCTAAGAGGAGATAATTCGGTGTTCGATAACATTAAAAATAACAACCTGGTTTTTGATGAGCTGGAAAAAACTTCGACCTCCGATGGGCTACTCGAATTAAGAGTGCGAACAAAACACCCCGAAGACTTTTACAAAGAATTTTCTAGGCTTATGGCCGAATATAAATGGGTTTTGTACGAGCTTATTCCCGAACAATACAATTTAGAGGATCTCTTTAAGGAGCTTACAAGTTAATGAAAGGATTTATTCTAGCTCTTCAACGGGGAAAATTATTTTTCCCGTAGCTTTTTCGATAATTTTTATGGCGAAAACAGGGCAGGATTGCGCTCCAGCCAGTATAACTTCATCGTCGTCAAAAGAATCACTCTCTGATAAAATTCTCGCTTTATTTTCGTCGTCCATAAAAAAAGTTAAAGGGGCGATGGCTGCACAGCTTGCTGCTCCTATACATTTATTACGATCGTACTCAATGATGTATTTCGAGTCAGAAGTGGTGGCAGTAAAAGTACCGTCCGCGTTATCTTTAAAAATAATTTTATTACTCACTTTTTTATCCATAAAAAAGATTTTAGCAGGTTAGCTTTTTTAATTCTACCTAAAAACTAAAGTACCCCAACAGGTATTTTATATAATCTTCTACCAGGTAAAAGCTAGAAAACTCTGAGTCGGTAACTTCTGTAAATTCAAACTTGTTTAAAATAAAAAATCCAGTTGCTACATATTCAACATTTAAAGCCTTCTCGCTTTGGTCAACGGCCACGACTGTATCGTATAAAATTGTAATACTCCCCGGAAACTGTAATGAGACTTGAGAAATTAAATTAGTTTTCTTATCAATATAAATTTCTAAAAAAGGATTATCTGTAAAAGTTATTTGGATATTATTTGTTTGGAGCTCTGAAACAGTTTTTAAAATAGATTCTTCAATTACTTTTTTTATCAAACTTTGATTATCGTCTAGGGTTATTTTGTAGTGCCAATATAAGGAATCATTTAATTCCACCTCGTCTATAGACAATTGGTTAAAACTTAACAGGTTGTTTTTTATAATATCCGATACTGTAAATAATTTAATAACATCCGATGGAAATAGTGGAGAAGGGGAATTGCCTTCGAGTACTTTCTTTTCCTTAAAGTTAATTGTGTAGTTGCTTTCGCTTTTTAGACTGGATGGAATTTCTCCTATAGGAAGCCCATCGTGATCAAAAATTTTAGTAGATGCGTCACCACTTATACTGTTAGAAAACGAAACAAGCGAAGCTTTATTGGACGTTACGTTATTGATAAAAAACAGGTTTTTGGCTAAAAGAACCTGACCTTTATAAATCCAAGCTAAAAGAACAACAAATGTCACAATTCCAAGACAAAACAAAACAATAAATAGAAACAGTATCAACAATTTTCTTCTTTTCACCACCTAGTCCTTTATCTGAATTATTAATCCCTGAGAATTTTGGCCAAGCACATCCACTTTATCTACTTTTATTTTGTAATCAGATTTCTTCTTCAGTTCAATTTCGTATGTGGCTTTCCCATTATTCAAACTTACAAAGGCCATATTTACAAAGTTTGCAGCCGCCATATTTACACCTATATTCTCCTGTATTTTGGTTGCGGAGATATTTTGATAGTATGGGCTACCAGCATTATTCATAAATGTTGTCTGCGTATTTTCGACCTCGATAACAAGGTAGTTAACACTGCTTTTTGTTGTTAAATAGGCTTTAACATTCGGATTGTATTGCTCTCCTGTAAAACCTTTTGCAAGCAATGCTATCTCAAAATATGTTCCGGTATCTTCAATTGTAAAAGTCGATGTATTTATTGTGTTACCCGTTACATTACTCGATATATATTGAGTGTTTTGAGAAAACTCATTATCGTAAAAAGGTGCTTCGGGTTTATTGGTATCTGTTGCAACCGGGCTTGGTGTTGGAGTAACAACAGGAGTGGCAGTTACTTCGGGAGTTGGCGTTACCTCTGTTGAGTTTGCTTTTACATCTATTATCAAATCTGTCCCATCTACAAAAACATTGTATTTAAAACTCTCCGAGAGATAAATAAGATGCCTTGAATTTACTGTATCAAATCGTATTTCTTTTACTAACCCTCCTACCGTTACATCTTTTTTTAATTCGGATTCGATGTTTGTTAGATTAGGCAGAGAAACAATAAGTGTGTCTTTTAGAGAATCGTATTCAACCAAGAACTTTGGTAATTTACCGGAGATAGAGGTAAGATCAAACACAATTCTATCAAAACTGGTATAAGCTGTATAAATTATTTTACTTAACGAGATATTACTTAGATCTAGAGAAGAATCCCCGCCGGCAAGGGTTGCACTATCGGTATA
>JAMQHH010000025.1 GCA_025993875.1 Candidatus Dojkabacteria bacterium
AAACCCCCATCGCAAATATAGAAAAGCTTAGCATAATGTTAAATTATAAATATAATGATGTGCATAGTAACCGTCCCCCCTTCGTACGAAGGGGGGAGATTTGCCCTATAATTCCGTTTATTATAAAATTAAACGATAAACCGGATCATACAATAATCAGCAATGGGGGTTTAGCTTTAGCTTTTGATTCTAACCGGCCTATGAAAAACAGCGTATAAAAACGTGAGAACGCATATATAAAGCAAAAAATCTGTTTGAGCGAAGCGAGTTATTTTTTGCAGCTTTGGCGTTCGAAGCGTTTTAGCTGTTTTTCATCAGCCTTGTTGAGCCTTAAGGCGAAATCCCGCTTTGCGGGAATCCTTCAGTATTTTTGTATCAAGACAAAAAGTACATAACCTATATTTACCTGTAAAGCAAAGCTGATTTCAGGAAATTTGGCGTTGCGCCTTCGGCTTACAGCCCTTCGGGTCATCAGCCTTGAATTTTTGGTTCTTTTGTTTCAAGACAAAAGAACAATAAAAAATTTTGAAAATACAAATAAAATAGTTTCATCAAAAAAAGTACAAAATCATTTATTTTCGCCACCTTGACTGCCGGTGCAGTTTCATTGCTAAAAACAATGGTACCCCGGTACCTGCCTTTAAAACCAGGTCCCGTTTTTATACTCCGTATATTTATCACCAAACGCGGCAGCAAGCACAGCCTCTTCTTTTTCCATGTAAATAAGATGAAGAGTTACAAGCACTCCCCATATAATAACAAGCCACCAAAGACCCGTGATGAGCAAAACGCTAAGCAATACCAGGTCAAGAAATATATACAGCGGATGCCGTATTTTTGAGTATATGCCGCGGGTTGCGAGTCCTTTAGCCGCAGGCATTATGGCGAAATATTTACCAATTTGCACCCTGCTTACAAGGAGCAGGATAAACGAGGGGATACCAACAGCTAATCCGGCAGCAAGCCGTACGTTATATGAGAGATTTAAAGCAGCCCAGGCAGTTATAACGGCAAGGATTATCGCAGCCAAAGCCTTCCCTGCTGAGATTTTCAATTTTACACCTCCGTAATTAGAAAGAGATCCGGCACAAAATTAATAAAATAAGTTATGAATTGAAGTGATTTAAAATCAAAAGCTTTAACCGCTCCGAAGGAGCCCCTATGGGGCTAAGGCAGTTTACCCCTTTGGGGCCAAGACGCTAAGTTTTATTTTTTGTTTTTGATTGGCCTTTGAAAAAAAGCGTAAAAAAACACGAAGGCGCCATTAATAACTGCAAAAATCTGTTTGAGGCGAAGCCGAGTTATTTTTGCTTCAATTGCGACTGAAGTGTTTTAGCTTTTTTTCAGCAGCCTTGTTGAGCCTTTAGGCGGGGTACCCTCTGGGTCAATCCCTGTTTATCACGCTTCAAGCGTGACGAGGCGGGAATCCTTCAGGTACTTTTTGTATCAAGACAAAAAGTACAGAATTGTTTATCTTTGCATTATGGCAGATGTACACACAAAGAAGCACCGCAGCTATAACATGAGCCGGATCCGCTCAAAAAACACCAAGCCCGAGCTGATTGTGCGAAGCTGGCTGCATAAACAGATTATTGGTAACTTTTAAACTCTAATATCCAATGAGGAGAATACCTTTTAATGGAAGTTGTATTCTATTGCTTATATACATTGTTTCAAGAAAAGTATATACTTTTGTAAAATCATCGATTCCTCTATAGTTATTTCTAACAGCTAGAATTAGGTACTCTACTCCAAACATCATAGAAGCTTGAAAGATATCCTTTAGGAATTGATAATTGATTACTGCACGCCCAGCTTCAACTTCAATTATTATTTTGCCGTCAGAGCTAATTCCATCAACATCAAATGATTTATCAATTTTATTATTTAAACCAAATAAAACCGGTACCGGAATTTTTTCATTTCTTAATTTTCCTTTTTCAATTCTAAAATTTATTTTTTCAAGATCTTTTTTTACAATTTGCAAAACATTATTACTGTTCAATTTGTTTTTGCTTGAGTCTACTTTCTCATATATATTTTTAAAACAATCTAATATCTGTTCTATTTCTGATATTATTCCGCTAGACCGAGGGAAAAATTGATATTTTAACATATTTCCAAAAATTTAAATGAATTTCAATAAACATATTTTTGTATTTTTCGTAATATAACTCTTTCCTGTTTAGATTTGAGTTCGCATTCTCTAATTCTCACAACCTTCCATCCCATTTGCTTTAACAATTTGTTTATAGAAATATCTCGTTTTTTATTTTTTTTTATCTTTTCACTCCAATAAACTGCATTACTTTGTGGTTTAATGTTTCGACAATTATGTCCATGCCAAAAACATCCATCAGTAAATATAACCAATTTATAATTACGAAAAACAAAATCCGGCTTTCCGGGTAACTTATATTGTCTTCGCCAACCTGAAATTTTGTACTTCTTTAGAATTTTAAGAAGCTGTATTTCTGTAGATTTATTTTTGTTAGACTTCACAGCTCTCATTATCTGAGTGCGTTTTTTCTTGCTGAATAAATCCACTACTTAAGCTCGGCAATGGGTGAATATTGTTCCATAAAGGTCAAAATTTTCATTTTAAATTGCAGTTGATTACCGGGGTGTTTTGGATTACTTTTATCTATAATTATATGATGACCGTTCCCACCTTTTCTTTGCAAAGTTATATATCTACCAAAATTAACAACACCATGTTTAGAAAAAGTAATAGGCAGGCGACTCAATTTCTTTATTACATCATTAATATCATATAAATAAAATATTTTTTTATCTCTATTAAAAAGTGCCAAAATTTTGACAATGTCATTGTTTAGCCCTTTAAAGATTAACTCCATAATCTTTTTGCTTTTTCGTACAAATTCGTTCTTTATTAGCTCGTTATCAGTTGGTTCTATAAATATTTTACTTCTTTTTAATCGATGGTTATCTATCCCTTTTGTGATTGCGTTTGTGCATTCTGATGTTAAATTCAATTCTGAAACCAATCTTTCCAACCAAAGTCTAGTAACCTGATTAAAGTTAGATTTACCCGCTTTAATATTTACCCCTAGTGAATAATTATTACTAAATAACATTAATACATCACTTTTTTTTTGATTTGTGCCAGTAGGATGTACTTCTAATAAATTACCAGTTATGCGATATTTGGCTTTAAATAAAGCAATAATATCTGTTCGTTTTTTTATTAAACTGCAATACATTCTCTCAACATCGTTTCCGATTTGAGCATTTTGCTTTCTTTTTTGCATTCAATTGTATTCATAACTTCAGAAAAAATTCTACTAATCATGCTAACAACTACTGAATTGCCAAATTGTTTATAAGCTATATTTGGATTATTTGGCAATTTGAAATCTTTTGGAAAATCCATTAAACGTTTACACTCGTGTGGATCTAATTTACGTACGTAACCGTTAATATTGTAAAGTCCCGTTTTTGCACCTACCCCACCCCCATAAGCTGATAATGTAATAGCATGCCCAAATTCATGATAAATCCTTTCTCCTTGTCCCGCCTTATTTACATGTCCGATGCGTATAGGTTTTAAATGTTCTTTAATATCTTTGAATGATATTCTGTTTTTTTTTAGCGAGATGTCATTTCGTTTAATTCTTAACTTTGACGTAGCTTTATCGGTCAAAATAATATCATGTAAAGTTATTTTTTCATATGTAGGGCTTGGAAAATGAAAAGTTTCACATTTAAAATCTTTTCTCACTGCTATAAAATATATTCTCTTCCTTGCTTGAGGCACACCAAAAAAGGAGGCGTTTAGTACGCTATAAAACACATCGTAGTTAATCTTTTCTAATGTATTAAGTATAGTTTTTAATGTTTTTCCATAATTATGTTTTTCTAAATTTTGAACGTTTTCTAAAAATAAATATTTCGGTTGATGATATTCTGCTATTCTCGCTATATCGTAGAATAAAGTTCCTCTGGTATCTTCGAAACCTTTTTGTTTTCCAGAAATACTAAATGCTTGGCATGGAAAACCAGCACACAACACATCATGTTTTGGTATGCTGTTAGCAGGTATTTTAGTTATGTCTCCCTCGGGCTGTTCCCCAAAATTATCCTTGTAAACAATTTGCGCATCTTTATCCCATTCTGACGAAAAGACACAATCATGACCCAAATCATTCATGGCAAGTCTAAATCCGCCTATACCTGCAAATAGATCTATATATTTCAAGTTATTTTGTGACTCCATTTATTAAACCAGCGATTTCCATTTTTAATGCTTCAGAAATTTTTTTTATAGTTATCACCGAAATATTTCGTTCTCCTCGTTCAATCCCGCTGATATAAGTACGATCCAGTTCTGCCTGATAAGCAAGTTCTTCCTGAGAAATATCTTTTTGTATTCGATACTTCCTTATGTTTTCGCCGATCTTCTTGAGAAATTTTCTGTCTTTTTCAGAATAAGTGTTTTTCATGTATTCAAAATTATTTTATTGTTGATTATAATACCACCGACTATAGTCTACAGGCAAATATAGCCGGTTTCCTTGTTGCTGCTTAGCGTTCTTTGCCCCAAAGGGGTAAACTGCCTTAGCTCCAAAGGGGCTCTTTTCGGAGCGGAAAAAAGTTTTCTGCGCTTTGCTAAAATCCCGCAGTGTAGCATGGTTAAAGGTAAAAGCCAATGCTGAGATATGCTCTTTTTTAATATTATTGAGAATGATAGCAGACCCTGAAATAAATTCAGGGTGATAAATTTATATAAACATACATATATCTCTGTGTCCTCAGTGTCTCTGTGTTAAAGGCTTTCTGCGCTTTCTGTCCCGAAGGGACTCCTATGGAGCAGTCCCAAACATTTGCTCAAGCGGGATGATTTTTTACCCCCACTGAGCGCACCATTGGTGCGCTTGCTCCCACTTAAAGGGGGAGATGAAACCCGGTAAAACAAAAAAACCTCAGCTGATTGCACCGGCTGAGGCTATTACCATAATTTTATTTCGCCC
>JAMQHH010000026.1 GCA_025993875.1 Candidatus Dojkabacteria bacterium
GATAAACTGGATTAAATTTTATTCTGTAATTTGGATTATCTAAAGAAGCTGTAAAGTTTAGAGAAAATTCGGATGTAGAGCCCAGGTTATTTGTAGCTAGAGTTGTAAATATTGTATTATCTAATCCCGTACTTCCTGTTACTGTTACTTCTTTACTCCAGCTACTTAAACCAGTCATATTTTGAGTAATGTAATTATCCTGGTAGAAGAGAGATTCTATACAACCCCCATGTAAAGAGATATGATCTTCCGATTTACAAATTTCGAGATCAAAAGGCCCTTCATCTGTAACAGTGTTATCGAGAGTACCTTGCAATCTGTAAATACCGTTTCCAAGATAAGTTACACTATCAATTACAGGGTAGTTCATAAGGTTATTTGCTCCGGTATCTATATCTCCGGTGTCGTTTGCATTAACTCCCGCCGGCAAAAGTTCAATATCCAAACCGGAATTATCGTAAATCAAATTTTGTATATAAGTAATTCGTTTAGTATTAGCCTGCGAAAATTTTATGCCGCTATCTCCATTAAATCTAATAATATTGCCTCGAATAATGGTATCGTCCATTGCCGCTTGCTCCCTTATTCCCGGGATAACAAATGCGCTAAGCGCATCTCCGTATGGGTTGGTTCCAATATAATTTCCCTGTATTACGTTGTATGAAGTAGCCAAGTCAATAACACCTCTGGCGTTAAAATTTACACATCCCAAAATATTACTTTCTTCTGAATCCGAAATACCATCAAAATTTGTACCTACTCTATTTGACCCACCCGATAAAAGCCGTATCATTGCCCTGCCCTGACTAGCAGCATTGCAAACTCTTCCTGTTTTATCGGTACCAAAATAATTTCCTGCAATAATATTATTACTATTATCCCCAGAATTTCCAAAAAGTATTTTGTATTGTGATGAGCTGCCATGGAAAAGGTTACGTTCTCCACTATCACCGCTACCGTCACCATTTGTTCCAAAGATGTTGTTGGTTGAACCATTTGTCAAATTATTTTGTCCATCACCTAACGCTATCATCCCTAAAATATCCGATCCCAAAAAATTACCCTCGATCCAATTATTATTTGCTCCGTCAAATACTAAAACGGCAGAGTTTCGATCAAACATACTTAAGCCTGAAATATGGTTGTTATCCGAGATGATATTGAAAATATTGTTATATACATTTTGTGGGTTAATTTGTAATTTTAAAACTGTATTGATTGCTTCACCAAAGTCAGAAGTATTTCTAAGAGAACCCGATTGAGAGTACCCATTAATAAAAACTCCACTATCATCACTTAAAGTTAATGTGCTAGTCGCACTAATTACAAAATAACCCTGTACACTACCAGCTGGTTGAATATACCCGGCATCGGTTTCGGGAATATTAAAATGTATAATATCGTGCCCGGGGTGGTTATTTGCAACTATTACTGCTTCCCTTAAACTTGTTTTTCCATCCGGTAGCCCATTTACTCCTCCACATCCTCCACCGCTATATGCTCCTTCTCCACTATTAAACCCGCAGGTAGATACATTATCTTCATCTGTTGTGGAATCCACTGTTATTATGTAACTTCCATCTTCCTGCAAAATTGGGTTGGCATCTACATATTCCACTTCCATTATTTGAAACAATCCAAATTCTCCCGTTTCAACGTTTCTTGTTGCGGTCGGGTTATTAGTCCAGGGCTCTCCTCTATCGTAATATGTATATCCGTTTATTGTTCGTTCCGATCCGCTAATTACAGGGTGCGTTGTACTGTTACCATCAAAAGAAAATTCCTGGCTTGCAAAATGTTGCTGGTCGAATTTAAATAAGCTGTAATCGGTTTTATTTCCAAATTGGTCTACACCATATTCTAAAATATTAAAGCTAAAATTAAGAAAATCATAGGACGCAGTGAAAATGTTGGTGCCATTGTATAAGCCGCCCAAAACATTAAAGCCCCTCCCTAAAATTGTTGTCTTTCCGTTTTCTCCACTTGTATTACCCGGTGAGGCTCCAATAACTGCAGGACATTCTATAGCTGTTGCACAATTTCCTATCAAATTCATTCCATTTGTTAAATATGTAATATTTGGCAAAGCCAATACTGGCTGGATAAAAGCCAGATTGTTACTTTCCAAATTCATTATAGTTTGTCTTGGGGTTAAGTCAGTTCTTCTTGCAGTACCCGAAAATAATTCAAACAGCCCTTTCCAAACCTGAGCTATGCAAATGTTACGATCTCCACATCCCGAGACAGGGAAAAAATTGTCTTCCAAAATTGTATTATTATTAGTCGCCAATTTATCGGAAAAATATATTGCAAAAAGATCAAGCTGAGAAAAACAATTTTGCTCTGATCCGTTGCACAAAGATCCTGCCTGCAACTCAGATCCACCAATAAAAATTTCATCAGTTAAATTCAGTAGAGTTGAATTTAATCTTCTAAATGGTATGTTTTGTTCCTGTATTGCAATACTTGATATCTGGCTTCCCGAAAAATTATTTCCTTTTATATATAATTTCCCTTGATTAGAACTATAAACATTTAGTGAAGCTTTACCATTTCCTGTAGTTTTTCCAAAGTATGGATCGAGATTGGTTATCCCAAAAAAATTATTGTAAATTCTGGCTACACCAGTATATAACTCTGAAGTAAAAATATCCGTATTTGCACTGGAAAGGTTATCTAATCTGATTACATTATCGCAAAAAGTGTTTTCAAAAATATCAACATCCTGACTTCCAAACAATGATATTGAGAAAGAAATGTTGAATCGGAATAAATTTCCTTTTCCTGATTCTCCAATCTTTAATGCGTTTTGCACTCCGGTATAGCTAGTAGGGCCATAAATTTTTACACTCGCTCTATATGTTACTGTTCCGTTGCTATCCAAATCTAAATCCCCCGAAATATCCGTTCCAAAAAAATTATTGTAAATACCGACATCTAGCGTATTGGATGCCGGAGTATTTAAATAGATATGCGATTTAGAATTCGTTGTTCCGTTGCCTGCAAAAAAATTTCTATTTATATCGCTATCACCTCCTATTGTTACACTGCTTAAAGTGAGAGGAATAGCCGAGATTGTTTGGTAAATACCCCAATTTGTATTTGGAATTTTATCGTTTCCTTCTGCATTAAGACCAATTTTATTCCCAGCAATTACAATATCTTGTTGTGTTGCCCCAATAAACATATAAATAGCTGCATTACTGTTTCCCGATATAACATTACCGTTTGAAATATCTATTCCTATATTGATTTGCGAGGTAGTTGTTAATATCCCAATACCGAGGTTATTTGGTGCTGCCGCAGTGCCTAAAACATTTGTCCCTATATAGTTATTAGTTACTGTTACATCTGCTCCCCCTATTTTTAATCCGTATTTTCCCGAACCGTTAAAGTTATTTATGGCCAAACTGTTGATTGTTCCAACACTTACACTGGCTAGTAACTCAACCCCCATTACATTTCCCGCCGATACTCCGTTTATCTCTATTTCGGGCCCTAATGTATTTGTATCTCCCTGGTTAACTGTTTGTGTTTCTCCATCTATTGTTACCGATTCGGTTATTTGGGGTAGTACCGATGCCGGCCTTATGCTCCAGTAATCATCCCCTCCCAGGCTATCTCCCGACAAAGCCGTATCGGGAAGATCAAAATCTCTATACCCTGCATCTGTTACCGGAATACTAAAATATATATTATCCGATCCGGCTAATGCATTTGATTCTTGTATTGCTGCTCTTAATGTACATGCTCCTCCCGCTGTTAAACATAAACCGTTTCCTGCACTTGCATCTGTTTCGTCTCCAGTACTATCTACCGTAAAGGTAGAGTTTTCTACCGGTCTCGAAAGTCCTGAGTAAAATTTTAACTCTTTGTTATTTATTTCTTTATCTAAAACTGTGTATTCTATTTCGGCTGTTAGGTATCCTCCGGGCTCTCCGGGAACTATTATTAAAAATGTGTATTCTCCGCCGGGGTTTAGTGAGAACTTACCTTCTCCTATAAATTCTCCTTTGTTTTTAGCTTCTGTTGTATTATCGGTAGAAGATGTATAGTAGACTTTTACCGTATAGTTTAAAAGCTCTTTTTCGGGAATAACCGTATCTTTTACTTTGCCGTAAACTACTTTTTGTCCATTTGCAAATGATGCCTGATATATTACCGGTACAGGCAGTATCGGTGAAATACTTTCGATTATCTCTTCTTTTTTATCAATCGATTCGTTTGTAAACGAAACAGGCACTGTGTAAGATAAAATCTGATCCTGAGTAATCTCTTCCGGTTCTTTTTTAACTAGGCTTTCTTCTTTAGGCATCTCTTCCAGTTCGGAAGTTATTACATCCAGTTCTCTTACTACCGTTAAACTCTTTAATTCAATATTTGTGTTACCATCGGATATCAAATATGCTTTTAAGTACAAGATTCCTGTATTAGGTAAATCTTTTAGATAAAGATTTACCTCCTGTATTGTGTTACTGCTTTCGGCACCGGCTTTTGTTTTCTCCCATTTATTCTCCGATCCGAAGTAGTACCATTCTAAATTATCGGAAGATAATTGATAGGTTATTTTGTTTTGATCTAAAATCTTTAGAGGATCTATACTGGTTTCTTTTGTATTAAGGGAACTTTCTTCCAGTATATTTATTAGTTTTGAATATTCCACACCCTGGTTAAAAATTATTTCGGGTTTATCGGGTGAATAGGTTGTGTATGTTACCTGCGATGTTTCTTCCCCAAGTACTTCTGATGGCTGAATCTCCTCTGTGGTAGTTACTTCTTCGGTTGGTTGAATTACCTCTTCTGTAGGAGTTACTTCTATTGTAGGAGTTATCTCCTCTGTCGGTGAAACTTGAGTAGTTTCTTCTTCTATTTGAGCTTCTTCCGTTGGGACAACCTCTAAAATTTCGGTCTCCTCCTTCATCTCACCTGCTTCCTCATCTTCTTTTAGTTCTTCGGGGATCTCTACCTTATTTACAATCGGAGTAAGAGCAAGAGTATTTTCTTTTAAAATTATCTTTTCGTTAAACGCTGCTTTTGTAAAATCCAGACTTACCTCTCTGCTGTAATCTGCAAACATACTTGTTATTCTGGTATTTAATATTACTATTCCTCCTGTTACAAATAGGGTAAGCTGACAGAAAAAAAATATTAATGCCGTAATTGCAGTTACCGTTGTAGGATACGTTCTTACCCTGTAAAACTTTAAATCGTTGTTATGTTGCTCTATGTTTTTGTCTACTATTCTTTTTGTAAAAACAATAAGCAGGGTAAGAATAACACTTTCTATAACCTGTGAAAGTATCCATGGAATAAAGAAGATCTTTCTCCATAAAGCCGATTTGGGTTTAGAACTATCTAACGAAGATTTGTTATCAACTCCTTTTAATATATTACTCTCTGCCTGAATTCTTTTACTAAATCCTCCTCCCGTTTTGTATAGTATTCTATCCGATATATTGGCCCAAAATACTAATTGAACAAGTAAGAACTTTTTTATTCTTCCAAAAAATGTTTGCTTTATTGAAATGGTTGCAAGCTCATTTTGAATTTTATCTAAAAAATCAAACTTTCTTTTCGAAACTATTTTTTCTGTACCTTTAACATTAAGCTTTGGAGATTCGGTTAGTAGAAAAATTGAAGGAGATGTTTTTTGGATTGATTTATTACTTTTAATAAAATCAATAAGTTCAACACCTGCGTATTTAGGTAAAGTTGTATCTACAAATATAAGGTCGGGTTTAACTATGTATATAAGGCCAAGGCCTTCTACACCATCGGAAGAAGAAAAGATTTCGGTAGAAGGTAGTACATCGGTAATAACTTTTTTTAATGCAAAACGAATGCATGCATTATCATCTATTATTACCGCTTTCATAATCCTTTGTGAAAAATTTATTTACTACTTAGATTATATCGTTTTTTGCTGGGTGTAAAGATCTCTAGCCCAAAATATTGTCTTTAAAAGTTTTTTAACACAAAAAAACTTGGTAAAGATTTCAATATATCCTATGTGGTAATATTTTTATTAACCTGTGTATCTTTAATATAATTGTTAAAGATTTTTCTAAAATTGCGGTTCTTTAGCTTCACAACCGTCCAGATAAATCCTAGGCTAAATATTAGTACAATTGGGGTATAGCTAAAAAGTCTTACAGGCAAAATGTTTGCTAAAGCATTTATGTTAAGACCGGCTCCATCAATCAACAATTTAACAGTTGCCCATAAGATAAACAACAAAGTAAAGGGATTAATAAAATATATTGCAAAAATAACAGGAATAACCAAATATTGATTTGTTACAGCAGAGCTAAAAACTAAAATTGCTCCAAGATAAAGTAAAAAACTTTTAAGCCGGGATTCTTTGTAGAAAAATAAACCTATTATGGCAAGACCGATTACAAAAAATACCATTGGTGAAATAAAACTTGAAAGAAAATCGGGAATAAAGATATTCCATAAAGGTGCATTATTAAACGATTTGTACATAAACACATTTTCAATTATTCCCGTACCGCCTTTGCTCCAAAAAGGAATAAACATAAGTAAAAAAATTATTATCGGAACAGTTAAAACAATTAATTTGTAAAACAGTTTTTTTTCTTTAACGGCAAGCCATAATGGTAGTAAAAAGAAAATGTGTTTAACCGATAAAGAGATTCCTAAAAGTAAAATCCCCCAAATTTTTTTATAAGAATTTTCGGAAATATAAAGTACCGAAATAAATGCAATAAGTATGGCTAAATTATCGAACTGCCCGTGAAAGCCCGAAATTATTATAGATATTGGGTTTATAAAAAATATGAGTGCATATTTTGTACTTAGTTTTTTACCGATAAATGCTGCAATAGCTATGTCTGTAAACGTTAAAATCGTAGTTACTCCGTATCTAAGAATAAAAAACGGGTTACCTAAAAGATTTCCAAAGCTGTAAAAAAGCCCAATAATCCACGACCAAATTGGTCCGTAGTTATACCTATTGGTTTCGGCATAAACATTTCCACCACTAGTTACTATTTTCCCAACAATTTCGTAGGAATCCAAGTCGAAATTATGGCCAAAAAGTGTTACTAAGTAACGAAATATTATTCCTATAATCAATACTGCTATAATTATTTTTATTCTGTGCTTAGTTAAGAAAGGCATCATTCGCAGATAATTTTTAACGCAAAACATTACGCAGTTGTTATAACTTTTTAAAAAGAAGACAATAAATTTATTTGAAACAAAATTCTTTCCCATTTGTAGTAGTTTAGCAAAAGTTCATTTAAGTATAATATTTTAATTGTATAGTTGTATACTGGTGATAAAATTAATTTGTGGTTTTTAGATAAATATGAAAAGAATAGGAATAATAGGGGCAGGTTACACAGGACTTTCGGCAGCTTATACACTTGCCAAAGCAGGATTTGATGTAACAATTTTGGAAAAGGGCCAATACCCGGGAGGGCTTGCCGGGGGTTTTACAATGGAAGGATCTAATCTGGAAATAGCTTATCACCATATTTTTAAAACTGATAAAGATATTATTGCGTTAGCCAAAGAGACAGGTGCCGATACCAATTTGAAGTGGCATAATAGCAGTGTTGCTCTGTATTATGACAATAAGCTGTATCCTTTTATGTCGGCACTCGATCTGCTTCGATTTTCACCACTAAGTTTTCTTAACAGAATAAGAGCAGGACTTGCTGTACTTTATCTACAAAAAATAAGAAGGTACAAACAATTTATAAAAATTCCTGCCTACAACTGGATGTTAAAAAATGCCGGAAAAAGTGTTACTAGGGTTATATGGGAGCCTTTACTTAAAGGAAAATTTGATCAATTTTACAATAAAGTATCGATGGCATGGCTATGGGCTAGAATTCATATCAGGGCAAATTCCAGAGAGAAAGGAGATTCGGGCGAAAAACTTGGCTATTTTGATGGAGGTTTTGATGTTTTTACTCAAAAACTGGTGGAAAAAATAACAAAGTATGGTGGTAAGATTGTTTTAAATAATTCTATCAAAGAGATCTCGGTTTTACCCGATAAAACTATTCAGCTAGAAGCCAGTTTAGGCAACTATATTTTTGACTGTGTTATAGCCACAACACCCGGATTTATTTTTGCCGAACTTGTAAAAAATAATAAAAATATTACCCCCACTTATATCGATAAACTTAAGAGCATCGATTATTTAGGGGCTATTTTGTATGTTTTTTCATCAAGCCAGGAGATAAGCAAATATTACTGGCATAACATAAACGATTTAAATTCTCCATTCTTAGTATTTATAAATCATACAAAGTTAATCGATAAAAAAAACTACAACAACAAATATGTATATTATGTAGGTGCGTACCTGCCCCACTCTCACAGATACTTTGAAATAAATCAAAATGAAATTATAAAAGAGTGGGAGGATTACATAAAAAAAATCTTTCCTCAATTTGATCCAAGTAAGATAAACCAAAGAAATATTTTTAAATTAAAGTATGCTCAGCATATAGTGGATCTCGACTATCTTTCCAAAATTCCTGATTACAAAACTCCGATAGCAGGGCTGTATTTAGCAAATTTTTCACAGATTTTCCCCGAAGATAGAGGAACAAACTATGCCGTAAGAGAAGGATTAAAAATTGCAGAAGAAGTTATAAAAACAGTAGATGGAAAATAAAAAAAACGCAATAATAATAGTCAACTATAAAACACCATGGCATTTAAACGAATGTCTAAAAAGTGTTTTTAAAAACACAAGCGATTTTCATCTTTTTTTGGTGCATAATGAAGCTGATAAAAAATCGCTCTCTGTTTCGGATAAGTTTAAAAAGCTATATCCAGAACTTATTACGGTTAAAGTAAACAAATTAAATTTAGGCCTTGTTGCGGGAGTTAACTCAGTATTTAAAGAAGCATCGGCTTTTCCACGAGTATGTTTTTTAAATAGTGATATTATAGTAACTAAAAACTGGCTTAGCGAATTAAATAGAGCAATGGATAACGATAGTTCTATTATGCAAGTAGCACCCGATTTAAACCACTACTACAAAGAGTCTTTGTTTTGGAGAATAATTAAGCATAAGTTAATTCCTAAATTTCCAAAGATAGGTAATACTATTTATAAAAATTATCTTAATTTTAATCCACCTAGATCGAAAGAAAAAAATCATGAATTTCAGGAATCCACAAAGTTCTTTCAGTTTTGTACCGGTGCGTGTAATTTGGTAAAAATCGAGCCATTTTTAAAAAGGGGATATTTTTGGGATCCTAATATTATTCATGGTTATGGAGATGATTTTGATACAACATTTTTTTTAAGGCAACACGGTAAAGTTGGGGTAATAAATACTGCTTATGTTTTCCATTTTATCAACGCTTCTTTTAACAAATTAAAGCGGGAGATGACTTATGCTAAAGAGATGCTTAAGTTCTGGAATAGAATGTATGTGGTAAATAAATGGGAGAAAGAACTTAAAAATGAAGTGAGTAAACTATCCCTAGAGGAATTTATAGAGCTTTCGAGTACTTCGGGTGTTTTGGCCGATTTTAGTTTATGGTTAGCTATTAAACAAAACTACCCAAATGTAAAAGAATGGATTACTACTCTCCCCGCAAAAAAGTACGCTGGAGTACTTGGAATATATCCAAACGGGAAATAAAATCTTCGCAAAGCCTGTGCGCGGGTTTACACCAATGATAATAAAACACCAAACTTATTACTTTACTTTTGAAAAACACCTATAAGCCACTTGTGAGCTCTTTGCTCGTGATCGATTTTTACAACATTTAGACCTGCTCTTTTTGCTCTTTCAGTTAATTCTTCTACACTAAATTGATGGTAAAACCTTTCCAGCGTAGAATAGTTTTTCTTTTCTTTTTCGTAAATCTCACTATCCCCCTCTCTTACGATTACATAAAATATTCCTCCTTCTACCAAAGCATCCGAGACTTTTTTAAATACGCCATCAAGGTCATTTGCTGCAATATGGTGTATTGAATCTCTTGCCCAGATACCTTTGTAAGAATTTACTTCTAAAGGGTATTTAACAATATCTGCAAGCTCAATAATAGCATCGGGATTTTCAAACTGTGCAATCTTTACAAATTTGTCTGATATATCAATACCTTTTACACTAAACTTTTTTGAAAGATATTTTAAATCGTAGCCTGGCCCGCAGCCTATATCTATAATTTTGGCAGGTGCATGTATTAGGCTCATAAATTCATCCAGTTGTTTTTGAGAAACAAGCTTTCCCACGTGAGCGTCGTGGTAACTGGATGCAATTTGATTATAAGTGTTTTTTGTTACATCTAAATGTTTGGCGGAGATAATAAAGGGGGATTCATCCGAAGTTCCCGTTCTTCTTTTGCAATGCGAAAATTTTTGTTCAAAACTTTTTACAAGATTAAGAACCTCCTCCGGTGAACTGGCCTTGTGCAGCACAGACATTTCTACTTCGTCTATGTACATGGTTTTTTGAACAGATTCAATAAGTTCATCCCAAAAATCTCCAAATAAAATTACAGGTTTATGGCAACCATAATACAGTTTGGCAAGGCACCAGACCATTCCAAGTTCGGAGATTGTTCCAGTTCCTCCTTTAAATACAACATATACATCTCCTTTTTCTATAAGCCCAAGGGTTCTCATCATGTAATTTGAATATGCCGAACTCTCATCGGTTTCGTTAAGTAAATTTTTTCCTTCAAAATGCGAAGCAAGCTTAGGTTCCCAGTAAATAGCGGTTGTTTCACCGTTAACTGATTCTGCACCCGAAGTGGCTGCTTTCATTATGCCCGGCCCCCCACCGTTTGCTATTAAATAGCCATTTTGAGCTAAAAGTTTGGCGGTTTCAAATGCGCTGTTATAGATTGGATCTCCTTCGGGTATGGCAGAATCTCCAAAAAAGGTTATATTGTTTATTAATCGTTCTGTTTGTGGCTGCTTTGTTGACTCGATTTCGATTTTTTTCGGAAGTTCAATATTTGTTGGCATATATATTTTTTAAAAGATATTGATTTATACTAGTTTAATACTTTCTCCAGTTTTTCCAGCTCTGCTTTTACATCTTTTGAGTTTTGGAAATATGAGCCAACGCTTACAACATTAACATTGTTATCATTCGTTATTTGTGGTGCAGTTGTTAAATTGATGCCTCCATCAAGTTTTATCTCTTTACTAAATCCCATTTCCCTCAAGACTTTTATTTTTTTTAACACTTTTTTATTAAATTTTGCTTTCTGCACTCCGATTTCGTGCGATAGAAATAATATACCAAAAAATTTATTGTAGGCCTCCAACGAAAGCAAATCACTTTCGACTTTTATTGCCGCAAATTTTCTCCATAATTCCGGGAATTCCATACTCTCGGCAATGTAGGAAAAATTATCACTTTCTTGATGTATAAAAATATTTACCTCCCTAAATCTAAGATTGGAATTCTTTAAAAGTTCTATAGATTGCATGGGGTCCCGTTCCATTATATGAAAATCCCACACACCATTAAATTCGATCTCCAAAAGTACTGGTAATATAGCCTCTACTCCAAGCGAATCTTTTAAGGTAAATGGAAAAGAGCAGATATCAATCTCGATCCTGTTGAAAATCTTTGTATACTCCTCTACCCTACTTTTAAAAATATCTGTGCTGTTTGTAAGTAATGCCGGAATTATTTTTTTCATTTTAGTATTGTTACGCTGTTTTATTATATACTCTTAGTATGGTATCAACAATTATTTTTATTTTGTGCTTTGTACTCTCGTTACCTATTGTTTTATTTACACACAATACACCGTATTTTGACGGCTTTATAGTTGTTGCATTTCTTGCATGCACATTTTATCTTGTATTTGAGCAAATTCCAATTCCGCCCGAGGAAGTGGTAAGAAGCGAGCCAAAAGTCCACAAATTTTTAAAAAGCCGGTTTACCGTTTATGGTCGATCTATGCTCACCTTTTTTATCATCTCTTCCGCATCATTTTTTTTTCTTGTAAATATAAAAATTAGATTAGGATTAGCAGCAGTTATAGGCTGGGCGATAATGGTAGCGGGCTACATCGTCTCGCTAAAACTCTTTGCAAATATTTCGAGGCTGGAAGTACCTGCAGACTATATTGCTAACAAACTTAATATAGATCCACTATATATTCTAAAGGTTTTAAAAGCAAAGGAGTTTGCGGCTTACTCGGAGAAAGATAAAAAAATAGTTGAAGAATATAAAGTTTATATCGAAAAAACAAAGGATGATTTGGTTTCCGAAGAGATTTTCGCCATAAAGCAGAAAGAAAAAATAAAAACGAATAAATCAAGTGTCGGTAAAGCAAAATAAACTTCTGCAATGCTATAATAAGGAATGGATGAAAACTACGAAGCATTAATTGATCACTATAAAAACCCTCGCAACTATGGGGTACTACTCTCTCCTACTTCTTCCGCGGAGGTTCAAAATCTTTCCTGCGGAGATAAGATTACATTTTACATAAAAATAAGCAAAAAAATTGTAACAGAATCTAAATTTAGTGGCGAAGGCTGCTCTGTTGCATTGGGCGTTGCCTCATTCCTGGCAGAATTTTCTGAAAATAAGTCTCTAGAACTTCTCTCTTCTTTAAAACTAGAAGATATCGAAAACAAGCTTGGAATAAATTTTTCGTTGTCACGTAAAAAATGTGCCATAGTTTCGCTGGAAGCTCTTGCAGCAGCAATAGCTAAGATTAAAAAGTAAAAGCTGCAGCAGATATTCTCGCACTTAAAGTTATATCCGTCTGCTTTAGAAAATTCTACATCATTTTAACTATGTCGTGGTAAAAAGATAGGAGCACACTAACAATTTTAGAGTTAATTTTTCGAACAGGTAGTTATATGTTTTGGAGAATATAAATGTATCAATTATTCGACATGTTAGTTTAAGCTGACAACTCGACACAGCTGTTTTCACGATTTCTTACAGAGTAAGGAAATCAAAAGGCATATATAATAAATTTCCACGTAAAACCTGTCAGTTTTCACTGACAGAATTATAAGTAAAAAGTATTATTAGCAGATAAGGATTTTGAAATGTTGGGTATATGCTACGTATACGTCGAGTTTACTTAGACTAGAGACAAGCGATATATACTGATTCAATATTGCAACTCTATCTTGTCCATTGCCTTTATGGATAAGAGAATCGACGTGATGCCAAACCTAAGACTCATTTCTGTACACGTAACTAAGCTAACACAAATCAGGCTTGAATTCTTTTGCTACTGTATTGAAGAATGATGAGTAGTTGACAAGATACAAGAATATTTTTAAACTAGATTCAATCAAAGCCCGGCCGGCTTGGTAAATTATATTTTATTTAAATCAATATGAATAAAGCAAGTTTAGTTGCATATATTGCAAACAAAACTGGTCTTACAAAAAAAGATGTAACCAGTGCTTTAGATGCAATGATTGATGCTGTTGTTAAAACAGTTAAGGGTGGAGACACAGTAACCTTAACTAACTTCGGCACATTTGTTTCAGTAAAGCGAAAGGCAAGTGTTAAAAGAAATCCAAAGACTGGAGAACCAGTAAAGGTTCCAGCAAAAAGTGTTCCAAGATTTAGACCAGGAAAAAACTTTAGAGAAGTAGTTTCCAAATAAATCGTAAAAAACTTTTAAAGAGAGTAAAGGCCCCCTGCAATGGGGGCATTTTTTATATGCTTTCTATTAAGTTAATAGGGTAGAGAAGAACTATTAAAAGCCTTTTTCTTAAGTGTTTTTTTATAGCTAGTT
The DNA here is from genome assembly GCA_025993875.1 of Candidatus Dojkabacteria bacterium. Taxonomy (GTDB): domain Bacteria; phylum Patescibacteriota; class Dojkabacteria; order J137; family J137; genus JAMQHH01. The sequence goes on from JAMQHH010000026.1 coordinate 13,738, forward strand.
TGGTTGCTAATCGAAGATTACAACATCTTTTAGAATAAGCTTTGCTTTTACGTTTCCGTTAAATTTATCCTTTATAAGCCTTCCTGCAATCGAATATTTTTGGTTAGGTACTTTAAAAAGGTTTAATAATTCATCAGCGTTACCAAAAGATACAGCTTCAATTTGGCTGTTACCACTATTAAATATTGCTCTTATGTGGTTGTTATTGGCGCCCATAGTTTTAAAGTAGAGTAGATTAGTCCCAAAAGATGCAAGAACCGGCTCCTCGTTTTTGTATCCAAATGGCCCCATAGTGGTTATTGTCTCGGCTAGCTTTATGTTGAGCTCACTTAAATCCCCAACGGCATCAATATATAATTTTTTTGTTTTATCAACCTCCTTTAGTAAGGGAGTAGAGTAGTGATAAAGTGAATTCTCAAGTTCTACGAGGTGGTTTACATTAACAGTAAGCCCGGCAGCAAGATTATGGCCTCCAAATTTTTCTATTAAATTCTTATGTTTGGTTAATGCCTCGGTCATGTTAAATTCTTCTATGCTTCGTGCCGAACCTTTAGCAAAATTTTCTTTTGTTGAAAAAACAATAGCAGGCCTATTGTATTTTTCCGTAAGTCTTCCAGCAATAAGACCAAGTATTCCTTCGGGCCACTTTTCTCCTTTTATAAAAATAATCTCCTTATCTTTTTCTACCAATTTTTCTGCTTCTAAAAAATACTCTAGGGTTAGGTTTTGCCGCCTAATGTTTAGATCGTTTAACTTTTGTGCTAAGTTTTTGGCATTAGCTTGAGATTCGGTAGATAGAAGTCGTACAGAGTCAATTGCACTTCCAAGCCTTCCTGCTGCATTTAGCCTTGGCCCTATAATGTAGCCAATTTGGTAAGAACTTATCTCCGTAAATTCGATACCCGAAACTTTACATAACTCGTTAATGCCAATATTTGTTCCAGTTCTAAGCTGTTTTATTCCTTCTTTTACAAAAAGCCGATTTTCTCCTACTAGTGGCATAATATCGCATACTGTGCCAATAGCAACAAGGCCTAGCAGCTTAAAAATATATTCAGAATTAATGTATTTTTGATTTATTGTGTAACAAAGTTTCCAGGCAACTCCTGCGCCGCAAAGTTCCTCCTGGGGATGGTTAATTTTAGGATGCACAACTGCTTTAGCTTTGGCAGGTAGTAAAAAATTATTTTTTACCAAGTATATTGCTTTATCTAAACTCTCATCAGTTTGTTTTCTAATAGTATGGTGATCGGTAATAATAAAATCTACCTTATCGCTATACTTATAAACCAGTTCGATATCTTTTATGCCGCAATCGACGGTTATTATAAGTTCAGCACCCATGTTAATCATTGCCTGTATTGACTTATCGGATAAGCCATAACCTTCGTCAAACCTGTTTGGAATATATGGAGTTACGTTAGCATTTAACTCCTTATATAAAAAACTCCATAATATTGCTGTTGCCGTAATTCCATCTGCATCAAAGTCACCATGAATAAAGATTTTTTTCCCAAGCTTAACTGCCTTAAAGACTTCATCTGAGGCTTTTTCTACGTTGTACATGTCAAAGGCTGGTTTTATCATATCAAGGGAAGAAAGATTCAACCCTTCTAGACCTCTTTGCTTAAGAAGAAAATCAATAATTGACTCTTTGCGATTGGGTGGTAAAATCCATTTCATATAAAAAAATAAAAAAGGGGCTGTTAAATCTATAATCTGATTTGTTTTTTGCTTTTATTTAACCTCGCTCTTGTTTAGCCATTGCATAAAGAGTTTTACAGTTACAAAACCTGTTAATGCAAATAATCCTAACCCGGCAATAACGTAAATTATATTTCGAATTATAATAAATGTTTGTAAATTTGTATAATCGGCAGGAAGCTTTAACTGACCGTCACTTTGTATTTCCAAATATTCTCCGGCCGAATTAGTAAAAAAAATTTTTTGTTCAGATAATACAGATCTTTTATCGACTTTAAAAACCTCCAGCTCTGCAACAATTTCCGATTGACCACTAGTTAGCGGTAAAACATCTATAGAATAACTTTGCTGTACACCTTTTGTTAAAATTATGTTAACTACGTTTTCCTGATTTTCGACAAACTTACTAACTCCCGTTATTTGCCAGGTAAGCTGAGCTCTTTGCGAACTAATTTGGGGGTCTATAACAAGTTCAAACGATATATTCTTATTTTCGGGATTTTGGACTTTTTGAGTAAGGGTAATTGTAAGTTCCGAATCAGAGTCTGTTGTTTGGGCCTTTACGGATAAACCAAAAAACCCTGTTACAAGAAAAAAATTTAAGGCAACAATAAAAAATATTTTAACAGAAATTGAAAGAGAGTACTTTTTAACACTTTTTATACTTATGCGCATAGTTTTAATTACTTACAATAATATTTTAGCCTATAGATAAATTGTATGCCATAAATATTTATAAACAAACCCGCTAAACTAAAGTGCAGGTTTTAGGATCAGTTTGCAATAATATATTTACAGAAATAAATTTTGCTGTATATTATTTATAGTTAAAAAAATAATTTGAAACAAAAAATTTTAAATACATTAGAAAACGGTTTTTATCTTCTTGCCTTATTTGCAATTACCTCAATAAGTGTTGTTGGCGTTATTGCGCTTAACCCTACCTCCGAAAGCGAACCTACTGTTGCAGGTATCACTACACAAATCTCGGAGCAGGTATCGGTTGTTCCTCCTCTTGTAGAACTTTCAGCTAATTCTTTGGGAACAAATTTAGAAAAGAGAGGAGAGGGTGCATATATTCTTACAAAAAGTTTAGAACGACTTTTAGCGGGTAAAGCATCTTTCCCAAATATTTTAAAAATAAAAAATCTAAACAGTTTTGAAATAAAAATCAAATTTAATCCGTTACTTGTAGGGCAAGTTTCGGATTTACTTAAAGTAGAGATTTACGATATTTTAGATGTAATAACCTTAGTAAGTGCGCAACAGCTTTTTTTAAGAGAGATAACAATTCCCGCGAATTCAATGAGAGAGTTTTCTATAGCAATTGAAACACAGGAAAACATAAATTTTCCTTTTGGATTTATACTGGAAATAAAATAGGATATTGATTAAAATACTACATCAATATTAAAATGAATTGCCCCAATAAATTATTTCTTAGAATGTTCTTTTATGACAAAAGAGAAAGAGAAAGTTCAGACCGCAGAAAAAAGTATAGCTAACGTAGATAAATCTAAGGCAGAGGCTATCAACATTGCTATGCAACAGATAACCAAGCAATTCGGTGAAGGGTCAATAATGAAGCTCTCGGGAGGGGCCACAGAGAAAATGAGTTCAGTTTCTACAGGAGCCATAGGACTAGATATAGCTTTAGGAGTTGGAGGTGTGCCCAAGGGTAGAATAATAGAAATTTACGGCCCGGAGTCTTCGGGTAAAACCACACTTGCTATGCATATTATGGCAGAAGCGCAAAAAAACGGAGGAACCGCAGCATTAATTGATGCAGAGCATGCTTTTGATCCCGAATACGCAAAGCGAATAGGGATAAATAACGAAAATCTTCTTGTTTCGCAACCCGATTACGGTGAGCAGGCTCTCGAAATATTGGAAACTTTGTTAAGGTCGGGAGCTTTAGACATTATTGTTGTCGATTCTGTGGCAGCATTAACTCCAAAAGCAGAGATTGACGGGGAGATGGGAGATTCTCACATGGGATTACAGGCAAGACTAATGAGCCAGGCGCTTAGAAAAATTACAGGAATAGCAAATAAAACTAACACTATTGTAATTTTTCTAAATCAGCTTAGAATGAAAATTGGCGTTATGTTTGGAAATCCCGAAACAACAACAGGTGGAAATGCATTAAAATTTTATGCATCTGTAAGAATGGATATAAGGGTAAAGGAAAAAATCACAAAAAATGAAGAAATAGTCGGAAATCTGGTTAGAGTTAAAGTTGTAAAAAATAAAGTATCGCCACCTTTTAAAGAAGCAGAATTTGAAATAAGATATGGTGAAGGAATTGATAAAGTTTCCAGCCTTGTAGATGCTGCAATCAAGTATGGTGTTATTGAAAAATCTGGCGCATGGTTTAAGCGAAATGGTGAAAATCTAGGACAGGGAAGAGAAGGTCTTAAGGAATTAATAAAGACCGATAAAAAATTATTGCACGATATCTGGACGGAAGTTCGGAAGGCTGCAGGACTTTAAATTTTAATTTGTATTTTATGCAGTTGGCCCAGACAACCTTAGAGTCCATTTTTGTATCTAAAGTTAGAGTAAAGTCTTTAGCCTATTTTGTTATGAATCCCTCGAAAGAGATTCATTTAAGAGGAGCAGTTAGAGAATTTAGTGAAGAGATAAATGCGGTTAGGCGTGAGTTTACAAGGCTGGAGGAAGCAAAGTTGATAGTTATGGAAACAAAAGGTAATAGAACTTATTACAAGCTTAATATTTACCACCCTTTTGTGCCTGAACTTATTGGTATTTTCCATAAAGCTTTTGGATTAGGAGGAGCTTTTATGGAGAGTTTAAAAAAGATTGGTGATGTAGAATTTGCTCTCTTAACACCATCGTATACCAGAGGAGTGCCATTCTCGTCACAGCAAATCGATTTTGTAGTTATCGGAAATATTGACTTAAACATTTTAGGTGAAATAGTTAAACGAACCGAGTTTGAAAATAGCAGAGAGATTCATTATATGGTTATGAAATCCAACGAGTTTATTTTAAGAAAAAGAAGAAGAGAACAAATTATTCTTGATCTTCTTTTGCAAAATAATGTTTTGCTTGTCGGTGAGCAAGATCAATTGGTAAAAGTATGAAAAAAATCCTAATATACGGGCCCTTTTTTACTAATTATAGTCTTGCCAATGTAAATAGAAATTTGGCAATAGAACTTGCCAAGCTAGCAGAATTTGAGGTTAAAGTAGGGTGTAGACCCGATGAAATTGACTATTTCCCAACTTCTATCGAACTTCCCAAAAGAGATGATTTAAAAGATTTGGTAGAACTAGAACTGGGAAGTTATGACATAGTAATATTTAATAACTTCCCTAAAACAGTTAATAATGCCCTAGGGTTAAAAAATCTTCCCGGAAAAATAAAGATTCCTTTTTTGGCCTGGGAAGATTCAATTTATCCTCAAAACTGGGTAAAAGAAATTAACGAGAACGCAAATGCTGTTTTAGTGGTAAGCTCTTTTGTAAAAGAGGTGCTTGAAAAATCGGGAGTGACTCTTCCCGTTTTCGTTTTACCATTAGGTGTAGATCCTTTAATGGTTCCCCAAAGTGTAAAAGGAGGTTTGGGAAGTTCAAAAAAAGTTAAATTTCTTCATATAAGTACAGCCAAAGAGAGAAAAGGTGTTGACATTTTAATAAAGGCCTTCACAAACGAATTTTCTTCTTTGGATGATGTTTCTTTAATAATTAAAAGTTCCCCTGGACCCGATAACACTGTAGAATCAATTATTGGTAAAAATCGTGTAAAAAAGTCTCCCGAAATTATCCATATTAATAGAGCCGATCTTTTACCGCAAGAAATAGCATCACTTATAAGTAGTTCTTCGTGCGGAGTATATCCATCGAGGGCCGAAGGCTTTGGCCTTCCCGCCTTAGAATCGATGAGTTTTGGAAAACCTGTAATAGTTACAGCATACAGCGGCTTTTTAGATTTTTGCAATGAAAAAAACTCATTTCTACTAAATTATAAAATCGAAAAAGCTGTCTCTTCCTCTGTTGTAAATGTGGGAGCAGAGTGGGCAGAGCCTTCGATTGAAGAACTAAAAGTTCAAATGCGTAATGTTTATCGTGATTTAACAGAAAATAATAGCAAGGAGGTTAAAGCTAAGTCTTTGTTTGCTTTTCAAACTGCACAACACTTTACCTGGAAAAATACTGCCCAAAAACTAAAAGAGTTTATTTCCGATATTGATGGAATTGAAAAGTTAAGACCCACTAATATTGCGGTACTTTCCTCTTTGAATGATGAAACAGGTATATCGGTTTATACAAAAGACATTTTTGAAAAAATGCAATCTTGTTTTAATTCATTTTACTTTATTGCACAAAAAAACCTTATTGATAAAACAAGTGAGGATTCAGAGAATGTTGTAAGAATATGGGAAAAGGAATCACTTAATCTTGATGAAATTATAAATTTTTTAACCGAAAAAAATATTAACATTTTGCATGTAGAGTACCACACGGGATGCACCTTTGGATTGCCAGAACTAGATACTTTAATTGATGCTGTTTTAAAAATAAACGTAGAGGTCTATATTACTTTTCACCATATCAAATCTGGCAGTATTGATTTTATAAAAAGTCTCGAAAATCTTAAAAAATGTTCTAGAATATTTATTCATAACCAAAATGACTTTATTTATGCCAGTTCTCTTTTGGATAATGTTATACAGCTTACACATTACGCGTTTGAATTTAAAAAAAGAAACTTGGAATTTTATAAAGAGCAGCTAGGATTGGATAAATTTTATCCAATAATAACTACTCACGGGCTTTTAAATATCAATAAAAATATAGATAAAATAATTGATTCTTTCAAAGCAATAAAAAAAATATATCCAAATGCCCTTTTACTTGTTTTAACTGCAGTAAGTCCTAACAATATTTTTGCAGGTGGTCTTTATAAGGAACTGAAAGAGAAGATAAGTAATTTTGGATTAGATAATTCTGTAATATTTATAAAAGATTTTTTAGATGCAAAGTTTATTGAATTATATTTGCAACTTTCAGATGTATTAGTATTTTTTTACAGTGAATTTGGTGAGTCTGCCTCTGGGGCAGTGCGAAGAGGCATAGCTGCGCAAAAACCTGTAATTGTTTCGAATATTCCTACATTCAAAGAATTTGATAACGAATTAATTAAAGTCTCTGATCCTAACGAAATTGCTCCAGCTGTTAGTAATCTTCTTAATTCACCGGAGTCAATAGAAAAATTACAAAAGGCACAAAAACTATTTATGGAAAATAACAGTATTTTTAAAACAATAGTAAAAACACTTAAGACGTATCTAAAATAGAATTTTTTCAAAAACTCTCTCCTTAAAACAAGAATTTATATATATCGAATGAGCAAATCCCAGAGCAATAAAATAAGTTATAACTGAACTTCCTCCATAAGAGACTAGAGGAAGAGGCACTCCGGTAATAGGGGTAATTCCAAGGTTCATAGCAATATGCTGAAACATATTAAAAAAAATAATTCCCGCAATTCCGATTAGTATAATTTGTTCTGATTTATTGGTAGTTTTTGATTTAAAATAAAATAAGAAACCCAAGAGACAAAGATAAATAAAAATTAATACGCATACACCTGTAAATCCCAACTGTTCGGCAAAAGCTGCAAAGGCAAAGTCAGTATAGGCATAAGGAAGTAAATTGTTTTTTACAATTTCACCTTGTAAAAGTCCTTCACCAAAAAGCTCTCCGGATCCTATTGCGGTAATTGCCTGATTCCGATTCCAGTTAATGGAAAGTGAGTTATCTTGCGGGTTTATAAAACTAACAATCCTATCCCGCTGATAATCGGTAACAATATTCTCGAAACCAAATTGTAAAAAAATTCCTGTACCAAGTCCAAAAAGAAGTGAAATCCCAAGCGTCTTTAGTGGAATTTTTAGAATAAGAAAAGTAAAAATAATGCTAAAGATTGGAATTACCGGATTTAAAGCAAATAATATTGTAATAAGTCCTGTAAAAAAAATAGATGCAGCTAGTAATTTTTTTAATCCAATCCGATGGCTGGCAAGAACAATAGTAATACAGGTAAGGGAAATTAGTATAGTATTTCCTAACGAATTTTGTATAAAAATTAAAGCAATAATAAATAATACTGCCATAATTCCGCTAAATTGCGCGGACTTTATAAAACTTTTAATGCCTAACATTTTAGTTTTAACTACTTGACCTGATAAAGAAAAAGCCAAGATTAAAATAACCGTTATTTTAGCAAGTTCAGATGGCTGCAAAGTAAATGTCTTGCCAAGTGAGATCCATCGTTGGGCAATTCCCGCCGAAACACCAATAAGTTGTACAAGAATAAGTAAAAACACAGTTAAAACAAACAGAAAAACAATAAATCGTAAGTTTAAAAGGATACTAATATCTAAAATTGAGAGTATAAAAAAAAGAAAAAGCCCCACCAAATAGAAAATAATCTGATTAACAAAAAGTGGAGATATCTTTTTTTCCGGAAAATAGGTAGAAGTAAAAACTACAATACCCCCTATTAAAAGAATTAAAAGAATATTAAGTATAAAAATCGAATTAAAATTTTTAAGCCTTGATTGAACCGTCATCTTTCTAATTGATAAAAGAGGAGAATAGTTGTTATTGATAATAACAGTTAATTATAAATTATAAAAATTCTCACCAAAATATTGTTTTAATTATTTTAACGATTTTGTTAATACCAGACTCGGCTGCTATAATATTTTAGGTAGAAAATTTTAAAAGTTCTCTGCCAAATAATAAATATAATAATATCTTATATGTTAAAAAAATTTCTAAGGAGGCTTTTAAAAGTAATTTTGGTTTTAGTACTTATCACGCTAACAGCTTCGGCAATCGGTTTTGGTATAGCTTTTTTTAACAAAAATTCAGAGTTGGATAGAATAAATAGCCTATACAAAGATGCTCAGGAAAATTTAAATAGAAGTGAAGAGGAAAAAGAACTTACAATTAACGATTTAAAAGATAGCTTTTTATCTTTAAACAAGCAAGTGGAGATTTTAAAAAACGAGAATAAAGATTTGAAAGAGAAAAACGAAGGGCTGGAACAAACAGGAATGTCTAAAATTGAAGGATCAATAGCTACTGTTGTTACTAACGAAACCAGCTTTACTCAGTTTCAACTTGTATGTGCCGAAGACAGTGAGAATTCAAACTTAAAATGGTGCATTTCGGTTTCGGCTATCTCGGGAACTTATTCACTTCTTGTTCCTGCAGGAAAATATAAGGTATATGCACAAATTA
>JAMQHH010000027.1 GCA_025993875.1 Candidatus Dojkabacteria bacterium
ATTGCTAATATGCTAAAAATTTTACTTTTTTCAAAAAAATACTACAATATGTTAGTTTAAAGTAGTTAATTTATATGCCGGATAGATTTTCAAAAGACAATAAAGATAAAATTGTATCTGTAAAAGCGTTCTCAGCTTTAAAATCATTTTTCTATAGCTGGGTTCTAGGCTTTTTTCTTTTTCAGGTTATTCCGGTTTTATCGCCGGTTTTATGGATTTTTGTTGGGGTAGGGTTAAAATTGCCTGTTGTTTTGATTAATTTAGCTCTTATTTTTTTTGTGCCGGTTACATTTTATTTTCTGTACAACATTTTTATAAAATTTAATGAAATTAAGATAAATACCTACGAAGTTAAATTAAAAAATATCAGCGAAAGATTTGAATTTCTATTTGTATCAGATTTGCATATAGGTAGAGAGTTTTATGCAACAAACAAGTTTAGACTAAATAAAATTATTGAACTAATTAATAGAACAAATTTAGGTCTTATTGTTTTTGGTGGAGACTTTTTTGAACGTAAAATAGAAAAAGACTTAATAATGCAACTTGCAAAAATTAGCATACCGGTTAAAATTGGGGTTTATGGAAATCACGATACCTATTATCTTGCAAAGAATGTGGAATATACATATCCCGAGTTAGTTGTTAACGCAATTGAGGCTGCAGGCATAGATATTTTAACAGATTCTGTTAAAATCACAAAAAATAAATTGGACACTATTATATGGGGAGGGATAACAGATTTATACTCTAAGCTTTTTAATTTAGATAAAACATTTGAAAACACTAACAGCACTAAGAGTGTTAGAATTTTAATTTCACACAACCCCGATATCACAGATTTTGTACAAGATTCGGACAATATTGATTTGATTTTGAGTGGGCACACCCATGGTGCACAAATATTTTTTTCCAAGTTTTTCTCTCTCCCTATGCCTGTAAAAAATAAAGCTTTTCGAAAAGGCTTTTTTGACATTGGTAAAAAAACAAAGATGTTTGTCTCTCAGGGTGTTGGCAATTCTGCAACAAGAATAAGAATAAATAATGATTACGAAATTGCCAGAATTGTTTTGTTGCCCGAAAAAGAATAAAAATAATTTCCAAATGTGTAACAATATTTCCATTCTTCTATATATAAATAAAAAGAAACAAAAATTTTCGCACAATTTTTGGGGTTACAATACTGGGGTTTAGCCATTGCATAAGAATTAAATTTGAACCTAAAACAGGGCCGGTGTACTTGCAAATAAAAAAGCTGCTTAAAATCTACTTTAAACAAAAAATCAAATTAACTGGTGCAGTGGGGTACATATAAAAGCATTAAATCATGAAAAACAATGCAGTTTGAATATTTTTATCCATTGTGTAAAATACAATCACGTAGTTGTTAAAAAACAATATGAAAATAATAATTTTTGCCGGAGGAACTGGAAAAAGATTATGGCCTCTTTCCAGAAAAAAAACTCCAAAACAATTTTTGAAGCTTTTTAATAACGAAAGTTCATTAGAAAATTCATACAATTTAATAAAAAGAAAATTTGCAGTAGAAGATATTTATGTGTCAACCAATACAGACTATGTTCAGGATGTTTTGGAAATAATTCCCGATCTACCAAAAGATAACATAATAATTGAACCCATAAGCAAAGATACTGGCCCTGCGGTAATGTATGCTATGCTTAAAATTTCAAGCAAGTTTCCTAACGAGCCAGTGGTAATAAGATGGCAAAACAGTTTAATAAAAAACCCCAATAAATTTATCGATGCACTGGAAGAAGCTGACAGCGTTTTTCAAAGCAATGCAGCAGATATGGTTTATTTGGCTGTTGAATCACTTTATCCCAATACTGGGACCGGTCATATAAAATTAGGCGAAAAGCTAAGAGATCTCAACAAAGCAATTTCTTTACATAATTTTGGTGGCTTTGTAGAAAAACCTGTTTTTGAATTAGCAAAGCAATATCACGAGTCAGGAGAATACGCTTGGAATCCAGGCTGCTATATAACAACTCCGCAATTTATTTTAAGCAAACTAAAAGAAAAAAACATCGAGCTTTTTAACAGAATAGATAGAATTAGGGAATATTTGGGATCGGCTGATGAGGAGAAAGTGACAAGAGAAGAGTTTGAAAAAATGAAGAAAATTTCCATAGATTACGCTCTGTGGGAAAAACTTGATTATGATAGGGTAATGGTTGTGCTTGCTGAATATGGCTGGCATTATGTATCGACATGGAGTGAATTAAAAACTGCACTTCAAAATTTTCCCGAAGAGAATATAACAAAAGGTAAGGTAAGGACTCTAAATAGTACTGATTGCCTTATTTACAACTTCGATGATAAAAAGATTGTGTGTGGAGTTGGTCTGGATGGTATAGAGATTATCAATACTGGTGATGCGCTTCTTGTTGTAAAAAAAGAACACGCAGCAAAGGTTAAGGATTTGGTGGCCGAATTAGAAAAGGACGAAGAACTAAATGAGCTGGTTTAAGCAAAAAAACGAATTATCGATACTTCCGTAACCAACAACAAAGATACAAATACCTCTGGACTATGCCGGATGATATTTTGAAATTACCTTCTATTACAGGAATAGACCCAACTGTACTTACAAACATGATTTTAAGCATAAAGATTACAAAAAATGTTAAAAAAAGTGGCAAACTTTGTTCCATGGAACAAAGTTTTCTTTTGAAATTTATTGTATTATATCTGCAATAAGATGAAAGTTATTTTTAAATTTTACCTGCAGCATTAGTTTTTAGTGATTTTTAATGAAAAACAACAAAACAAAATCGGTACTTTTAAGTTCGGTGTTTATTTTATTTTTGCTTCTTATCATTTTTTCGGGCAGTGAAGTAATAAATGTAAAAGAATATATAGAGGTGTTCGAACCCGAAGCTCCACTGGCAGAAAATGTTATTGTAACCTCACATAAGGATATTCCACCTGTTTCTTATAGTATTGTTAATTCAGATTTTGCTTTCCAATCCGGTAATTACAAGGTTATTACTTCGGAGACGGGAAAATACGTGTTAAGTTTAGTAAATTTAAATAATTCTATTGATATAAATACTCCTGTTATCGAAGATAATTATTTTTCCTTAAGCTTATTTTCCTCAAAAGGAGAGCTAGTAAACCAAATTGAGGATTCAAAAGTTTCGGGAGCAAAATTAGTAAACGATAACACTGTTATCTATCATACGCTGAAAGAAGATTACGGTATTTTTGCATTTAATATTAAAACAAAAGCTAAAACCAAAATTATTGAAACTTCTGATCCGGAATTTTTAAACAACATTGATTTTTTATCAGACACTAAAATTTTCTGGATAGAGCCAAAAACAGGAAAATTCGGAACAACGGATATCGAAACTCTGGAAACAGTTACTCTTGGACAGGAGGCAAATTTCTCTAACTCCATTGAAGATCATAATATGGCTTCTTTTTCTTCACCGGTTGTCTCATTCGATAAATCTAAAATAGCTATCGTAAAAAATTCTGGGGAAACATTTATCAGGGAATTTTTAGTTTTGGACACACAAAAAATTGATTTTAATAATCCAATTGCTGCTTTTACTTCCGAGGAACTTTTACCACATGAAAACCGTATTAAGTGGTCTAAGGATTCAAAGCTAATAAATACCGGAACAGATGGAACAATATTTAGTGTAACGACCGGTAAAAAAGTTTTTTCACTACCAAATTCCAGGAACTCAACAATAATATTTTCACCTTACAACAACAGTTTTATTGGTTGCGAAACAGAAAAGTCAAAAAAATGTTCAGTTTACCAGGTACAGGAATTTAAAAAAATTATCGAGCTTCCCGATAATATTGATCAAATAAGCTGGGCAAATAAAGATAACATTGTTTTTGATGTAGGAAAGTCACTGTACACTATAAATATTACAGATAAAAAACTTAAAAAAGTTACAACAAGCAGGGGTGATTTCAACTTGTTAATGGAAAAGCCTTTACCCGATGGACTTATTGTTGAAAATGAAAACATATTTTTTACTGTTAATTTAACCAATTCAGATGAAAAGAATAATTAAAATAAGTGTATTCCTATTTTTCTTCTTTTTTTTCGCAGGCAGCTCTACTGTAAAAGCAAATTTTTTTAACTTGTACGGTAGAGCTATGCCCTGGGTAGATAACCCATCGTGGGGAGTTGGCTCTAACAGTATGCTTAACATTTGTACTGATTGGGGATGTGGTGGATTTCCCGGGTTTTCCTCTTACTTTCAGAGAAACGGTAATTATCTGCCTAACGTCCCAATTGTTGCAATATCTGATGGGTGGGTTTGGGGCATAGGATACGATCCTGCTTACAGTTGCGGTAATTACATTTTGATTAACCATGGAAACGGATATCTTTCAAAATATTGTCATTTAAGTAGCACTTCAATAAACCCTAGGACTCAATTAACCTGGCAGGTTAATGATCCAGTTAAAAAAGGAGAAGAAATTTCTAAAGTTTATTCCGATGCCAGCAATATCAGAGCTATTGTATTTTTGTTGTATAACTCTTCTTCGGGGCAGTGGGTTGATCCGGCAACGGCAGGGTCGTTTGATGGCTGCTATTCAAATTCTCAGAGTGCAACATATTGGCAGACATGCCCTATAAACAGTTTTTACGCAATTTATCCATATTGGCCAGTGAAATCTAATGTAACAGGACCAAGAGGAGATGCTCCATGGGAACCTTTAACTGTAAGTACAATAAATCCAGCATTAAAGTCTGTTGGATATTTTTTACCACAAGGTTATAATGAGGAGATAGTTTCTGTTGCTAATCAACAGATTTCGTATTTACCACACGATTCTATTGAGGTTCCAATAAATACAGCTACCGGAGCATTTGAATATAACAAGGTCGATAGTGATTACCAGGCTATAGCAGGAGTTCCTTTTGAATTTAGAAGAGCATACACCTCTTCTAACACCTTATTAAAGGGAATGCTTAGTACGGGGTGGAGAACGTCATTTGATATGCAACTGGTTGCAAATGTTCAGGGCGCGTTACATATGTGGACGGTAATATTTCCCGATGGACACACCGAAACTTTTCAGGATAGCGATTACAATTATGCGACAGCCGAATTTACTAACTTTGTCCCTTACAATTCTGAAGCAAAAGGAACATTAACTCGTAATACAGAAAACCAAAGCGATCCGTACGACTTTGTATATACCGACAAACAAACAGGCCAGCAGCTTGTTTTTGGAGGAAATAGAAACAATACTCAAACTTATGGGAAATTAATAAAATTAAAATATCCTAACAACAATACTTTAAACTTAGTTTACTCAAACGGGAATTTAATATCCGTTTCTGATAAAAATTTTGGAAGAAGTTTCCAATTTACATACGATTCAAGCCAAAGAGTAACAAAATTAAAAGATGCTGCAGGCAAAGCAACTTTGTACGAATACAATGTTGATGGGTTTTTAAAAAAGGTAACAAATCCTTCGGGAAATTATACAAAATATCTTTATGATGTTAATAAAAGAATATCGGAAATTCTGGAATTTAACGGTCAGCTAAACCAAGAGATTTCTATCGAAAAACACACTTATGATTCCAATGGAAGAGTTATATCATTAACCGATGCTAATGGCAATGTAACCACTTACACTTATTCAGTTTCGGGAACAGATAAAATTGTAAATATTCGTGATGGCAGGGGGAATACCTCTAGCCATAAACATAACAATAAAGATTACCTGATAGAAGTTCGTGATAATTTAAGTAATGTTACAAAGTATTTTTATAATGATTACGGTCAAAAAATAAGGGAGGAAAAACCAGATGGTTCGGTCTTTACTTATACCTACGATTCTAAAGGTAATAGAACCAAAATAACTTATCCAACCGGAGCTGAGATTACTACCGCGTATAACGGTATGGGAAAACCTGTTTCTATCACCGAAACTTCTGACGGAGTTTCCAAAACCAAATATTTTACTTACGACGAAACCGGTAATATTTCCCAAACAACAGATGCACTTAATAATCAAAAAAATTATACCTACAATTCTGAAAAACTTCTTGTTGCAGAAAGTACAGAGAACAGTTCAGCTACAGAGGTACTAACTAACGCTTTTGGAACTACCGATGGGTATGATCTTGCTAATAAACACCTTGTTATAACGGCAGATGTAAATGGAGATAATTTTGATGATATTATAGGTTTTAAAGAAGATGGAACATATCTATCGCTTGGAAATAAGTCACTTTTCGGAGAAAGGTTTACTGCACCGGTAAAATCTTTTTCGGACATGGGTGTTTTGCAGGGTTATGGTAAAAAAACTCATCCCCGTCTTGCAGCTGATTTTAACGGTGATGGCAAGGACGATATTATGGCTGTTACAAACAGTGGTGTAAATGTTGCAGTTTCCAATGGGACAGGCTTTCCAACAAGAACAAGATGGATACAGGATTTTTATGCGGGAGCTGGGTGGGACTATGCAGACAAACATGTAATAGGAGCTGGAGATGTAAATGGCGATGGAAAAGCTGATTTAATTGGTATTTATAACAATGTCACTTATGTTGCGCTTTCCACCGGGTCATCGTTTGCTCCAAAAACTATCTGGTTAAATTCATTAATTTTTACATATAATGGGACCTGGAGGCTTGAAAGTCACCCAAGAGTTTTTTCCGATGTAAATGGCGATGGAAAAACTGATATTATTGGTTTTAGTAGCTGGGATGTAACTGTAGCATTATCCGACGGATCACAGTTTTTAAATCCGGTTATATGGAATTATGAATTTTGTAAAAACTGCGGATGGAATACAACCGATCATACTCGAATTGTTAAGGATGTAAACAACGATGGTAAGTCTGATATCATTGCCTTTGGTTCGAGTTATGTTTATAAAGCTTTATCGGATGGAACAAAATTTAGTGTACCAACTATTATCGATTCTTCGTTTGTTTCGAGTAGAAACCTAAACAGTGTAAACTTTGTTAAAGATTTATTGCAGCAAGACGGTGAGGGTGCTCTCGAATTAATTTTGTTTGGTGGACAAAAAGTACTGGCTTCCGCAAACAATGGTACTGTTATTTCGAGATCGTACGATGTTAACGGCTACTTAACAGGAGAAAAATTTAACACTGCTGAAAGCGATAATAATGGTACTTTGCCTGATTATTCATATTACTCAGATTCCAATAGCGTTTTGTCTTACCACTTTAATAAGTACGGAAATCTTACTGATAGTAGCCCAAATACAAATAATCCAATACATTTAGATAATGTAAAATTGTACACGGGTCCGTTTGGCGGATACTTTAATCTCGAAGGAGGAAACTCTGCTATTGCTGTACCGTTAAATGGTCTTCCTGATTCGGCAAATAAATTAACAATATCTTTCTGGGCAGCACCTTCCGAACAAACTGAAAACTCTTTTACCATTGTTACTGATTTAGATGATGCTCAAAACAGATTAAATATTCACCTCCCTTGGAAGACTGATTCTAAAATTTTTTGGGATTTTGGGAATATTTATCAGAATGGTAGAGTATCGGCCAATTTTGATTCATCCTGGTACAATGTCTGGGCACTTTGGACCTTTACAGCTGAACCTTCGGGTATGAAAATTTATCGGAACTCAAAATTAATCGCCTCAACTTCTGCTGGTTCAACTTTTACTAAGGGATCAAGACTTCTGATTATTGGAAAGTATGCAGCAGGATTGATGCCATGGAGAGGAAAAATAGATGAAATAAAGATATTTAACTCTGTACTTTCTCAATCACAAATAGAGGAAACGTATAATCACTTTCAATCTTACCTGATTGGTGGCGCAGATTATAAGTATCAAAATGATTCTATGGGCAATAGAATCAAATCTATTGATCCTAATGGCGGGATTACCACCTTTACTTACGATAATATGAATCGCCTTCTTTCAAAAACCGACCCTAAAGGTGCATTGGAAACCTATAGTTATTACTCAGATGGAAGGCTAAAATCAAAAACTAATCCAAAAGGCCTTATCACATTATACTTTTACGATAAAAACGGGAATAAAATAAAAGAGCAAACAGAAGAGATAATTAATCAGTATTTTTACGATCCAAATAACAATCTTGTAAAGGAAGTCGATCCAAATGGGAACATTACCGAATATACATACGATAAAAATAATGATTTGGTAACAACAATAAATAAAAATTCTTCCGGAAATATTATTCAAACAGAATCAAAAACATACAATTCTCTTGGACTTTTAAGTTCAGAAACAGATGGCGCAGGAAATATAACACAATATACATATAATTCTTTAGGGCAGAATATCAAAATCCAAAAAGGAACTTTACAAAAAACATTCTCCTACGATTTTTGGGGTAACAAGCTAACCGAATCTGATTGGGAGGGAAATGTCTACACTTATCAATACGATAAATTAAATAGAGAAATACTTTCCAAAAATCCTCTGGAAAACCAGGGAATAGGGCTTGGAATTTCAACTGTTTACGATAATCAGGGGAATAAGCTTAAAATAACCGATTCTAACGGTAATTCGGCAAGGCTTTTCTATAATTGGCAAAACAAAGTGGTTAAAAAGGTAGATACTTTAGGAAATCAATATACATACCAGTACGATCTTGTTGGGAATTTGAAAAAGGAAGTTGCACCCAATGGTGGCGAAACCATATATTTACACGACGGTAATAATAATGTTGTTTCTAAAACAAATTCTGTTGGAGCAACCGAAACCTACATATACGAAAATTTAAACCAAATTTCTTCGAAAACAGACGCAAAAAATAATGTAACAAATTTTACTTACAATAATTACAATAGACTAAAATATATTAATTTCCCAACAGGAGACCGAAAAACTTTTGAGTACGATTTAAATGGAAATATAGTAAAAACAATCGATGAGTTAGGAGCAGAAATTATCTCCACTTACGATGCTTTAAACAGAAAAACGGCCGAAACGACTTACAGAGTAGTAAATGGCCAGCCAGAAGCACAGTTTACCGAGTATTTTGAATATAACGGTAACAACAGTGTTACCAAAAAAATTGATAGAAATGGTAACACTTACCTTTACACATACAATGCTTTTGATAAGCTTTTAACTGAGAAGTTAAATGGAAGGCTTTTACACGAATATTCATATTCAGGCAATGGAAATGTTTTAACATCTAAAGACGGTACTAACGGTGTTACAACATACACATATGATTCTCTTAACCGCAAAGTTAACGAAAAGGACCCGTACAATAAAAATAAAACATTTTCATATTCTCCAACTGGAAGTCTTTTAACCGAATCGGATTTTAAAGGCCAAAATACAGTGTTTAAGTACAATGAACTCGAAAATCTTATTAAGATAACAGACAGGGCAGGAAATAATACCACTTTGACATACAACTCAATTGGAAAAGTGGCAGTTAAAACAGAACCTAACGGTCTTGTTACCGAATACTCCTACGACTTAATGGGCAAAGAAATCGGTACAACTTTAAGCCACATCTCTTTAGAAAGCGATCTTACTTCAGAAACTCGCTACGATCTAAACGAAAATATTACCTACAAAAAAGGGATTGATGGCAAAATAACCGAATACCAGTTTGATCAAAAAAACAGGCTTGTTACAACAATTTTGCCTTCTGCCCTTACAACCCAACAGTCATACGATGCTGTTGGTAATATTATATCTTCTACCGATGAGGGTGGAAATGTTTCCTATTACCATTACGATAAATCATTGCAGCTTTTGGAAAAACAAAATTCTGATGGATCAAAGATATATTATAAGTATGATAAAAATGGTAATCTAATCTCCGAAAGTACCGGTATTTTTGTAACAGAATATGAGTATTCTGATCTTAACAAAGTTACAGTAACTAAAAAAGGAGGTATTGTTGTAAGTACAAAAGCATACGATAATGCCGGTAATCTTACTAGCGAGAGTGATGGACGGGGTAATACTGTTTCTTATCAATACGATTTGAAATCGAGATTGTTAAAAAAGACATATCCTATGGGAGACTTTGAGAGCTTTGCATACGACTCAAATGGAAATATTGTAGTTAAAGTAAATGCTGCCGGTGGTACAACATCTTTTGTATTCGATTCTCTCGACAGAGTAATTGAGAAACGAGATGAACTTACCCAACTCTGGAAATACGCATTTGATTCTATGGGCAATCTTACAAAATTTACAGATCCAAACAATCAAGAAGAAAATTACACATGGGATATTTTAGGAAGAAAAATTTCTGTATCTAAAACCAGTTTAGAGCTTGGAACAGTAACAGAAAGTTATGAATACGATTTAAGCAATAATAAAACAAAAATTACTGATCCAAATGGAAACATAACTTTGTATCAGTACGATGTTTCTAATAGAGTTTTAGAGGTGAAAGATCCAGACCAAAATACAACATTCTATTATTACGATTTGGTTGGAAATAAAATTATGGAAACCGACCCCAATGGCGAAAGCAAATTTTTCAGATACGATTCGCTAAGACGGTTAGTAAGAGAAAGCGATACAATGGAAACACACAGTTATTATTTCTACGATGAACTTGGAAACATAACAAAGTTTGTAGGGCCAAGAGGAGAGGAAAAAATTTACATATATAACTCTGCAGGGCAAAAAATTTTGGAGAGTAATTTTTATGGTTATCCGACTGAATTTGAATACGATTTAAGTGGAAATCTTACAAAGATTATTAAGCCCGAGGGAATAATTACAGAGTATTCTTACAATGCTCTAAACCAGATAACTTTAGAAAAAAGGGGAGGACAGGATTATATGCTTACAGAATATAACAAACTTGGACTTGTATCGAAAACAACAGATGGTGTTGGAGCGGTTACCCAGTATTTTTACGATTCCCTTGGAAGATTAACTGAGGTTAAAGATGCACTAAATTTATCTTCATACTACCAATACGATTTAATGGGTAATGTAATCCGTGAAACCGATGCAAGAGGAAAAAGCACTACATATACTTATGATTCTTTATACAGACTTTCAGCCGAAACTAATCCTTTAGGAAAAGTCTGGAGGTACGAGTACGATAACAATGGAAACATTGTTAAGGAAATAGATGCTAAAAATGTTACTTCATTAAAAGAGTACGATTTTAACAATCTTCTTTCGGCAGTTTTGTATCTGGATCAGGATGGAAATACAACCGGGGAGTCGAGGTATTTTACATACGATAATGCAAAAAATCTTGTTAAAGCCGAAAATGGTGAGATAGCAAACAATTTTGTGTACAACCGGCTTTACAATATTACAGGGCAATCTGACACCAGAAATATGGGTGCAAGCTATGAATACGATCTATACAAAAATTTAACACAAATTACATATAATGACGGTAAAGTTGCCAGGTATACCTACGATTTAGCGAATAAAGTTACCTCAATGGAGGTTCAATATTCGGGCGATTCTGTTACAACAAATTTGGGGTCGGCAATGCTTACGGAGTTTATATACAATTCCAACCAGGATCTGTATATGCAAATAAATCATGCAGATAAAACAGTGATTTTGTATACTTACGATTCAAGAGGAAGGGAAGTAACCGTTAATAACTACAAATTTGAGTCTGATGTGAATACTCCGGTATATATAATCGCCAAGTTTGATTATTTATACGATAATCGAGACAATAAGATTCAAACAGAATATTTTAGTAACTGTAATAAAGATAATATTTGTAATGCTGCTACTGTATTTACCTATACCGATACCTTTACCTACGATGCAGCAAGTCGGGTAAAGTCACAAAGCCACAATGTAAGTAATGTATCGGAAATGGTAGATCCATCGTTTTACGATACATATACCTACGATAATGCGGGTAATAGAACATCGTTTACAACAAACCGATCGGGAGTAAATGTAACTATAAATTACACATATAACGATGCCAACCAGCTTATAGAAGATACCGACTGGGTATATTCTTACGATAACAACGGCAATAGAATAGCCAAAGCTCATAAGGTATCGGGAGAATATATTAACATGGGCTACAACCGTGCAAACGAGGTAAATGGAATAAATTCCAAGCTAAAGTCCGCCGAAAATACACTCGAAACTTATCAAATAACATATAAAAACGATGCTTTAGGTAGAAGATATAATAAAACTAATCAAATAGTAGTACCGTTTGATATTAATAATCAAAATAACAGGTATAAAGGAATCTCTACCGAGGATAATATATATTCGATGTTAAGTTTTGAAATTGAAAGTACATATACAAAAAGGGTAAATGCAGAATCGGGGATGTCAGGACTTCCCCAAGGTAGAATATATAATGTACATACCAATAACTACATGATTTCAACTCCAAATGGTATGAGTACTCAAATAGCAAAACACGATATAGCCGAAAGAACAGCAGTCTCGGATATATCTTTGTGGGAAGCCATCGATTTAGGTAATGGCGAATATAGACTAAACCCCGATAAAACAGAAAGAATAAGCTATTACCAAAGAGACGAGCAGGAAAATATTATCTCTCAAAGCAGCGTAATATTTAGTTACACAGGGGAACTGGTAGAAGGTATAATAGAACTAACAAGTGAAGTTCCAAATATAGAAAGCATAACAAAAACAGAGATCCGATACGATAGTTACGGGGTAAAACTAAACAAGGTAGAAAGTAAAATAAAGGGAGGAGGAATGGATGAATATTTGGAAACAGAATATAGTGGAAGAAAGTTTGATTTAGAAACAAATGGATACTATTATGG
>JAMQHH010000028.1 GCA_025993875.1 Candidatus Dojkabacteria bacterium
ATCTCTAGGCTCAAAAGAAAGAGTAGGTTTAGTGGGACCTAATGGCAGTGGGAAATCTAGCTTAATGAAGATTATGGCTGGTTTAGTTCAACCAACATCAGGAGAAGTTATAAGATCTGGACAAAGTTATTATGTACCTCAACTAGATTTACCACTTTTTAAAAGTGATATGTCTATTTTAGAGTACTTATCATCAATACATGATGAATGGTGGGACATTACTGACTTATTAGAAAGAAAATTTGGCATACATGATATAAATATTGAACAGACTTTAGCTACCTTGAGTGGAGGTGAATTGATCAAACTACATCTTGCAATTGCCTTAACTTTAAATCCAGAAGTATTATTCCTAGATGAACCAACTAACCATCTAGATTTACCTTCAATTGAAATGTTAATCGAGTTTTTATACGAATATGAAGGAAGTTTTGTAGTAGTATCGCATGATCCATTTTTCCTAGATCAGGTTACTAATACTACCTGGGAAATAGAGGATAAAAAAGCTAACAGATTTGGTGGTAACTATTCGGATTATAGAGAACAAAAAGCCGCAATATTAGAAGGTCGAGCTAGACAACATGAAGCTGCAAAGAAAGAGCTAGACAAAACTAAAAAAGCTATACAAAGAGAACAGGAAAGAGCAGGTAAAAGCCGAAGAACTGGGAAAGCGCTAAAAGGTGATCGAAGTATGTCGGCCGTTGAGAAAGGTTTTTTCAAAAATAAAGCAAGTGCTACAGCTGGTAGAAATAAAGCTAAGCTTGATGAAAGTGCTGAGGATGCAAAAGAGAAAATACAAGCAACAAAGGCAACTCATAGAAGAAAGGCTCATGTGGCTTTAGAAACCGAAAGTGGTTCAAGAGGTAGAACACTAGCTAGAACTAATAAATTTAAAGTTGAATTACAAGACGGAAGAACATTAGTAGAGAATGCCGAAATGACAATCTCTTATGGGGATAGAATTGTTCTAACGGGAAGAAATGGTGCAGGCAAAACAATGTTTGTAAAAGCATTGCTAGGAGAATCAGCAAGCTTAAAGGCCGAAGGTGAATCTTACTTAGCTCCCGATTCTAAAGTTGTATATTTAAGCCAAAAATACGAAATAGTAGATCCAGATCTTTCTTTAGTAGAAAATATGCAGAAAACTAATAGAGATTTGAGCTATGAACAAATCAGAAAATTATTAGGTAATTTTTTATTCTTTAATCAAGAAGATATTAATAAAAAAGCATCAGTCTTAAGCGGAGGTGAAGTTGCAAGACTAGCTTTTGCAATGATAACAGCTGGCCCAGTTGATTTATTAGTTCTAGATGAACCTACTAATAACCTTGATATTGATACCGTAGATTCTATAGTTAACGCTTTAGAAGACTTTCCTGGTGCCATAATAACTATCTCTCATAACATAGACTTTTTGTCCAGAATAGGAGTTGAACAAGCTTATGTGATAAACGACAGAAAGTTAAAGAGATTAGGAACTATTCCGGAAAACGAAGAAGAATTTTATGATGAGTTAATGTCAGAGTTAGAATCATAGTTTTTATTTTAACTTCAGTGTAACAATTATTATATTTTACACTGTGCGGTTTACGGAGGTCACGTCAGGCCATGCTCTCTCTACCCCATGCAGTAAAACCCGCTAACTTGATATATAATACATAAAAGCTTTACTTTTAGATAACTAAAAAACTATGGCCAATATGTTTAAACCTGTAAAAGCAAAAAATGTTAAAGAGTATATAGACTCATTACCCGATGAGAGAAAGAAAATAATTTTATTTTTACATAATCTTATTCAAGAGTGCTCCCCTTTATTTAAAAGCCACTTTGCATACAATATGCTAGGTTATGGCTCTTTTCCCTATAAAAATTACAAAAAAGAATTAATTGAATGGCCAATAATAGCTCTAGCCAGCCAAAAAAATTATATAAGTATTTACATATGCGCCTTAGAGCAGGGAGAATATATTGTCGAAAAATATAAAAGCCTTTTGGGAAAAGTGAGTGTTGGCAAAAGCTGTATTAGGTTTAAAAAACTTGAAGATTTAAATTTGGATGAACTTAAAAAAATATTAAAAAAAGCCTCAATAAATCCGGGTTTAACCGGTCTGGATAAAGCCTAAAACTATAAATTTTCTTTATTACATTAATCGTGGTCTAAATTTTGCAAAGTCGGTAATCGATTTTTCGGCAGTAATTTTTGTAAACGGTTGGTGGAGTAAGAATTAAAAGAGTGTAATACTACTGTTCACTTTGTTGCCAAGACATCAAAGCATTTAAGCATTCCAGACGTATTCTATTGCTTTCGACGCCTGGATTTATCATTATTTGGACCAGGGCCTTGGCTTCCTCCAGTACATTAAACGGATGGAATTGTGCATTGGCAGGAGCATAGAGGGCAACACCTGCTTCCTTTGGTACAACAACAGGTAAAAAGCCTGTGTCTAAAACCATAGAACCATCGGGTAATCTTAAATACCTGATCGTCATAGTTCCTGTTGGTATCTTTTCACCGTTCACTTCTGTGGTCTCTTCACCGGGGACAAAGGAATTGCATTGTATAAGTTCGGGATTATACTTTAAAGCAGCCTCGTAACCTTCGAGAGGTTTTCCAAAAGTGTTGGTATTTAAACCTACCAGTAAAAATTTTGCTAAAGGATACGCAGTTTGCACTCGGCTAATAAAAGCACGTAGAGATTCGGGATCTAAAAAAGAAAATTCATCGAGGTAGATAACACTAAGTTTATCTGTAGGTATATTAGCTTGATTAAAGAATTCATCCGGATTACCTGGATCTAATGGTAGAGCATCTGTTGTAACAAATCCATCGGCTCCAGTTGTGTCATCTTCGCCGGGTACCTTACCTCTTTGAGTTATATGTTTCCCCATAAAGTGCGGAACTGCCCTTACCACGTGTATCCCTTGTTGTTCCAAACGCTTGCAGACCTCGCCGGCAAGGGTAGACTTTCCTGCATACATTCCACTGGTAATACAAAAAACTTTCTGATCGTTTCGGGTAATTTCCCTTGCTATCTGGGGAGCTTTAACGGAGTACAATTTTGTATGTCTTATTCGGTATTGAGAAATATCATCTTGCGAAGGGATAGTCGGGTTAAAAAGTATTCTATTAATTTCGTTTTCCGAAATGTTTTTACCGGAAAGGTATACTGCAAATTTAATTAATGCTGTAAGTCCGGCTCTATCTAGCCATGGATTTAGGATCAGTTGTTGTAATTTCTCTTGAATAGACTTTGGGAGGTTTCTAAGCTCGGGAGACTCAAAACTAGGAGTAGTATCAGTCATTGTAATAATTTTTTTATATATTTTGCGATTATAATTCTTTCTTTGTAACTTTTCTACTCTGTACTTGTATATAATAATAGAAGAATTTGATATCAAATAAATTTTTAACATGCTTAAGCGGAAATCATTTATCGGAGTGGTATTTAGTCGGCATAATGCCGAAATATACAGGTATCTATATATTTTAACCAAAAACAAAGAAACAGCTGAAGATCTGGCAGCAGAGGTATTTATAAAATTTATTAATACTTTTGAGCCAAAAAAATCTTCTCCGAGAACGTGGCTTTACATTTTGGCAAAAGGAATAGCCCTTAACTATTTTGAAAGCCAAAAGAATAAGGGTGTTGGTTTACATGAAGATTTGATAGAAGATGTTGCCGATTTGGATACAATCGATAACAATATAAATTTTGACTGGGTGATAAGTGCTATTAATACATTTGTTAACCCAGAAAAAGAAGTTTTAAGCTATCGAATAGCCGGCAATCTTAGCTTTAAAGAGATAAGCCGGATAACAAGTATAAGTGCAGGCAATTTAAAAGTTATTTATCATAGAGCATTTTTAAAATTAAAATCAAAAATAAATGGAGAAAAATAAAGTTATAGAGCAATTTAAGAAACTTGAGCCATCCGCAAATTGGAGAGATAAGACTCTTTCTAAACTTGTTGAACTGGAAAGCTTTTCGACTAAAAAAAATAGTTTACCTTTCCTTAACTTATTTTTTAACTACATTAATATGAAAAAAAAGATGCTATTTTTTTCAACTTTATTTCTTGTTTTAGGGATTTTTGGTACATCTATTATCATCACAGCTATATTCCCGAATAAGAGCAGGGTGCAACCGGTTGCACTAACACTGGAAAACAAGGATCTTATTTTAAGAAATTTTTTAAATACAGCCCAGGCATTTAATTCAACGCAGAATTCTAATAAGTTAAGTTCTAATACCAACGCAACTGATCAACAGGCAATGTTTGCTGCAGAATCAGATTCTGACACAAGGAAAATGGCGCTCCCATCTTTTGACATTTTGGTTTACGAGCCAAACACCCTAATTTATTCAAAGGCCAAAATGGTTGAAGGCCCTGCAAAGTGTGAACAGGGTTATTTTTTGGGCGCTTTAAATAGCGAGCCCGAAGTAACTATAGAAAACTATAGCTTTAACTCGTCCGACGCATATTCGAGCATTTCAATAAACCAAGCAAAAAATGTAGAAGGCGATCTTGTTGATTTTTCAATTTACAAAAATACCGATTCCTACTACGAAAGCATTGTTTACAAAGGCGGAAAGTACGGGGTTAAATCAAGATCAGATTATGCTTCTCCAATGCCGGTAACTGCTCCCGCAACTATGTTAAAAGAAGACTCGCAGATAACTGTCGAAGAAGATGAGGCTGAGGCAAAAATCGAAGAGGTTTTTGGTCCTGATGTAACTTATTACATTAAAAAAGATAAAAACGAAAACGATGCCTTTGTAATTGAAAGCAGCTATTTTATCTTTTGTAACCAGGAACAGCCAATGGTTGTAACCCCAAACCCAAACTTTTGGGCGGGTGAGGATTGGGATTCGGCAGTACAAAGTAATATTTCTTTAGAGGAAGGAGATACAAAGATAATAAGTTTAATATATTTAAATACTAATGATTATCAGGGATACTATTTTGAAACCTATGCCAACAGCATTTCTCCCGAAAATTTAATTGTTTCGACTGAGTACTTAACAATCGAAAAAACCAAAACAACATTTGAAGATGCCGAACAAAAGCTTTCGGCACTCCTACCAGTCGTTAATTTAAAAACCGAAGAGCAAAAAACTGATATCTCTGAGGTAGATTATGAAGCTGAAAAACTGCAACAACTTCAGTATTTACAGGATAATAATATTCAAGCAATTGTAAGTAATAACACCCGAAAATCGAATAATTTTTTTAGTATTAATAACTATAGTAGCCTTATTAGTAGTACCTACACATATATGTACTATCCAGAATATCTTTCAGATAGAGACTTTTACAGGCCGGGAATAAATGGAGATAAAGAATTTGAGCGATACACTAAACTTAAAGCGGTTCCCTATCCATACTATAGCTGGGAAAATGTTCCTCTAAGTCTTTTAAGTTATGGAACCAGCATAGAATTAAGTAATGGAGTAAGTAACTTAAATATTGAAACATTCGAAAACAAGTTTTCTGATATAGAAATTTTAAATACAAGAATACACTCACCTGTAAAAGAAAAATCGGAAGAGAATATTGAACTGGAAATTGGCGGTAAATTGTATGGGGCAAAACTTTACAATTATACAATCACATCGGGAGGCGAATCATATTCCCCATCTTCGCAAGGAGCCGAAGAAGGATCGGCGGATGCAAGTTTTGAGATGATTATAAATGAACCATTAGACGAAAAACATTATTATATTATTCTTGAAGAAGGCAATTTTAAGTATTTAATTTTCGAAAACATCTGGTATTCGGGCTTTTACAAATACGAATCGGGGAATAAAGAATATTTTGCAGTAGATTCGGTTTTGGATGCCAGTTACGAGTACAGCGCTGAGAGAATTAACGAATTCGATCTAAAATTTTTAAATCCGGCAAATGAGGGTGATTTAAAAGAAATTGAAAGGGAGCTTGGTGTTGATAATAATGTTGTGGAACCTCAACCCATGCCGTTAACAGAAACCAGGTAGAATTAGTTATCTTGAACGCTGACTTTTTAAAGCATACAATAAAAAATTTATAGTTTAACCATCTTTGTTCCAATAATCTTAAATGAACTAGGTTCGAGCAAAACTCCTAAAACTCCTTTTAAACTATCTGGTGATGTGAGTACTTTGCTAGCATCTTCAGGGACAGCTAAAAAACATCGTTTGCCATCTTTATCCCAAAGGAAATTATCGTTTTTAGGGTTAATCAAGAATTTATATGCTCCGTTAAAAACAACTTCTCTAAAAACACAACCGTTTAAATCTATCCCAAATTTTACTACTCTTTTTGATAAAGAATTAACCTGGACATAGGCACTTTTTTCCCCTTCCACATCGCCCTGGCTATCGAGATTATAATTGTTAGCTATCGTTCCTGCCCAGTGTTCAAGTATTGGGTTATTAGGATCTATTACACAAGTTAGCTTTGATAAATCTACGCCAAGCGGATCCAATTCGGGTTTAGGTTGCTTTACGGATTTTGCTTCGGGTGTGGAATACTCTGCAGAACACATATTAAAATTTAAAATTATTTACTACAAAATTAAAAATCTCTTTTACACTTTTCGGTTCGTTTCTTTTTCCCCTTAAACTGCTAGGGGAAAGGTATGGTGCATCTGTTTCAAAAAAGATATTTTTTTTATAAAACCATTCCGGCTCTGCATCGTTGGGAATTTTACCCAATAACTTTTTGTATACCTCTCTAACATTTTCGGCAGTTTTATAGGTGATTATTGCATTTATTCCAAGCCCTAACCCATTATTCAAGGCCTCTTTAGCTTCGTCAAAACCTCCTGTAAAAGAATGTAAAATTCCTAAAACTTTGTATTCCTTCAATATCTCCAAAACGCGCTTCTCTGTCCCTCTTGAGTGTATTGTAAGTAAAAGTTTTTTTTCCTCTGCAAGCTCCAGATGTATCCTAAAAAGCTTCTCCTGAAGCAAAATTGAATTTTCTCGTAAGACAGGTTTATCCTTTAACCAGTAATAGTCCATCCCAGTTTCTCCAATACCTATTACATTTTCGACATTTTGTTCTAACAAAGTGCTCAGTTCATTCTTAAGTGATACCAAAAATTGTTCGCTTTGTTCAAATCCTTTAAACATTTTGGCGCTCGGAATAAAAACATCAGGGTCAATACCTATAAATGACTTAACAGTTAAAGGAAACCGAATACTATTATCAATAGCTTGCTTGGAAGATTCTAAATCCGTCGCTACATCCAAAATCTTCTTCACTTCCTCTTGTTTGGCATTTTCTATAATATCCGCGATATCGGGTGTAAACTCACCGGAATTTAGGTGGCAATGAGTATCCCATAATCCTGTGCTTCCTAGCTTTAACTTAAGGTAGTTATATATCTCCATAAAGAATTTTAACATTCTCTCTATTTATAACAAATTAACAGGAATTATTAGCAATTTTTATTTCTACTTAAATATGCTAAAATTCAATCTGACTATATTATTTTTTGTTTATGGCCAACACAAAATCGGCAAAAAAGGCAATTAGAGTTTCTGAGCGCAAAAAGGCAATGAACTCCAAAAGTAAAACTGGGTATAAGGAAGCCCAAAAGAAGCTTGCAAAGGCAATTAGTTCTAAAGAAAAAAAACAATCTACTCTGGAACTGCTTTCTAAAGCCTATAAAGCTATCGATAAAGCAGCCAAGAGAAACGTTATTCATAAAAAAAAGGCTGCAAGATTAAAATCACGTTTAGCTAAAAGCTCAAAATAAAGATAAGGGTAGATTTGTAATTACTTGTAACATTATCTGCAATGACCAAAACCCTAATAAGGTTTGTTGATTCGTCGTTATTTCCGGCTGCAGCATTAGTGGCAGGGAAATTTTTGGGATTAATACTCACTTTTCAATTATTTGGTATAGGGTGGACTCTAAAGCAGTATACAGAATCTTTCTTCTCGATAGGAACATCGGTTAGGTTGGAAGATCTGGCTCTAGCCACTTCGTACTCCGATCTTTTTATGTACGTTTTTATTGCGTTTTTTTTCTCGTTCTCAGTAATACGGGCGGTATTTTTTCATGCGTCGCATGTAAAGCCTTCTTTGGTAATAAAGCTTGCAAATAAAAATCTGCTTAGCCTTATTCAATCTTCGTACAAAGTCTACAATTATGCATTTGTATGGCTTTTATTTGCATGGATAGGTAATATTTTGATATTAGTAAATGTTGCAAGAGGCGCAACATATTTATGGGTAGGCATAGTTGTTACCATATCTTCCATTGTACTTTCGGTAATTCTTCTGGAAGATTTGAATAAGGAGATCGAAAATATAAAAAATCATCCCGGAAAATATAAATGGGAATAATTTTATGGATATAGAAAAAATATCAAAAGTTCTTGAAGGCGTTTTAGTAGGTAAAATTACGGATATTCAAAAACACCCCAACGCAGATAAGTTAATATTACTTAACCTGGATGTTGGATCAGAAACAAAAAGGCAGATAGTAACAGGGGCTCCTAATGTAAAAACAGGAAATACAGTATGCTTTATAACAGCGGGAAACCTTCTCCCAAGACCTTATTTAACTGAGGGCAAAGAGATAATCCTTCAGCCAAGGGATTTAAGAGGAATAATTTCGGATGCAATGCTTATGGCTCCCGATGAACTTTGCTTAGGTGATGATCACTTGGGTGTGCTAATTTTGGAGGAATCCGGTTATTTGGAAAATGTAAAGGCAGTTAAGCTAGGGGAACCAATATTAAAGTGTGTAAACAAAAAGTTTGTTGAGGATATAATAAAATATCTCTCTAGCAGAACCGAAAAATTTTAATATTATTTATATAAGAAACAATGATTTATCCAACAGACTGGATTGACTTTGAACTTTTAGACGCAGGTGAAAGAGAAAAGCTAGAAAGATGGGGCAATTACATTTTAAGAAGGCCCGATCCACAGGCTATCTGGGCTAAAAACTCGGCCATAAAATCTCAGTGGGATTCTGCCGACCTAATTTATAATCGAAGTGATAAAGGCGGAGGTAACTGGGAGATTAAAAACAAAAAAATTCCATTTAACAGTACTAACAACATACTCGATATAAATCCGTGGGAGGTAAAGTATAAAGATTTCAAATTTAAAATTAAACCCACAGGCTTTAAGCATACAGGGCTTTTTCCAGAACAGGCAGTTAATTGGGAATTCATTATTAACAAGATAAATTCCTTTAAATTGAAACATAATAAATCACCGGTTGTTTTAAATTTATTTGCTTATACGGGAGGCGCAACAGTCGCAGCGCTTTCGGCAGGTGCGATAGTAACGCATTTAGATGCTTCAAAAGGGGTAAACCTTTGGGCAAAAGAAAATGTTGAACTCTCCTTACTAAAAGACTCAAAGGTAAGATTTATACAAGATGATGCAATAAAGTTTGTGGAAAGAGAGATTAGACGGGGAAACAAATACGATGCAATAATTATGGATCCTCCGGTATATGGAAGAGGGGCAAACGGGCAACTTTGGGAGATAGAAAAAGACCTTTTTAAACTTGTGGAAAGATGTAAAGGCTTGCTTAGCAGCACTCCTTTATTTTTTCTTATAAATGCTTATGCTAATTCTTTTTCGGCAATTGCTTTAGAGAATATTTTAAAAATAATTCTAAACTCCGAGTTTAAGTCTATTCAAAGCGGGGAGGTAGGACTAAAAGCTACTTCAACGAATTTGGTTTTGCCATGTGGTATGTTTTCAAGGGCGGAATAACTTTTTTATCTTTTCAGAAAGATCTCTTTTATTATTTCTTCCAAAGGAAGGGGGATAACATCTATATCGTCCACATCAAAATTTGCCGTAATGTATTTTAAAAACTCGGGAACTTTTGATTTTTGAATTTTATACATTCCTTCGCTATTTAATTCTTCCACCTTATCAAAAGAGATTTTGGAGAACTCTTTTTTGTTACTTAACGTTAATTTTATATACTTGTATTCCGAAAATCGGCTGGTTAGCTTTATAACATCTGTGTCGATAACCTTTTGCCCTTTATTTATAACGATAACTCTGTCGCATACCTTTTCTACATCGTCCATATCGTGGCTGGTTAATAAAATTGTTGTACCGTCCTTTTTTTGAATATGTCGTAAAAACTCCCTGATTTTTTGCTTTGAAATAATATCAAGCCCTACAGTAGGTTCGTCGAGAAAAAGAATTTTAGGGTAATGTAAAATTGAGCCAATAAGCTCCATCTTCATCCTTTCGCCAAGAGACATTCTTCGGATTTGCGTATCTATAAATCGAGAAATATCGAGTAACTCAGTAAGCTCTTTTAGCCTTAAATTATATTTATGGTCAGAAACATTATAGATCTCTTTTAAAAGTCTAAAACTCTGCCTTGGAGTTAAATCCCAGTTAAGCCCGGACTTGTTACCCATAACAAGACCTATCCGACTTAAAAATTCACTTTTTCTATCGCTGGGCTTAAAGCCTAACACCTGAATCTCGCCCGATGATGGATATATTAATCCAGATAACATTTTTATTGTTGTTGTTTTTCCTGCTCCATTAGGGCCCAAAAATGCCACGCTTTCACCATATTTTATGGAAAAAGATATGTCCAAAACAGCGCTTACTTCTAAAAAATTCGGCTTAAGCAGATCTTTAAAAAATCCCCGTTTTTTAAGCTTTCTAAATTTTTTGTGTAAATTTTTTACGGTTATTATTTTTTCCATATCTAGCTGCTGGCCGAGGAATAGCTTTTTAATCCAAGCTTCCAAAGCCTATTTTTAAAAAATAAAAATAAAATTGCAATAAAAATTGAGAATAAGCACCAACCTACACCTTCAAGTTTTCCCAGAGCAACCTCTACCGAAACACCACTCCCTATTAAAAAAGGCAATACTGTTAAAAAAACTGTTTTGAAGTTTCCCCACCCATTTAATGGAATATTTTTTACAAAATCATAATCTGTGAAAACAGCCAGATCTGTTATCCCACTACTTTCCCCGAGCCAAAATGCAAAAATTGCTGTTATAAAAAAAATCGAACTGGAAGCAATAATCCCACAAAATACAATAATAAAAGATAGTAAAAAATTGCTTATCTCAATATTCAGGGCATTCCAGTCCACCGATAAAATTATAAAGATAAATCCAAACAGGTAATCTCTAACTACTGTTAGAATATCAATACTCCTGTAACTTAAAAAGAATAAAGCGGGAACCGGTTTTGATAACACTAAATCTAACTTTCCGCTATTTATATCCGACGAAATAGCTCCGAGGTTTTTATAAACCAGACCTGCAAAAAGATAGAAATTAATCTGAGCAAAGAAAATAAAAAGCAGCATTTCGTTTTTTGTTAATCCGGCAACTTCGTTTGTGTTAGTGTAAATAACAGAATTGGCAAGTATTGCAGTTAAAATGTAAACGGTACCCGAAACAATGTTTCCCCAGTTGTTAAAAAGATATGCGGTATCTTTTTGCCAGGTGTTTACAATTGCCAGTTTTATTAAATTGTATCTTGTGGAAAAATATTTTTTCATATTCCTGCCGATTCAAACTTTCTAAAAGAGTAAATCCAAAATTTGTAAATAACAATATTAAGTGTAATTGCCCAAAAAACTGCAACAGCGAGTGATTTAGCAAAATCAAAACTACCTATTGCTGTTATGGAATTTACCGGAGAATAAATCATTGTACCAAAGGGTAAAAGTTCAACAATATTTTTAAGCTGTCCTGGGAAAAACGTTAGCGGAATTAATGCGCCCGATAAAATACGCGTTGTATGGTTTATTGCATTTTTTATTCCCGAAACCTCCGTAAATATCAAAGATAACGCCCCCTCAAATAGATTAAACGCGAACGAGATTGCTCCCGCTAACCCCATAAAAATTAGAAATACAGGCAGTTTTTCTAAAGTCAGTTTTAGGTTAAATATTCCCATAACTATGCAAAATATACTAAACAGGTAGACCGGCAATGTATCGCCAATTGTTTTAAGGTATAAATAACCAACAACAGAAACCGGTTTTATAATAATATTGGAGATCTCACCTGTAGTTACTGACTTTCGTATAGTCCTTCCCAGTTTTGTATTTGTAACAAAGAGTATTTCCCCAATACCCGAAGAAATTAAAAAATAAGCCAAAAGCTCAGTTGCTTTTTCTCCTTTTAAAATAAGATTCCAAAAAACCAAGACAAAGACAATTCCTAAAACCTTTACTAGAATTTTAGCTACTCCTTCCAAAGGGTATCGAAATACTCTTAGAGTATAGTAAACCAGTACGGTTAAGTATTTGTTCATATAATTGAGGAAAATGCTAGCAATATTATCACAATGTAGCTTTTACAGTAGTTAGTATTGCCTAACTAATTTCAACTCTCTATTATAAAAATGCAAATTACAATATAATCTAGCATATCAATTACAAAATTCCATTTTGGATAACCTAAAAGTAATTTTTGAAGATAATAAAATATTAGTTGTAGAAAAACCTTCTGGAATTCCTGTGCAATCGGATTCTTCGGCTGTTCTTGATTTAACAGCCATCTGTAAATCATATATAAAAGAAAAATATAATAAACCCGGCAATGTATTTTTAGGTCTTGTTCACAGGTTAGACAGGCCGGTAGGTGGAATAATGGTTTTTGCCAAAAACTCCAAAAGTGCAGCCAGGCTTAGTGAATTAATAAGGTTAAGAAAAGTCAAAAAAGAATATTTGGTTGTTTTGGAGGGAAACTTAAAGCAAAAAGAAAAAAAACTTGTAAACTATCTTCTTAAAGATACAAAAACAAATAAAGTTAGGGTTTTTAACAAAGCGGAAAATGGGACAAAGTATTGCGAACTGAAATATAAAACATTGGAATACAACGAGAAAGAAAATTTAACACTGGCAGAGGTTAAATTAATAACCGGAAGACCTCATCAAATTAGGGCACAGTTTTCGAATATTAAAAACCCAATTTGGGGAGATGTAAAATACGGAAGTAAAAATAAATCGTTTGATATTGCGCTGTGGGCTTACAAGCTGGAACTTCCTATTAATAAATATCCGGTTTTTACATCAATGCCCGATCAAAAAATTTACCCTTGGTGTGTGTTTTGTAAGTATTGAGGCGTTTCACTTTTTTTCTTTTCAAGTAAAAATGAGATGGAGAATAATCCAAAAACCATAACCGAGTAAACAAATCTAAAGTCTGGTCCAACTCCACCGATTGCAAGAGGTACAAGGTTAACTAGAGCAAAAAACACAAATACAGTAACCTTTTTTTCTCTTTTTAAAATTACAATCAAAAACAGTAATCCTATATATATTGGGATATTCCAAAATAAATTATATGTGTATCGATTTTGTGAAGTTGACGTAACATATTTAGATAGGGTTTCTGTTAAAAAATTGTTGGTACTCGGAGGTAAGTTGTTCTTTTCAACATAATCTGGATCGTTACTAAAGACTGAATATAAAAATCTGCTTTCTACACTTCGGCTAAATCCAAATAAATTATAAGCCATGCACAACCTGTTAGCTAGAACCTGCTTAATATTTTTAATTATAATGCCAATAGAAGTTTTGTAAAACTCGTCCATGTAACTATCGTTATTAAGTATACTGTAGTTATAATAATCTGGATTATTGTAAACAAGATTGTTAGAGGTAATACAAGTGTATTTTTCCTTTAGATTAGAGATTGGAACTAACCTCTCAATAACTACTTTTTCTTCTTCCAGAGGCGTGTACCCGCCGTTGAATGCTGCTGCAACCATATGGATAAGCACAGATGCATTTATAAAGTTTTGTTTTTGAACATGCAGCATTCCAAACAGTATATTGTTAAAAAACAGGAACAAGCATAAACAGCAGATCAGTAAGATTGCGGATTTTTTAAAGGTGTAAATTTTTAAAAAGTAATATGCAGCTGGAATAATCAAAATAAAAATTATGCCGTTGTGTCTTAACAATGAGGTAGTTGTGAAAATGACTACCGCAAAGAACAAGTTGATAAAATCAAATCTACTGCCTTTAAAACCTTCTAAATGTACCCTTTTTAATATATTGTTTAAAAAAATTACTATAACTAAAAATATCATGTTGGTGTATGCAATATCTTTCCAGAGAGTTATGTTGTAAAGACCTACACTCGGCATTAATGTATAAATTAAAAAAATTCCAATTAACGGTGCCTTTCTATAGTTATTCTTTATTAATGTATTAACAAAAAATGCAGGGATGCAAGTGGCAAGTAAGATTTGAAGGAATGCAACGGCAGCAGGTGAATATATAACTCTTTGAATAAGCGCAATAATTAATGTGTGAATGTACGGATGATGGTTACTAAAAGAAAAAGATTTTGCCTGGCTCCATTGATCTAAGGAATCTGGGGTCATTAAACCGGGATAAAAAGCCAAAAGCCATATAGAAAAAACAACTATTCCTGTAATAGACAAAATAAACCAATACCTGTTTCTGCTAATAAACTCTGCTATCATATGAATTAGTTTTTAGTGGTTACTTTGTAGAAAAATTGACTAAATTTATCGGTTAGAACCTAAATTAAATTTTAATATTTCTTTTAGTGCCTGTATTCCATCTCTAAAAGCGTGTAAATGTTTTCCTTCTGCCAGGGTTCTGGGATAATAACTTATTGGAACTATGCCAAATTTTAAGTGTTTACCTGCTGATTTATATCTAGATAATTTAGCCGTAATTTCCGGTTCTAACCCGAATCTGCTTTTAGAAACTATCTTTGCGGCAATTTCTCGAACAATATTTCCTTTTACGAGTTTGTAACAAACCTCCATATCGGGAATCCAAACCTTAATTCTCGGGTAGGTGAAAAAATTAGAAAGTAACGACAATACTTTATTGCCTATATAATTTTTAATATAAATCACTTTGTTATTTTTGCCAAATCTGTTACCGTAAACTACGTCCAGATTTTTGCTATTCATTAAAGTAAGCAAGTCCGCGATTTCGGCAGGTTCGTATTCGAAATCTGCATCCTGAATTATTACCACATCACCTGTACTCTTTAAAATTCCCTCGCGGACAGATTGAGATTTCCCTAAATTTTTTTTGTTCGAATAAGCAAAAACAAAATTATATGTAGACGCTAAATTGTTGATAATCTCCCCTGTCTTATCGCGAGAGGCATCGTTTATAATAATTATCTCTTTACTTGTTATAAATGGGAAAGAAACAGCGATTACTTTTTCTACTAATTTTCTGACTGTTTTTTCTTCATTATACGCCGGAATAATTATAGAGAGTTTTTCCATAGTAGTCTTATCTAACTTGTTTAAATACTAAGAATTTGTAAAATAAAAAACTTGAGCACATTTGAAACGTTGTTGAAATTATTTTACTAAAAAAAATTGGTAAGTTAAGCTTGATTAAAAACCCAAATACTAAACCGCCAAACATCAAAATATTAAAAATGCTTACAGCAAAAAACAACGGGAGCTGTTTTTTTTGATTTTTTGTATTATCTTTGAATGTAAGAAATTTTTGGAAATAAAAGGAATAGACTAAGGCTATTGTAGTCGAGATAATATTAGGCACAAAAATTATATTAAATAACTCAGCTCTAAAATTAAGAATTGCTGTTTGAAAAGTAAGAATTGCTAGATCCAGTACAAAAGCAGATATTCCACCTACAAAAAACATTATAATTTCGCGCGTAAAAAGCAAAGTAACTATTTTCTTAACAATTGTCATATCGTCGTCTATCTATAATGAGTAAGCAAGGTATTTTACCGGTGGTTTATTATTTTTTTCACTTCTGTAATAAATCTCTCTTTAGATGCCTGGTCTCCAAATTTTGTTATTAAGTCCTTCATTATAGAATAATTATCCCATTTTTTTAACTTAAACTCGTACAATGTTTTTACATAATTATCTATATCTGTTTCGCTTAGCTTTTTAAAAGGAGGGTTCATTTGGTGAAATGGGTTAAAGTTAATTTTTTGAATATCGACAAGCATACCATTCGAGTTATTAATAAATTCGTGCAAGGCACCAACATTTGTGGAAATAATAGGAACACCATAAGATAATGCCTCTAGTGCCGTTAGGGGAACACCTTCCACGAACGAGCTAAATGCTAAGCAATTTATTTTTTCAAAAAAATTTTCGGGTTTTATCTTTTCATTTTTACCTACAACTCCTAAGTATTCAATTTGTTTATTTTCTCTAATTTTATTAAAAAATTCGTCGGCATACTCTTTAGTATGGTTAAATACCGGTCCTGCAATAACAAGCCTGCTTTCGGGGTACTTTTTATTAAACCGGTTAAAAATTTCTATTAAGCTAAGTATATTTTTCTCGGGACTTATTCTTCCTAAATAGCCAATTGTAAAGGCATTGTCCTTTTTAGGAATTTTATATTCCAGATTGTTATTACCATTAAGATATGGATTGTATAAAATGGATGTTTTTTCTATAGGATACCAGGTGATTTTTTCAAAAAACTTCTTTCTTACAAATTCGCTGATAAAAAAGATATGATCTATATATTCAATATCAAAAAAAGTTTCGAAAGTTTCAAGCCAGCCTGACAGGTGTTCGTGAATAATAAAACTTATTTTGCAGTTAGGGTTAGCTCTTTTAATTAAGCTAACATTAGGTAAAGTTTGAGCAAAATATATATATTTGTATCTTAACAAAAAATAGCTTAACACTTTGTGGCCAAAAACTTTAAAGTTCTTTCTTAGCTCCTGTGCTACCGGACCGGTTGCATGCTGAAAAAACATATGGCTTTTAAAATAGCCTTGTGTATATTCGATATGCTTTTGGGTTACCATCTCGGTACCTCCCATAAGCCCCATATTTAATGCAAAAGCTATTTTTGTGGGTGGAAAAAGCCTGTTAATAATTCTGTATACAAATGGAACAATATTATATTTAACAGGATTTAGTGTAAAATCAATAAAAAATCTAAGAAATCTTTTCAGGAACATAAAAAAATTACCGCCTGTTAATACAAAATTTAGCAGATATTCAAATCTTACAAACATATTGGATTGCAGTTTGCTTAGCTCTCTTAGCAAATTTAATTTATCAATTTTTAGATTATGAATTTCTTTTTTTAAATCATTAACTGTATTGCTATCCATTTTTATACCTTAATATAATTACTCTATAATCATCTTATCAGTTTATTTTTAAACCTGTTAATTTTAATTAATAGTTTTATAAACCAGATATTTTTTAATTGATTTAATTTGTTTTTCAGCTTAATATTTTCGTCTTCAAGCTTAGCATGTAATTCGGTAAGTGTTTTTACCTCACCCGACTTAACTAAAAAGCTATGATACAATATGGAATAATTTTTTTGTGCGGAGATAATAACGTTTTCTATGTTTTTTACATAAGTATCTTTATGTTTTGAAATTAGTAGCGAAAATAGTTCAAAATATTTTTTTGTGCTTTGAGACACCATAGAACCACTTCTAACTCTGTATTCAAAAAGAGGCTCTTTTATAACTTTCCATGTATACCCTGCCTCCGCTATAGATATCCACAAATTCCAGTCCATATATCCAAAAAAGTCGGAATCATACCCATTTACTTTTTCAAATGCTTCTTTTCGTATCAACGAGGAGGTATGAATAGTATTTTGGATTAATAAAAAATTTAAATCCGGGTCAGGTAATTCAATAAGCTGGTCGCTGTTACCAAAATGTTTGTAAAAACTTGTTACAAAGCCAATTTTCTTTGCAGTATCTTTATTAAGTTCTGCAACTGTTTTTTGTAAGAAATCATTTCGCAGCCTATCATCTGCATCTAAAAAACAGATATAATCATAACTTGCTTGCTTACTACCAAAATTTCTGGCTTTTACAACACCTTCATTTTTTCTGGAGAACACGTGGACTCTTTTATCGCCATTCTTCCGGTAAAATTCAGCTCTTTCTTTGGATTTCTCTTCAGTAGATCCATCATTAATAATTATTAATTCCCAATTTTGGTATGTTTGATTAAAAACCGATTGAATTGCTTCGTCAATATAATCTCCTAAATTGTAAAGAGTTACCACAATTAACACTTTAGCTGGTTTTTTCATTGTATTAATTAGTATAAATAATTTAGTGACCTTGCATTTGTAAAAATATTTTTGTTACCTAAACATTATAACTCACTTTTCGGCGGAAACTCCTAATATAGGCTAAGTCAAGGTAGTTTTTAGAAAATGGCTTTTTTGGAGACTATTGAAAACATCAACATACTGCTGCCCACAATCCTCAAATGAAAACAAATGGCAATTGTTTACCGCATTAGTTTTAAACTCCTGAAATTTATTTATGCATAATTCAATTTTTTCTTTCAACTTTTTATAATTAAAATCATCGTGCTTTTGAAAAATTTCATCCGATACATATGCTAATAATTCTTTGTTAAATCCTACTAATTCCGGCATAGATCCGGAGTTAAAGCTTACAACCGGTAGACCACTGGATACAGCTTCGATTACAGAATTTGGGCAAGGAGGATTAAGAAAAGAAAATAAAAAAATATCGCATGTGTTTAAAATTTCTCCAACCTCTTTTAGTTCCCTCGAACCATGATAAATAACATAATCTTTGTTTAGCATAGCTTTAAGATTTTGCTGCACCGGGCCAACTATGTTTAATTCAAAGGTATACTTTTCTTTCAACTCATCTAAAGCTAAAACCAAAGGCTCTAGCATCTCTCTTCTTCTAAAATTACCGGTTGTTACAAATTTTATTTTGTGACCTAACTGTGTTTTGTTTATATTAGGAAAAAATATTGACTTATCAACCCCATTTACAATAAGTGTGTATTTATTTTTTAAAATATTGCCTAGTTTTTCAAAACATTGCTTTTTGCTGTATTCACTTTGAAAGATAACAAAATCCGCATATCTTAGGTAAATCTCTTTTATCTTTTGGTTAAAATCTAACTGTTCCGGAGTGTGTTCCGGCTCGTAGTATATACCGTCTAGCCTTTGAATAATTTTTCCTCCCCTCTCTTTAATTCTTCTTAATATTTCAGTGTTGTATTCAACAGGAAAAAAAATATGTTTTGCATCTTTTGAATCTTCGGTGTAAACAAATCCCGACTTATCCAGATAGTTTTTAAGATTATGCATAAAGCTGGAAACACCTCCAACACTTTTATAATCATTAAACGGTATAAAGAATTCTTTTATCATATACGAGTACTGTTTTTTTGCAAAAGAAACCAAAGAGTACCTTCGTAAAGGTCGCTAAAATTAACACCTTCTCTAAAAAGTATTTTCCGGGCAATTTGTTTTAACATTCTGCGAAGTCTGTCTTTTAACTTATTTCCTTCCGGCAATCCTTTACTTTTTTCGTTTATAACATACGTATCAATAATATAATAATCGTTTTTCTTTGAACGATATTCTATAAAATTTCGAGCTTCAGTTGCGGAAAAAAACCATTTATGTCTATCCTCGGCTCGTTCTAAGGGTAAGCCGTAAAACTTTATATTTGTGTCGTTATTATATGGTTTACTTTCCATATATTCCCAAAAGCTTCTCCATGGGTTAGGTAAAGAAATTAAAACATATTTCCCAGATATTTTACAAAGTTTATCGAAAATAGTATGGATGTTTTCAATATGCTCTAATACATCAAGACACATAACCAGATCGAAAGAACCGTCTTTGAAAGGGAGCTCATCATGCTCCAGGTCAATTTTTAATTGTCCGGGGTGGTCTCCAAGCCCAGTGGCAAGATATTCGGTTACTGTTTTGGGTAAATATTTTTTTAAGTATAGTTGATCTGCACCAACATCTAAAATTTTTCCCTCCAAAAACTCCATATACTTTTCGGATACAAAACGGTGCTTATCTTCTCTGTTTATATAAACATTAGAGTTTCTAACGGATTTTGTTTTCATATTTTTAAAAAGTAAAATTAAAAAGTCACTTTAGAATCTTCCCAGGCTTTATACAAAGACTCATTTAGTGAACCGGCGTCTATTGCTTGCAAGGGAGTTGTTAGTGAAATCTCGCCTGCTAAAACCGTTGCTGTTGGCCCTGCTTGTAAAATTACAGCATCTAGAGTATTTTTTGAGCGAGAAATGTTTTTAAGTATCTCTTTATATTCGCTAAAAGCATTGCTTTCGGAAATTTCTATAAAAGCAGCACTTTTATGGCTTTTAATTATGCCATTTTCTATAAGAAATTTAAAAGATTTGCTCGTTTGCGGAGATTTAGGAGCTACAATTAATAAACGATTTTTTTCAAACAGCTTTTTATATAGAGTAAGAATTTCGCCAATTGTGTTGTTTAAATACTCGTTGTAGTAAAACCCCAAAAAAAATAACGTTGCTTCTCCAAGTACTTTGCCGGAAAACATTTTTATAAATTGTTGATACTTTTCTTTGTAGAATTCATTTTGTTCTTTCCTAATTAAAACACCTATATCATTAGCATTGTGGAGGTTTTCAAAATAACTGTATGTTTTGCCCGTACGACCATATTTAACAATAATTTTATATTCGGTTTTTGTAATAAAATCATTATTAAAACCTATTAGAATTCTTGGATTTTTTCTGACTAATACATTTTTAAGTTTTTCTTGAAGCTCCTCTGAGTAGGTTTGAAAATATATATCTTTTTTATCCAGCATCAATGTTAACTCTCCATCTCCAAATCTTGCTATAGAAAGTTTATTATTCAGAAAGTATTTTAGCGATTCTAGCCTGCCTAGCTGTTTTATTGTTTTTCTTTGAGGAAAAAACATATGGCTATTGTTTACACAAAAAAATTATCATTTCATCACCTTCCGGGATAATTAAGGGAATTGCTTTAGTTCTATCTACATATATTTCTGTAAATTTATGGCGAACTTTGCCCAAAATCTCTCTTACATCCCCGGGTTGTGATATTGCAATTGTATGCTTGCCGTAGGGCTCGTTTTCTAACGGGAAGCTTACATATATTGCCCCTTTAGGTTTTGTTACCCGTAAAAGTTCATTTATTACAGCTATCGGATCTAAG
The DNA here is from genome assembly GCA_025993875.1 of Candidatus Dojkabacteria bacterium. Lineage (GTDB taxonomy): Bacteria > Patescibacteriota > Dojkabacteria > J137 > J137 > JAMQHH01. Next base: position 20,955 of record JAMQHH010000028.1, read on the forward strand.
GTGTGTTCTAAAACATGTCTGCAATAAACAAAGTCAAAAGAATTATCCGAAAACTCCAGTTTATGTAAATCTCCTTTTACAGCTTTGCGACCTAGGCTATTGCAATAATTAACATATTCATCAAAGAGCTCTACACCTATTACATCATTGTAGCCTAACGAATTTAAAAACTCTATTGTCCATCCGTCACGACAACCTGCGTCTAAAATTTTAATGCTGTTTGCTTTTAACTGCCCTTTGTTAATGCCGATAGTCTCGTTTACTGGTAAATGTATACCTAATTTGATTAATTCTGGGATAATAAAGGTAAAAGATGATGCAATTTTTAGCCTAGAATCTAAAAATTCTTTTGGATCTGTCCTATACTGTAATTTTAAATATTCGCTCTTATTTGCCAGCTTGGAGGACTTATAAGATTTTTTACGTTTTAACAAATTTATCATGAAGTTTATTGCTTAATAAAATCCCATTTTTGATCCACATCGATAAATCCTTTTTCCATTACTTTGGAATTTGATTTAACTTTAAATACATAGTTTGCTTTTATTTTGGCAAGTGTTTCAAAGGTTTTACTATTTCTAAAGGTAAGTGTCCCAAAAGTATAAACACCCGGGTTTAAATTGTGTTTTTCCATATACAGTGAAGCCCTATACTTCCCGGCAACAATATTTTCGAGCTTTATATTTAGATCACTAAAGGCATTAATGCAGTAGACGTCCAAATTGTCATCTCTTACAATAGGAAGATTTATGCTTAAACCTTCTAACTTCTCTTTTACCTCAAAATCTATTACCACTTTTAAGCTCCCTTTAAGGTCTAAAACCTCTGTTTCATCTCCATTTTTATCTTCAACTCCTATTTTTAAAAATCTTACATAATCGGAATCGAAATGTATTTTAAAGTCTCTGGAGTGAGATTCGTTCTCTCTTTTTAACTGCTTTAACCTTTCTTCTCTAGCAAGTTCTTCAAATTTTACAATTGTTTCGACAGTATCGCCATAGTGCAGTACCTGCCCTCTATCTATTAAAATTGCCTTCTGGCACAAACTCCTAACCTGCTCAATATCGTGGCTTACAAAGAGTATTGCTTGTGCCTTGTTTCTATATTCTGCCATATATCTAAGACTTTTGTTTCTAAAGGAGATATCTCCAACACTAAGTATTTCGTCCACTAACAAAATATCGGGTTCACAGTGGATAGCTATTGCAAATCCTAGTCTTACCCTCATTCCTGATGAATAAGTAGAAACAGGTGCATCTAAAAACTCATCAATTTCGGCAAACTGAACAATGGATTCGAATTTGTTTTTTATCTCATTTTTAGTCATTCCCAAAATAACGCCGTTTAGATAAATGTTTTCTCTACCAGACATATGTGGATGAAAACCCGCTCCAACGGCGATTAGCGATCCTACTTTCCCATTAATTGTAATTTTCCCTTTATCTGGTGGAAAAATCCCCGAAAGAACCCTTAACAAGGTTGATTTTCCCGAACCGTTTAATCCGAGTATACCTAATGTCTCACCTTTTTTTACTTCAAAACTTATGTCTTTAAGCGCCCAAAACTCTCCTTTTCGCAATATTTCACTATCGTACTGCATTCCCAGCATGCTTCTTGCCATATCAATTGAGCCGTAATACATGCTTCGCTTTAAACTTTTTGTAAATTTTTTTGATAAATCTTCAACTTTGATTACTGTATCTTTTTCCAAGTCTTTAATATTCATAAAAAGGTGGTTAAATTTTTAGATCATTTTCTCAATTACTCTATCTTCGGAAACAAAAAATATTCTCCAGGCAAACATAAAAAATATAAAAGATATAAAGGCTACAAAAATAAACCTTTCGGGATAAATTAATTGACCATAAATTATTAGATCTCTAACTCCTCCAATTAAATACGTTAACGGGTTTAACTCGACTGCTTTGTTTAAAAAACTACTATTAGTTTCAGTTGAATATACAATCGGGGTAATATAGAATACAAATCCTAAAACAACATTAACAATTTTAGGAATGTCGGGGAATACAACATTTATTACGCTAATTATTAACCCCATACCTGCTGCAAGAAAAAGCATAGGAAGTACAAGCAAAGGAAAGAAAATTATTTTCCAGTCGGGAATAATGCTAAACAGTAACAAAACTATAATATTAATAACAAAGGTAATTAAAAAATTGGCAAGATGCTGGGCTGTTTGTTTTACAAGTAGTGCTTCGTGAGGGTACTTTACCTGATTAATAAACCCAATCCCTGCATTAAGCGTATCCGATGCAGAGGTGTAAAATCCCATAAATAACCCCCAAAGGGAAGAACCTAACAATACATATGCCGGATATGGAACTCCTACATCTCCCGGATTCAAAATTCCTGTTGCATTCATTAAAACCCAGGAAATAATTCCAACAATAGGGGAAATCAAAATCCAACTTATTCCGATTAGAGATTTTCGATATGTTGCAAAAAAGTCTCTCTTAAAAAGCTCAATAATAAGCTCTTTTGACTTTAGAATATTTTTTAACATTATTACCCAGGTTTGGAAAAACCCAATCTTTAGCCTGTAGTTTGGATAATATATTGTTTGTTCCTTTTGAGTTTTCATTTGATGAAATTTTCAAAAAACTATTTCTATTTATATAAATTCTTGTTCCCCATAGAGGGAGTTTTTGAAGAGATTAGTTAATAAATATTTAATGCATGTATAAAGGATAAGCTTAAAAACATTATTATAATAATAGCAAAGATAAATAAAAATTAAAAATTTCTTATCGGCAATATCATTGTAATTCTTAACATAAGGTATAATACTCATAATTTGCAAAATGCTATTCCAGGAATTGTAAGTTCGTTTGTGCTAAATTGTCTGAAGAAATTAGATTAAGTAAGTATGAAAAATATTCTAGTTACCGGCGGGGCCGGATATATAGGTTCTCACATGGTTTTAGAACTTGTCAATAAGGGCTATACTCCTGTTATTCTAGATAATTTTTCTAATTCTACCAGGCAAAATATTTTTACAATTGAAAAAATAACAGGGGCAAAATTAGAGGTGGTAGAATGGGATCTTAAAACTCCACTAGACAGCATAAAGTTACCTAAAATTGACTGTATTGTGCACTTTGGTGCGTTAAAGGCCGTTGGAGAATCGGTCGAAAAACCTATTGAGTACTATCGAAATAACGTTACAGGTTCAATTAATTTAATAAGTTACGCCAAAAAAAAAGAAATAAAAAATATAGTTTTCTCTTCTACTGCAGCTGTTTACGGAAATCCTCCCACCAAACAGGTAAACGAGGATACTCCCACAAACCCAGTGTCCCCATATGCATTTTCTAAACTGGTGATTGAAAGGGTTTTAAATGACTCAAGCCTAGCCTATGGGTTAAATGTTGTGGTTTTTAGATATTTTAATGTGGCCGGGAATGTCGAAAATGGACTAATTGGAGATACACAGCTCACCTGCCAAAATTTAATTCCCTCAATAATTCTTTCTCATTTAGGAATTAGAAAAACAGAGCTTAATGTATATGGTAATGATTATCCTACTAGGGACGGCACTGGTGTTAGAGATTACATCCATGTTTTGGATCTTATTGATGCACACATAAGGGCGATAGATTTTCTTGAAGAAAATGCTGGTTTTCATCAGTTTAACCTTGGCACCGGCAAAGGGTTTTCGGTTTTAGAAATTATTAATAAGTTCGAAGAAATTTCCAAACAGAAGGTGAAATATAAAGTTGTAGAAAGAAGACCAGGCGACATTTCTCAAATAACAACGGATTCTTCCAAGGCACTAAAAACACTTGGCTGGAAAGCTAAAAGAGATCTTTGCGAGATGATTGAGTCTTCCTATAAGTGGTATAAAAGCAATTTTATATACTAGACAGAAATTATTGCTCCATCGTATGCCAGGCGCAAGACAGTGTAAGTTTATTTTTTCCGTTTAGATAGTATCTCGATTGCTTTATAAGTAAGATCGTTAAATTTTTGCTGCTTTAGCATTGGCCTCTCAATAACATTTATAACTATATTGATTAGCTTTTGGTGCAAAAAACCTTTTATACGGCCTAAAATTCCTTTTCGAGATCTTGTCTTTTGGCTATATATGCCCGAAAGAATTTCTTTTGAATTTTCCATTCCGGGGAGAATGTAACTTATTAACATCTCCTCCTCGCTTTGAGGTTTGTTATCTATAGTTTCTCCCTGCGATTCTAAAAGCTTAGCAGTTTTAGCTAAAAATTTTTCTGCGTTTTCCATAAAAATGATCTAAAAACTATCTAATGGCAATTTGTGTTAACCCATAAAGCTCTGGTACCTCCATAAATGAACCGTTATTGTACTCATACCAGCTATCTTCTTCTCCTTTAAACAGAAATTTACTACTCTCGTTGCTGATACTGCAATAATATACCGGGTTTAGGTTAGGAATTGTTTGCAATGTAACAGTTTCTTCTTTACTCGAATTTATCAGCAAAAAAGTAATTGCATTGTTATTAACAGAAGATGCAATTAACCCTCCAAAACTGCCTTTGCAAAGTAAAGTCACATCGGAATATATTTCGGTCGATTCTTTTGATTTTAAATCTATCTGATAAATACCTGATTTGTTGTTATCTAAATTACCCGAAAGATAAAGTTTATCCTCCAAAAAGATTGCAATATCTCCAACAGATTTTACCTGTTCGGAAATGCTTGAATAATTTAGGCTCCAAACAACTCTGCCTGTTTCCGTTGCTAAATAAATTTTTTCAGTATCTTTGAAAACTAAGGAAAAATTTTCTTCAAAGGTGGTGCTCCCAATAAGTATAGATTCGGGTACGCGCAAAACTTTTATTATTTCTCCCCCTGAATTTAAGCTCAGTCTGTGAAGCCATTTATCCGATCCATCACCTTGTAAAAAAAATATTTTATTACTATCTTTCCACAAATATTTTGAAACTCCCTTGCCGGCAAAAGAATATGAAGTTAATTTTTGAAGCTCTCTTTTAGAGAGATTATACAAATAAAGATCGAATACTCCGCTCTCCTGCCCTAAAATAGAGAGATAATTACTTTCTGGCGACCATTGGGGATTAATCCATTCCCTTTTTTCTAATGATGCTGTTAATTCCTCCCCGTTTTCTGTTTTTAAAATCAAGGTATCTTGGCTAGATGTTCCTGCGTAAGAGTAATAAGTTTCTTCACTTTCCGACAGGTTAATAGAGTTAACCGGATAGCTTGAAATGCCTTTGGTGCCACTTATAAGGATAATAGTTTGAGATGATCCTAAAGCGTTAATAATAAAGACAATGCAAATAACAATACTTATAATAGCTGTAACTAAATATGTTTTCCTCATTTAAGGATTAAAAATTAAATTAATAATATCAACTACCAGCCCAACATAGTTTAGTCGGTCCTCGCTCTCATTATCGGGCATAAAACCTTCAGTGTAAATACCTTTACTGTTACATATAAAAGAAGATGTAATAAGATTAGGTTTTGAACCTACGATAATAAATTTATGAATTAAAGCATCGCTTTGAATTTTAGTGCAGAATTCTATGATAGAATTGTAAAAAAGCTCTTTTTCTACATAATCCGGTTTGGGAACAAAACTCGAGGCATTTTCTCCAATGTTTACCAAATAAAGCTTGGTAATAATTTTTTTTTCAATAAGCTCTTTTCCTCTATCTAACAGGTTTGTACTATCTCTAGCCAAAATAACAGCGGTGTTAAATTCGGGATTTAACTTATAAATTTCAGTAACAATTTTATTACTGTAAGATATCGAAACAGTTATAACTGCGACTAAAACGGTAAAAAAGAGTCCTGTTACAACGGGCAACATTATTTTTAAAATTCTTTTGGAGTTAAAAAATTTATCCCTTAAAATTAAACTTTGCGATCGCAATTTACGCAAAAAAATTTTAGGTTTGTTTCTAGTGTTCATTTCTTGTAAATTCTATAAATATTTTGTTGTGAATTTTTTCCGTCTGCTCTAAAAGTTTTAATTGGCTTTATGCCAAGTTCCTCCTCTATTTTTTCAATTTCTGCTATGTCTGTAAAATGGCAAAATCTTGTGGCTCCATTGTTACCAAATGAAAGGATATAATTATTATCACCAAGGGATTTAATAATGCCTTTATTTGCTGCTGGGTTTGTTTCGAACTGCCAATATGATATGGCAACTATCCCATTTTTGTTAACCAGCTCAAGACTTTTTTTGATAAGGTACTGTCTCTCCTTTTCGCTTTTTAAATGATGTGTAATCCCAAAAGCCACTATAAGGTTAAAATTCGGATTCTGAATTTCCCACTTTGAATTTAAATCTATCATTTTAAGTTCAAAAGATTTTGAAAGTGAATAATATTTTTTGCAGATATTAAGTAATTGTTTCGAAAAATCAATGCCTAAATAGCTTTTTATAGGGAACCCCGCCTCTGATGCCCATAGCAAAAACCTGCCGTTTCCGCAGGCCAAATCTAAAATTTTTAGTTCTCCCAGACTATGAATGTAAGGTCTTAGCTCTTTCCAACCTTCCCAGCCGTACTTTCTGGTTTGAGAAAACTGGCGGGCAAATTTAGAGTAAAGATTCATACTTACATTATACATAAGTAACCAGCTTTTACTAACAACATGCAAGGTCGTGCTAAAATCGATATATGCAGAATAAAAACAATATTGCTAAGCTGGTAGGGCTTTTAATAAAAAACCCCAATTTTACAAAAAAAGAGCTTGATGGTTATTTAAAGATCTTTACCCGAGATAACGGAGAGCTTTTTTCGAGAGACGAGATAATTTTAGAACTAAATAAAAATTCTGCCCAAACCAAACACATTGTTAACAGATTAAAGCTAAAGCCAACCAGAACAATTTCCGGGGTTACTACAGTCACAGTGCTTACAATGCCCTTTGCATGCCCGGGAAAGTGCATATTTTGCCCCAACGATGTTCGAATGCCTAAAAGCTACATTGCAAGCGAGCCGGGTGCTCAGCGAGCGCTAATGTTTAGATTTGACCCTTTTACGCAGGTGTATAACAGACTTCTGGCATATAAAAATATAGGGCACCCAACAGATAAGGTGGAGCTTTTGGTTTTGGGAGGGACATGGTCCTATTATCCCGAAAAATATAGAGTCTGGTTTATTAAGGAGTGTTTTAGAGCGATGAATCTTTTTGGAACCGTAAAAAAGGATGGTATCCAGAATGAATATCTAAATGTAAGGGAGTATTTAAAGTCCGATTATAATAAGGCTCTAAGAGATAAAGAAGGTGATAAACCCTATAACCAACTTATTCAAACAAAAAATTACAAGAAAGATTTTGAAGATAGGCTGGTATTAAAAGGTAACTGGAAAGATAGCCAGTTAAAAGATTTAAAATCCGATCTGGTAAATGAGCAAAATATTAACTCAAATGCTCAAACAAGATGTGTGGGACTAGTTTTAGAAACACGCCCCGATTGTATAAATAAATCGGAAGTTTACTCTTTACGAGAGCTTGGAGCAACAAAAATTCAGCTTGGGGTACAAACGCTGGACGATTCTATTAGCATTTTAAACAAAAGAGGCGAAACTAGATCAAACGTTGAATCTGCATTTTCTCTTTTGCGGGCTGCAGGCTTTAAAATTCATGCACATATAATGCCAAATCTTTATGGTGCCACCCCCGAAAAGGATTTTGAGGTTTACAAGGAACTTTTCGATAACCCAGATTTTAAACCCGATGAGCTTAAAATTTACCCGACATCAATTATAAGGGATACTGAAAATTACACACTTTTTAAAGAAGGAAAATATAAGCCGTACACTTTAATTCAGTTAAGTAATCTTCTGGCCGATTGTATTGAATATACTCCCGAGTACTGTAGACTAACCAGAATTATAAGAGATATCCCTTCGCAAGAAATTGAAGGCGGAAACAAGGTAACGAATTTAAGGCAGGTAGTGGAAAAGAAATTAAAACTGGAAAAAAGAGTAGATAAAAATATTAGAGCTAGAGAGATAAAAAATACAATGGTAACCGAAGAAGATTTGTTCTTAGACATTTTGGAATACCAGGCAGCCGGATCAAAAGAGTATTTTTTGCAGTTTATTACACAAAAAAGAAAAATTGCGGGGTTTTTAAGGCTTTCTATTCCAAAAGAATTGGTAAATCCAGTAACACCCGAACTGGACGGGTGCGCAATTATCAGGGAGGTGCATGTTTATGGGCCTAGTCTAGAGCTGCAAAGCAATTCCAGAGGCGAAGCACAGCATTTAGGCCTTGGAACAAGGCTAATCGATAAGGCTAAATCTATGGCCATCGAAAACGGATTTAACAAAATTGCGGTTATCTCCTCTATTGGGACTAGGGAGTATTACAAAAAGAGGGGGTTTGAGTTAAAGAGTTTGTATCAAATAGGGAAAACTACATAGTATCATTGCAAAGATGGTATCTTACTTTAAAAATTCGTTAAGAATTTTACAAAATGATATAATATAAAAATGGAAACGATGCAGTTCGGATATCATCTTATGGTTGACATATACAATGCTAGTTCAGAGATTCTTTCTTCTATGGAGAGGTTATATGATTTGCTGGTTGAGTTGCCTAAAATAGTCAGTATGAATGTGCTAATCCCACCACTTTTAGTTAGGGCAGAAAGCAATGAAAAAAGGGGAGGCAAGGATCCTGGAGGAATAACGGGATTTACACTTATAGCAGAGTCTCATATCAGCTTACACTCCTTCCCTAAAAGAAGATTTTGCAGTATGGATATTTATTCTTGCAAAGAATTTAACAAAGATATAGCTATTAGGTACATTTGCAGTTGCCTTGAGACAGAAGATATTGAAATAAACTTTACCAGCCGCGGAAATAGGTACCCAGCAAGCAATCTTGTTAAATAATTAAGACGGCTGTTGGTGTAAAATACAATGGATATTTCCCCCGCCAATCAGTATTTCTTTTGAATAGATTCCGATTACTTTATAGCCTTGCATTATCTCTTCAAGCTGTTTGATTGCTATATTATCAAATTTATCATTAAAAGTTGGGACAATTACAAATTTATTGCCAATATATAAATTAACATACGATGCTGGCAGACGTTGTTTATATTTTCTTTCTAAAGTGCCGGAAACCTTTTTTATTCCGTTTGCTTCTTTAGCTGTGATAAAGATTGGATCGGGTTGATGCAATTTATGGATCTTTAGTTTTTTCCCTTTTGCATCTACTGCATTGCTTAGAATGTTATAGGCAGAAAGTGAGACTTGATATTGAGGATCTTCCTTATCTTCGGTCCAATTGATTATAACCTCCCCATTTTTTATGAACTGACATATGTTATCTACATGACCTAATGTTTCATCGAATCTTAATCCTAACTCCAGCCAAATAATTTGACTTACACCTAGGGCTTTTTTTAAAATTTCTTCTGCTTTCTCGATAGTTAGCTCTGGATTTCTTCTTGCATCCAAAACGCTTTCCTTTGTAGTAATAAGTGTCCCATCTCCATCTGTAGTTACGGCTCCTCCCTCAAGAATAATTTCATACTTTTTTACAGGAATCTTTTGAGAACAAGCTATGGCGTAACCTAGGCTGTTATCATCACTCCAATCTTTATAGCATTCTTCGCCCCATGCGTTAAAATCCCACTTTACACATTGTAACTCTCCGTTAACTTTTATATACTCTGGGCTTGTATCTCTAATCCAAATATCATTATATCTTAAAGGAATAATTTCAATATTTTCTTGACCAGCAAAAATTTTTGTAACTTTTGTGAGACTCTCTGTATCAACGCCCAAATAAACTTTCTCGAATTTAGAAATGATTCTAATAATATTAACTATTGTAGATTGGATAGGCACTGCATTATTACGCCACACATCTGCCCTTGTAGGCCAGAGTACCCATGTTGCAGCATGGTCAAAAAATTCTGCTAAAAATTGTTTGTTTTGTTTTATTTTAATCCCCAATATTAGGCAACTATTATATAGAAATCCCAAGTATTATACCAGCATCTTGCCATACCCAAAAGCAACCCGTACCGGATGATTATCAAGTGCATTTAATGTTTCACATAGTAAGTAGCCCGAATATTGGGAATGTAATTGCGTTATCTCATAAGATAAAATCGAAAATAATTTGCGATTAAGATTGATATTTATTATCCAATGAGATTCCACATTGCTTTGTGAAGCGCCTTAAAGCTAAGGGAAATATGCTTTGATTTTATTAAAGTTGCTATTAAATTTTCTGGATCAAGTTGAACAATGGCAAGATAATCATCAAATATTATATAGTCTGAAAACATAAACATATCACTCTCATCTTGAATTTTAAGAAATTTTGTATGATATTTAGGCTCGTTGATCTTTGACACAATTTCCCTAGATACTTTCGAGTCAATTATTATATCCCAAGCTTCCCTTTTAGGGTTGGAATGAAAAGAGTTGGTCCAAGTCTCGACAGAATTTGGGAATACTTTGTAGTATTTTTCAAGATCGGCAAATGAAAAATATTTCTCACTCTTAAAGCTTAAATCATATAAGTACTTTATCTCCTGTATCCCTTTATAATACTTAACCTCAACCTCTGTATTCTCCCTCACCTTTGGAACAATGCTGTAGATTGTTTTTACAATATCAGGCATATTTTCCTCCAGCTTTTTAATATCCCACTTTTTCTGCTCCATTAAGAACTTAAGCTTTTCGGGATCTTCCGCAACAATCATCCTTCTTTCCCCATAGTTTGTTTGGCTTATAAGTCCTTTTTTTATTAATTCCTCGACAGTATTATGAGTGGTAGATCTTTTTATACCTGTTTCCCGAGAAAGGTTCATTATAGTGTTTGGACCACTTTTTAAAAGGGTTAGGTAACAGGTTGCTTCTTTATCTGTTAGTCCAAAATCCAGCAGATAATTTCTAATAGGCTTATCTCCTTTACTACTCATAAAACTGATTAAAAAAATAAAAATGTCAAAAATTGTTGACTTCCCGACGATTATATACCAATTTCCCTTATCTGTAAAGGAGAAAAAAGTTCCAGTATTTTGTCAGTTGGACCCAGCCGGAGTCGAACCGGCCTCTTACGAATGCGAATCGTATGCTCTACCAAATAAGCTATAGGCCCTTTTTACCATTGCAAAAAGCTTTACAAATTTAAATCTTTAAAAAGCTTTATATATTTTTCCGAAATGCGCTGCCAATTATAATCTATTATAGCTTCGTTTGGAAACGCCGTTAAAGGGGGGTTTTCAACTACATTTAGCATTGCATCTGTAATATCGTTTGGCTCTAGGCTTTTACTAAAAACGAAGTTAGGTAAGTTAAGTTCTAAAAAAACAGGAATTTTTGATAAAATAATAGGACGCTTTAAGCTATAGGCTTCAATTGCAGGAAGTCCAAACCCCTCAAAATTACTGCACATAACTATGGCAGAGGCATTTTGATAGAAGGCCTTTAACTCTTTATCTTCAATATACCCTAAAAACCTTACCCTGTTAGCGATATCCATTTCCTTTACAGTTTTAAAAATATTGTTAAACAACCATCCCCGTTTTCCGATTATTATGTAATTAAAATCGGGGAAATCTTTAAGAAATTTTGCAAAGGCACGTATGGTCGCCTCGTAATTTTTACGGGGCTCTACCGTTCCTACCGATAAAAAATATTTGCCGCTAATTTTATATTTCTTTTTTACTTCCTTCCAATCGGCTCCTTCTTTATAAACCCAGCTGTTTAACCCGTTGTAAAAGTTAAATACCTTTTCTTCTTTACACTTTAGTAACCGAATTATCTCTTTTCGGCTGGTTTCGGATACTGTAATTATTGCCTTAGAAAACCTAACAGCCAAAAACGATAAAATTTTAAAAAGCATTCTCGATTTAAAGGTAAAAAATTCCGGGTGGGTAATAGGTGTAAGATCGTGAATTACCTGCAATGTTTTTGGAAATAATACAGAAAAAATTAGGTTGGAAGGAGAAATTAAAAAATTAACTTTATGTTTTCGAGCCCATAAAGCAGATCTTGTAATCCATAGTAAACCTGGTTTTTTGGATTTTATCTCTATAACCTCAACGTTTTCTGGAAAATTAAATTCAACTAAGGTATCCTTATTATGGGTGAATAAAAAATACCTGTTCTCCAAGTCACACGCTGGCAAATTTTGGCATAATTCAAATGCATAATAACCAATACCGGCCCGTGTTAAACTTAACGGTGTGGAGTCTATTGCAATTTTGCCCATAGTAAAGGGAAAAAATAGTATTCATTATGTTAACATTTTATCACTTTAAAATATTTAAATTTATAATTTGATGCTTAAGAAAATAGTTTTAAAAAATTATCGAAATATTTCAAACTTAGAGATAGAAGTAGGGGAAACAGGAAATCTGATTATTGGAGATAACGGAATTGGAAAAACAAATTTTGCCGAATCTATTTTTTATTCTGTTTACGGAAAACCATTTAGAACATCGGGGTCAATCGACGATTTTATCGGCCCTGAATATAACTTCTCCAGCGTATTAACAAAGTGGGGTAACGGAGAGATATTGGAGGTAAGCACCCAGAGATCTATGGAAAAAAAGATTACGAGGAATTTTAAGCTTAATGCCAAAAAGGTATCCACTAAATTGCTGCCAAACAAGTTTCCAGTACTGGTTTTTGCTCCAAACACTGTTGATATTATTAATGGAGAACCAGTTTTGAGAAGAGACGAACTTGATAACTTTCTTGCTATAATATTTTCAGAATACAGGGAGGAACTCGATCGATATAAAAATCTCCTTAAAAATAAAAATGCTACACTTAAAATGCTATCCGAAGGCAAAGGTGGAATTGATACCCTAGAATTTTGGAATAAAGGGCTTGCAAAATCAGGCAATTATTTAAATAGTAAAAGAAGGTGGCTTTTAGCATACTTTAATTCAATTCTGGAAAGCACTCAAAAGAGTACAGGCTTTTATAACTTTAAAGAGAAGGAAAGGGAGCTGTTAATTGTTTTTAATCCAAGCATACAGGCTATAGAGGAAAACTATGAGGCGACATTTTTTAAAAAGCTTCAGGATAATATGCAAAAAGAGATAATAGTGGGCAAATCTCTTTATGGACCGCAAAAAGATGATTTCAGCATACTTTTGGATGGTAAGGAGTTAAGATTTTTTGGCTCGCGAGGTCAGCAAAGGATTGCCGCCTTGCTTTTAAAAATTGCACAGTACCAAATTGTTAAAAAAGAGCTTGGTGTGTCGCCGGTTTTAATTTTAGACGATATTATGTCGGAACTGGACTTCGGAAACAGAACTAAAACAGGGCAATTTTTACTTACGGAGAAAATGCAATTTTTTATTACCAGTGCAGATAAAAACGAGATTCCCACAAATATTTTACAAAATTCTATAAACCTACCTGCTTTCCTTTAGAAGATATTCCAAATCGCTTATACTGTTAATCTTTTCTAACGCAATCATAACATCTAAAATCTCCTCTTCTGCAATTTTGGGGCTGTTGGAGAATTTACTAATTTCATTTGGAAGTATATCGGAGATTACCGAGGCTCTTTTAGCATTTACACCTCCATCGGGCATAATATTTACCTGCATTAGGCTAATATTTCCGCAATTGCTGCACATTACACGACACATAAACCTGTCTGGATCTTTGTTTACTATTTCAAGATCGTGTTTAGAATGCTTTGCCCCACATCTATCACAGAAGTTTGGGATAAAGTTTGGTATATTTTGTAGTAATTGATTAAATCCGTCCATATTAGCAACTAAATTCTACCACTGCTAAGCGTTTTTTTCAATTCAACCTAGATTTATAAATTCAAAATGTTCAATTACTAAAGGGATTTTGTAAATTATACCCACAAAATCAACCCTCCATGGCTCTAACAATTTTCCATTGGATACAAGCCATTTATTGATAGTTCTTTTTAAGCTTACCTTTTTTTGATGTGATAGAGATGAATAGATATTAAAAGGAGAATTGGGCCTTTGGCTTTTTACCTCTACAAAAACAATAAAATCGTCGGGAGATTTTAAAATTAAATCGATCTCTCCCCCTTTTTGAGTAAAGTTTCTTTCAAGCTCTAAAAAGCCTTTCTTCAACAAAAAAGATAAAGCTATACTCTCTGCGTTAGTCCCTTTTTGCCTGGTAGATATAATTTTATCCAGCTATGTTTTTTAATAATAAAGGGGCTTTATGCAAACTGGCTAAATGCTTTATTAGCCTCTGCCATTTTGTGAACATCTTCCTTTTTCTTAATTGCCGAACCTTCCTTTTTGTAGGCATTGATAATTTCTCTGGAAAGGCTTTCGTAAAACTCAATATTTTTTCTGGAACCTCGTGCTGCCTCTAAAATCCACTTACATGCAAGGGTAAATTGCCTGTTACCATTTACAGGTACTGGTACCTGAAAATTAGCACCACCTACTCTTTTTGATCTAATCTCCAATTTGGGCTTAATATTTTCCAAAGCCTTTTCAAAAACTTCGATTCCAGCAACTTTTGTTTTGCGCGAAACATCTTCGAGCATTTTATAAACTATATTTTCTGCTACGGATTTTTTGCCATCCTTCATTACATAATTAATGAATTTTGCAAGATCTTCACTTCCGAAAACAGCATCCGGCTTGATTTTTCTTCGTACTGCCTGTTTACCTCTCATATTATTTTATATATAAATCCTAATTAAACTATTTTTTTGCGCCTTCCTTTGGCTTTTTTCTGCCATACCTGCTTCTTGCTTGTCTTCTATTGTCTACCGCTGCAGAATCAAAAACCCCTCTGACAACCTGGTATTTTACTCCAGGAAGATCTGGCTTTCTACCAGCTCTAATTAAAACTACAGAGTGCTCCTGAAGGTTATGTCCTTCGCCTGGAATGTACGCAGTTACAATCTGCTTGTTCGATAAAGAAACTCTAGCAATTTTACGTAAAGCTGAGTTAGGTTTTTTAGGTGTCATAGTTTTAACCGCAACACAAACTCCCCTTTTATACGGGTTTTCTGCTTTGTAAAACTTGTTTTTTATACTATTGTAATTAAAGTGTAATGCTTTAAATTTTGTACTTTCCGAAAAGATTAGCCCCTTAAATCGGGTATTTCCGACTTTAGGTTTTCTTCCTTTTCGTACTAATTGAGAAACTCTTGCCACAATATAATGTATTAAAAAATATTAAACTCTCATAATTTTTTGTATCTCGATATCCGAAATCTCTGCTTTTTCCCCCTCTTCATCTTTTTCTTTGTTTTCGATCTGCTCATCCTCTTCAATAAGCCCTAACTTTTTCTTTAGTACCTTTCCTAATGGTACCGGGCGGCCAATTATAACATTTTCTTTAAGTCCTCTCAAATAATCCACTTTACCCATAATTGCTGCATCAGTTAAAACTCTTACCTGTTGCTCAAAAGAGGCTGCAGAGAAAAAGCTTTCTGTTCGTATTGAGGAGTTGGTAATCCCCATTAATACTCTTTCGTATTTAATTGGTTTTTTGTCTGCTTTACCCAAAACTATATTCTCTTTTTCTATGTCCAATACGTCTGCAAAGTCTCCTGCTAAATACTGTTCACTTCCTCCTGCATCTGTAACCATCCCGTATCTGCCCATTTGTCTGGCAATAATTTCCAGATGCCTATCATCTACTTCAAGACCCTGAATGCTATAAACATCCTGCACTTCCCTAATAATGTAACTTTGGGCATCTATCATTCCCCTTAGCTTTGCAAGCTCCTTTGGATCACTTGACCCTATTGTTAACTGAGTTCCTTTTTCAACTGTATCGCCATCTTTTACCAAGAATACTGTATTGGGTTCTGCCTCTTTCTCTATCTCAATATTTTTTGTTCCAAGAACTGTTAGGTATTTTTCATCTAATTGTACTTTCCCATCTACATCACTTTTTAACTCTTTCTTTCCTTTTTTAAATATTGTATCTCCCTGTTGTATTTTATCCCCTTCTTTTACTGCTACAGTGTATCCGTCTTTTATTTCAAACTTCTTTGCAAACTTCTTTTTTGCTTTTATTCTTACCTTGTATCCTCCGGTTTCTTCGATAATTTCAACTACACCAGGTTCGTCGGCTAACAATGCTAATGCTTTTGGCGTTCTTGCTTCTAAAAGTTCCTCTACTCTTGGTAAACCCTGTGTAACGTCTGTTTTTACGGCTCTAGCACCAGATTTACTTTGTAAAGTAAGCTGTGTTGTAGGCTCGCCAAGTGCCTGTGCTGCAATAATTCCGGCTGCTTCACCGATATCAATAAGCTTTCCTGTCCCATTATCGTATCCATAGCACTTGGAGCATACTCCGTGGGCTACACTACACGTTAATGGACTTCTTACTAATACACTGTTTATCTCTTCAATCTTTTCTATTTGTCTGGCGTTCTCGATTGAGATAGCCTCGCCCTTTTTAACAATAATCTCTCCTGTTTTAGGATTGGATACGTTTTCTTGTGCTATTCTCCCCTTAATTCTATTGGAGAAAGTTCTTAATCTTTTATCACTTCTTAACACCTTTATTCCGCCTTCTGTTTTACAATCATCTTCTGAAGTAATAATGTCTTGTGCTACATCTACCAGTCTTCTTGTTAAATAACCCGAATCAGCTGTTCTTAAGGCTACATCGGCGAATCCTTTTCTTGCTCCTCTTGCCGAAACAAAGTATTCGAAATTAGTAAACCCTTTCTCAAAATTACTCTTTAACGGAAGATCTACGATGTTTCCTGATGGGTCTGTTACATACCCTTGTACTCCCGAGATCTTTTTAACCCATGCACTTACAGCAATAGCTCCTGAATTTTGCAGATTAACAAGATTATCAGAAGTAGATTTGGCAAGTGCCCAAACATCATCTTGAATTTTGTCGGCATAGTTTATCCATTCCTCTTTCTTTTTCCACCTCAATTCGTTTGCTGTAATAAAACCCTCGTTATAGTCACTTATAAGCTTTTTTTCCAATTCCTCATACTGTTTTAGACTTTTCTCTACTATCTCCTTTGCTCCGAATCTAAATTCACTTATAGAAACGGAGAATCCGGATCGTCCTGCATACTTGAACCCCAAATCCTTTATTCTATCCAGACAATCAATTGCAGTATCTCGGCCATATCTGTTAAAGAGTTCGCCCGAAAGCTGAGTCATATCGGATTTCCCTAGCACCCTATTTATATATTCGTGCCCTTCGGGAAGCGCCCTATTAAATATTGCTCTACCCGGAGAGGTGATAATAATCTTACCCTCTACAAGAGTTTTTGCAGGCTCGTTAGTTTTTAAAGTATCTAAATTATATGCTGTTATAAGTTCCTCTGGTGAAGAGTAAACTCTCGATCCAGCTTCTAAACTCGCAGGAATGTTTGTTAAAAGATACAAACCCATAGCCATGTCTTTTTCTACTCTTACAATTGGTACACCATCTCTAAGGTTGAGCATGTTATGTTTTGCCATCATTTTTTCTTTTACCTCTTCTACTGCTGCATCCGAAAGTGGTAAGTGAACAGCCATCTGGTCTCCGTCAAAGTCTGCATTAAATCCGGTACATACCATTGGATGTAGTCTTATAGCATTACCTTCAATAAGAACAGGGAAGAAGGCCAAAATACTTTGTTTATGAAGAGTTGGAGCTCTGTTTAGTAAAACCGGTCTATCGTGGCTTACTTCCTCCAAAATATCCCATACCTCATCGGTTCGCAACTCAAAGATTACCTTTGCTTTTGCTGGGTTGGCTGCAATTCCCCTACCGATAAGTTCCCTGATAATAAATGGTTTAAAAAGTTCCAAAGCAATATTTTTGGGAATACCGCATTGGTGAAATTTTAGTTCTGGTCCGGGAACAATTACTGCGCTTCCCGAGTAGTCTACCCTTTTACCCAAAAGATTTTGTCTAAATCTTCCCTGTTTACCCCTTAACATATCTGACAGAGATTTAAACGGCATCTGTCTGGAATTTAACGATGGTGCTCCGGGTTTATGGTTGTTATCTAAAAGAGAATCTACAGATTCCTGTAACATTCTTTTTTCGTTTCTCAATATAATCTCAGGGGCTCCTAATGCGATAAGTCTTTTAAGCCTGTTATTTCTGTTAATTACTCTTCTATACAGATCGTTTAGATCGTATGTTGCAAAACGTCCTCCAGGTAATTGAACAATTGGTCTTAAATCCGGCGGAATTACGGGTAGAACTTCCATTACCATCCACGATGGGTTTACTCCCGATTTCTTTAGCCCTTTTAGTAATCGTAATCTCTGAATTAATTTTGCTTTTCTAAGATCCGATTTTGTAGAAGCCAGTTCTTTTTCCATTAATTCAATCTCTTTATCGATCTCAATCTTACTTAATAGATCTCTAATAGCTTCGGAACCCATATCTGCTTTAAAAAAGTAAAAGCTGTAGGAGTCTAATAACTGAAACTCCTCCTCCGAAAGAGTGGTACCTAGCGTTATGTTTTGGATTAAAGCTTTTAGATCTACAAATTTTTTCTCGATATTCTCCTCTTTTTGCTTGTATGCAGATTTTATTCGGGCAATCTCCTGCTTTTCGTTGTTTAAAATTCTTTCGACCTGCAAGCCTACTTTCTCTTTTTCCTTAGATCCTTTTTTTATTAGTTTCACCTCTTTCTCGAACCTTTCGGACACCTCTTTAATTTTTTCCTGCATCTCAGATTCTATCTCCTTTAGCTCGTTTTCCTGTACAGAAACTAATGCATTTAGCACTTTCTCCCTTTCCTCTTCGTTTATCTCTGTTACTGCGTATCGGGCATAATAAATTACTGTTTCAAGTTTCTTTTGCGGAATTCCAAGTATCATTGCCAGTTTGTTTGGTATACCGTTAGAAAACCACACATGGGTAACCGGTGATGCAAGTTTTATATGTCCCATTCTCTCTCTTCTTACTCTTTTGTGAGTAATCTCTACTCCGCATCTGTCGCAAATAATTCCCTTGTATCTTACCTTTTTGTATTTTCCACAGTAACACTCAAAGTCTTTGGAAGGACCAAAAATCTCCTCGGCCATTAACCCCCCGGGCTCTGGTTTAAATGTTCGGTAGTTTATTGTTTCGGCTTTTGTAACCTCTCCTCTTGACCAGTTTAAAATATCTTCCGGCGAAGCTATTGAGATTCTTACCGCATTAAAATCTTTAAGCATAATTTATTATTTTAATATTTAACTAGTTTAGAATACTTAATTTATTGTAAAATTTTCCAGCTCCTCTTTATTTTCCGCTATAGTTTGATCGGTAGCGCCGACAGAATCGACTATCTCCTCTAAGGCCATATCACCTCGTTGAGTATCGAGCTGTGCACCTATTTTGTCTAATTTAATACTTAAACCGGCAAGCTCTTTATCTAATACATTAAACGATTCCGGAATATTTGGAGCTGTAATTTTATTACCTGTAATTATGGCTTTATATGCAGCTGCTCTTCCTACCACATCGTCTGATTTAATTGTTAACATTTCGTGCAGCACCGATGGTACGCCATGTGCTTCTAATGCCCAAACCTCCATTTCTCCAAATCTTCTACCTCCACGCTGTGCTTTTCCTCTAAGAGGTTGCTGAGTTACCAGTGTATATGGGCCGGTGGATCTTGCATGTACCTTATTATCGGCCAAGTGATCCAGTTTTAGAAAATATTTTGTTCCAACGGCAACTTTGTTTGGAAACTTTTTGCCTGTTCTTCCATCATAAAGGTCAATTTTTTCCTCGATAGAAACACCTTCTTTTTTGGCAAGATCTAGTACAGGGTCAATTGAATAATCTCCAAATGGTTGAACTTCGGCTTTTACACCTAATTTTCGACATATATTTCCAACATGCGCTTCGATAAGTTGCCCTACATTCATTCTTTTAATCATTCCAGTCGGATTTAATAACACATCTACCCTTGTACCTTCTTTGGTAAATGGCATATCCTCTTCGGGTACTATTTTGGTAATTACACCTTTTTCTCCATGAAATCCTGTTAGTTTATCTCCAACCGAAATTTTATGTGTTTTGGCGACCCATACCTTTACCTGCTTTATAACTCCAGAGTTAAGTTTTGCTCCAGAATTTTTATCTAAAACCTGTGTGCCGATAACAACTCCTTTATCTCCATAGGGCATTCTTAAAGAATTATCTCTTACATCCCTGGAGTATTCGCCGAAGATAGCTCTAAGTAGTTTTTCTTCTGCGGTAGGCTCGGATTCTCCTTTTGGAGCAATTATTCCTACCAATATATCGCTCGAATCTACACTTGCTCCAATTCTTACTATTCCCGATTCATCAAGATTTCTTAGGGCATATTCACCGACTCCCGGTATATCTCTGGTTACTTGTTCTGGCCCTAGTTTCGTTTCTCTAATTTCTTGAATGTATTCTTGTATGTGTACAGATGTAAGCCTGTCCTCTTTTACGACTTTCTCTGAAATAATAATTCCATCTTCAAAATTATAACCGTCAAATACCAAATATGCAGTTACAAGGTTAACTCCTAATGCTAGTTCTCCGTTTTGAGTGGAAGGTCCGTCTGCTAAAACGTCTCCAGCTTTAACAGTACTGCCCTGCATTACAATTGGGGACTGGCTAAAGCAGGAATTTTGGTTGGTTCTTGTAAATTTCTCTATAAAGTAGCTTTTCTTTCCTAGTTCCTTATCTTTATAGTCAACAACAATTTTTCGGGCATCCACATATATTACTCTACCTTCTCCTTCGGCATAAACAACTCTTCCTGTCGCCTTGGCTGCATCTTTTTCGTAACCTGTACCTACAATTGGAGATTCAGGATTAATTAGCGGGATTGCCTGATTTTGCATTTTCGATCCCATTAATGTTTTAATGGAGTCGTCGTTTGCTCCAAAAGGAATTAATGCTAGTCCAAGCCCTGCAATCTGAGAAGGAATTATATCGATAAGGTCAATTTCGTGCACATTAACCTTGGTATATCTTTGCCCGTCTCTTACGTATGTACTTTCCTCTAAGATATTTTTATCGTTATCTACATTTATATTAATACTTGCAATTTTATGTTCAAGTTCTATATCTGCATCTATGTAAATAACTTCATCGGTTATGAATGGGACCAACTTAAACTCTTTTGCTTCAATATCATCGATTTTTTCTACCATCGATGTTGTTAGTTTTTCTCCTTTTTTTATAAGCACTTTGCCTTTAGAATTTGTTAAGTCCTCCTCCATGATACGGCCAACAAGCTCTTTTTTCTTCTCTGTTTTACCGTTAAATTTGTTTTTTACAACATAGTAAGGTGCTTCCAAAAATCCATACTCATTTATTCTGGAATATATTGCCAATTGATTTACCATACCAATTGATGGTCCTTCGGGAGTTGTTACAGGGCAAAGTCTGGAGTAGTGGGAGTTGTGTACATCTCTTACAGAGAATGTAGCCCTCTCTTTAGTTAATCCTCTTGGACCTCCTGCTGAGATTTTTCTTTTGGCCTCCAGCTCGCTAAATGGATTCTCTTGATCCATAAATCTTACTTGCGCACTGCTCCCAAAAAACTGATTAACTGCCGTTACTATTGGTCTTGTATTAATGAGCATTGCCGGAGTTACTTTCTCTTCTACGGAATAAGTACTCATCTTGTCGCGGATATTTTTCTCCATTGAAAGTAGCCCACCTCGTAGTTTTTCTGTTAAAAGCTCGTTTACCCCTCTAATTCTCCTATTGCTTAAACTATCAATGTCGTCGGGCTCCCGTTGACCGTTATTAAGTTCAATTAAGGTTTTTATAACTTCCACAATATCTCGCTTTTTAAGAGTGTAATCGGATATTGAGATATCCTCCTTAATTCCTAGTTTTTTGTTTAATTTGTATCTTCCGATTTTTCCTAAGTAAAATCTCCTTTTATTAAAGAAAATATTATGAATAAGCGCTTTGGCATTCTCAAGGGTTACTGTATCTTCCGGTCTTAGTTTTCTATAGATATCTATTAAGGCTTCCTCCGTATTTTTTGTAGGATCCTTTTTTAATGTAGTTTCGAGAATACTCGTTTCTCCTTTATCAACTCCCCCAAAAACTCTCAATATGTCTTCATTGGATGAGTATCCGAGTGCTCTTATTAATGTTGTTAAGATTATTCGGGGCCTTTTTTGTAAAAGCTTTATACTCATTACTCCGTATTTATTCATTTCGAATTCATACCAGTTTCCTCTATGAGGCATTAGTTTTACCGAATAAATTTTTTTCTTTGGAGTGGAGTTTTTGCTTTCTCCAAATAAAAGTCCTTCAGATCTTAGTATTTGAAAAACAACAACTCTTTCGTTCCCGTTAACAATAAAAGAAGCTCTATCTGTCATCAAAGGAACGTCTGTAAGGTAGATTTTTTGCTTTTTTATCTCACCACTTTTTTTGTTGAGAAGCCTTACATTTACATGAACAGGTACTTCGTAGGTTAAGCCAAGTTTTTGAGCTTCCAAAAAGCTTATTTTGGATTTTCCCCACTCTACTTCCTGAAACTCAAGCTCCCAGGAATTCCCGTTATAGTCTAAAACAGGGTTTATTTCGTCAAAAATCTCCTCAAAACCGTCTTCAACAAAGTTTCGAAAAAATTTCTTTTGCGCCTCTAAAAAATCAACATCCTGGTGCGGAATAGGATTTTTGGTTAGCATTATCCTTTTATTTGCTGGCATATTATAATAGAGTAAACAAATTTAAATTATTTTGGTACTTATGTACCCTATAGTTTTGTTTAAATCGTGCCGTATACGCAAAAAAACTACTATTATCCCATAGTAGTTTAAATTTCTTCCAATTTATATTATTATTATTCTGACCAAAATTTTTCTGCAAAAAGTGTAGGTATTTATAACACAGAAACATCTTTTTGTAAAGACAAGAAAGTATATTTTGCCATTAACTTTTTTTTCGAAACCTTTTAGTAAATAAAAGAAGAGCAGGAAGCGGGCTAGTTCCTCCTCCTGCAGCACTAACTGCTAATCCCCCAGCAAGTAAAATTAAAGGAGTAACCAAAACTACTTTAACTACCTCTGTTATTGCTTGGTTTGCGTTGGTACCTTCTTCTTGTCCTTCCCCACTTAAAGCTATTAGAGATTCCTCTTCTGTATCTGTAACTGTATTAACAGGGTTTGATTCAGGAAAACTCTCAGGTGTTGGTGTAACTGTAACTGTCGGTGCTGCTGTTGGGGTTGGGATTACTACCGGTATCTCTACTGTAAAACTCTCCTCACTGCTCTCTCCTATCTTTTGTGTTATTTCCTCTCCATTGTTATCTATTCCTGTTGTATATCCTTCTACCTTCCAACTGTATTCTTTTTCTTCTGTTAATGTTATCTCTAATTCCTGTTCTGTTCCCTCTATCTTTTCTACTGTTTCTAATATCTCTCCATCCAGATATACATGGTACCTTTCTACCTCGCTTTCTTCTGTATCCGTCCATTGTAAGGTTGGATTTAAATTATCTATTGTTACATCTACAGGATATTCCAATGTTAGTTCCAATACTTCGGGATTTACTGTAAATGTTACTTCTTCCATCTCTCCGCTTTCTACATCTCCTGCTCTTAGTGCTGTTACACTCCAGCTATGTTCTCCTATTAATTTTGTTCCTGCATATTGATACTGTGATTCTTCTGTTGTAGCATTTAGTTCTCCATCCAGATATACAAGATATCTTTCTACTGTTGGATCTACCGAACTTTCCCAGTCTAAAAGTGGTTTTGTATCTGTTATTTCTTCCTCGTTTACAGGATAAACTGGATTAAATTTTATTCTGTAATTTGGATTATCTAAAGAAGCTGTAAAGTTTAGAGAAAATTCGGATGTAGAGCCCAGGTTATTTGTAGC
>JAMQHH010000029.1 GCA_025993875.1 Candidatus Dojkabacteria bacterium
CATTAAAAATGAGTCCAATGCTGTTTAAAGAAAAATATTTTACAAATTTAAATAAAATTAATTCACAAAAGATTCTAAGTTAAGGGTACTTGACAAACTGATACTCATGTTAATGAACAAATCGAATTAGCTACAGATATGATAGAAAAAGTTATAGCAGAAGTAGGTATACATTTAGATAATCAGAGTAGTGAATCAAGTTTAGATGCACATTTACATCAAAGTGGTTCTTCTGGTAGGCAAACCCAAGTACCAGGTTCCTCAGACATTGATATGCATCTGGAGGTAAGTTCCCAAGATTGGGATAAGCTTGAAGAGTTAGTTAAGAATCTAACAAAGACTTTTAGACTTGATTCTACAAAATTTATGTTTAATAAATCTGAGGGTTACTGTCAGATGAGACTATTTGAGTGTAAATTATCTGATGGCAGTCAAATATCAATTGACATAGGGGCTTTCATAAGAACAAATGATAGGGGGGGGTTTGTGCATGAAGCAATTGATGCGCAAATGAATGCAGTAGTTGCAACTTACCCAGAAAGTGAGAGAGATAAAAAAAGGAACTTGCTAAGGGCAAATATTGTACTAGCAAAAAAGATATTACAAGAGGAAAAGGTATACAAAAGATTTGTTGAAAATCAACAAATGGGACTAGGAGGGAGTGGGGTTGAAACATGGATACTTTCACATGGAGGAAGTGTTCTTGAGGCTTTCAGAACCTTTTATGATGCTGCTAAAACCAATACATCCATACCTAGACATTTTTCTGAATTTAAAGAGAGATATCAAATTCTTTCATTGGGCTCTAATATTAGAACTAATCACTTTGAGGATTATATTCTAAATAACCTCTCCGAAGTGGGATACCAAAGGATGTTTGACGCCATTGAAAAATCTTTAAGGGAGTGGCATGTAATTTCTTAGGTCTAAAGTCACAACAATTTTCAATTAAATAGAAATTGAATGTTTTGTGTAAAAGTGAAAATTTTTATTTTATATTTTAATAAACATTTATGAGTGATCAACCAGCACATGGGAAAAGTGAACAGCTGCAAGCAATGATTCAGCTCATTGAAATTATTCCATTGCAGTCTGCTCCAGGCCAATTTGTACCGGAGAAAGTTAATCGGTTTACAAAATTTGCAATGGAATTATTCTCTAGTAAAGATGTGACTTAAACTTTTTTGGAAGATTTAAGACGTAAGGCTGTTGGATCATACGTAAGTTTATTGGCAACAGAGGTAAAAGTTAATGATGCTGAATTTTCTGACTTTAAGAATATTTGTAAATTTATTTACACATGTTAGGCGCTCATAAAAGATTGTAATGGTAAAGACAAATTCTTCGGTTTACTTAGAGATAATGGGCTACTTGACAAAAAGCCATGCTATGGCTTTTGGGGTCATGTCGCTGTAAGCTTTGATGGTTGCTGGTTTTGCCGAAACATGACCTACTAGTCATGTTTCGGGGATTAGGACTCGAACCTAAATTCACAGCTTCAAAGGCTGCTGTCCTACCATTAGACGATCCCCGAATAAATGGCATAAGGATTATACACTAGAGCTTTTTTAAAGACAAAGCTCCAAATACATTTCATTGTTTAAAGGAATAGAATGCCCCTTTATCCTAAACCCCATATCTTCCGCAAGCTGTGTAATCTCATCTTTAAACCACCATCTTTGCTTTAAGTTTGAATATATCTTATCGATAATTTTTCCATTATTATCTTTCACCTCTATTAACTCTTCAGTAACTGTTAAATTTCTAAAAGGATTAAATCTTTTAACACTGGAAAAAAGAGTGATTGTTTTACCGTCTTTTACCGAGGAAGCATTGTACTTTAAATGTTTGTAATCAAAGTTATTAGGGTTATCGGAATTTATTAAAATTTTTCCATTAGGTTTTAACAGTTTTATACACTTTATCAAAAATTTTCTTAAATCACGCTTGGTAAAAGCCAGCTCGTTAAGTGTATTCCAAAATAGGGTTATTAAATCAAAGCTGCTGTTAAAGTTCCCCCTTTTATTAAAATCCCAAAACGAAACCAAAAATAACTGGTCAAAAGGAATTTTTCCACTTTCAAAAAACGATAGCATAAGATTCGATTCCTCTATACCATAAACCTTGTAACCAATTTGAAATAAAGGGATTAAGTGCCTTCCTGTACCTGCTCCTATATCCAGCAAAGTAGAAGGTGGCTCCAAAATTTTTTTTACAAGTTCAATCTCTAACCAAGTCAGTTCCTCTCCTTTTACCAGTGATGTTAAATCGTTGTAGTATTTGCCGGATATATTATAAGAGCTCATGTTTGTTATTGTTAATATATTCAAAAGAATCAATACATAGTTGAAGTTCCTCGTTTGTTGGTACTGCCCAAATTTCAAACGTGGAATTTTCCCCTGTTAAGTTTAAAATCTCATCGACATCAAGCCTACCGTTATTTATGTGAGAATCAATCTCGCCTCCTAACACTGCAATCTTTTTAACAATTAAATCCCGAATATAATCCGATCCTGTCCCAATCCCACCTGTAAAAATTAAAAGGTCTAATCCACCCAAGGTAATATACATACTTCCGATAGTTTTTATAACACTATTTACAAAAAGGTCTATCGCAAGTCTTGCCGATGGTACAATATCTCTATCATTTAAAAGCTTTTTCATATCTTTTGTGTAGCCCGAAACTCCCAAAAGTCCACTTTTTTTTGTTAGCAGATCTGAAACTTCGTTATCAGAAAAATTTTCTTCCTTCTGTATAAATTTTACAGCATCGTAATCTATCTCTCCAACTCTTGTCGACATAACAATATTTTCCATTGGGGAAAAACCAAAAGAATTATCTACCACTATTCCGTTTTTTATTGCAGCAACGCTGCATCCGCTGCCCAGATGGCAGGACAAAACTTTTAAATTATTTGTGTGTTTTAAAGATTTTTTTGCCCTATGCTCCATTAGCGTGTTATAGACATATTTATGCGATATACCATGAAATCCGTATCTTCGCACCTTTAACTTTTTATAATAAACCTCGGGAATAGCGTACAGATAGTTTATTGCAGAAATACTTAAGTTCCATGATGTATCAAAAACACCTATTTGTTTTGAATAAACGTTAGATTCAAAAATTTTATTAACAATATCTAATGCCAGAGGATTATGTAGTGGTGCTATTTTATTAAAAGTTTCACTAAGTTCAAAAACTGTATCCATGGTTAACCAAATCGGTTCTCTAAATCTCTCACCCCCATGAACAATTCTATGAGTGTAAAAATCAATATTAGTTTTTGCAAGCTTGGTTTTTATTGTATCTAAAAGCAATTCGGCACGATTTTCCCAATCGATGGACGATATTGTTAAAGACTCTTTAACAATACCCTCTCCCTTTGATGTTAAAACAAATTCCAAATCGTTATAGTTTTTTGCCTCAAACTCAAAAAGAAGTTTCCGGCTTGGCATCTCTATTACCTTGGCTTTAAGGCTGGAAGAGCCTGAATTAATTGCAAGAAAATTCATTTATAGATGTTTAAATATATACAGAATAAAATACTTTAAAAATAATGTAAATCAGCATTATAAAATTTTTAGAAATACTTGAAGAAATGAAAATTTCAAAATCACTTAACAATTTTACTTTATCCACTTGGACAAAATTTCGACATTGGAAGCTACACTAAGATCAGTCTTTTTTGATATCTCTTTTATATTATTTTTTATCCCATATTTTACAACTACCTCCGTTTCTCCATTTTCGGATAAAACGGAACTTAGTTCTTTTAGCTTATCTAAATTGCTTTCCCCAACAATATTAATAATTACTTTTTGAGGTTTATTTAAAATATTTCCATGCTCAATAGTATCTATAACTACCGACCTTTTTTCGTCTCTTACATTTAATCTACCTGTAATAATTAAAGGTACAGACTCTATCAAAAGCATGTAGTTTTTAAGATAGCTTTGGGGGAATAAAACAGCATCGCATTTCCCATATTCATCTTCCAGTAACAAAATTGCCATCTTCTCGTTTTTAGATTTAGTATAGGTAATTTTTACAGAGCTTATTGTGCAAAATAGTTTAATTTTTCTGCCGGCATTAAGTGATGCTGTTTGTGTTGTTTTATTATATTCCGGAAACAACCTTACCCATCCAAACTTAGAAAGGGGGTGAGTTGTTAAAAAAATTCCTAAGAGCTCTTTTTCCCAGTGCATTTTTTCTTTATCGGTGGCCGGTTCACATTTTGGAAGAGTTGTTTGGCTTATCTCAGCTTCGTTTCCAAATAGTCCTGTTTGTTTTGTTTCGAAAGCTTTTCGCTTTTTTTGTATCTCCGAGGTTATTTGCGGAATTGCAAGTAACATTGCATTTCGCTCACCAAACGAATCCATTGCACCCGATTTGATTAGGCTTTCCAACGCTCTTTTATTCAATACCTCCTCCGAAACTCTTTCTAAAAAATTACTTAAATTGCTAAACTTGCCATTTGTTTCTCTTTCCGATACAATGTTTTCGCACGCTTTTACCCCAACATTTTTTATTGCTCCAAGCCCAAATCTTATAGAGTCGGAATTTTCGGGAACAAAATCTATAAAGGAAAAATTTACATCGGGCGGTAAAACTTTAAACCCCAGTCTTTTTGCGTCTTCTATATCTATTCCAACTCTATCAAGAGAATCAAGATCGGAGTGAATTAGAGCAGTAATAAATTCCAAAGGAAAATGAGCTTTTAAATATGCGCACCAATAAGCAACAACCGCGTAGCTTGCAGAGTGTGCTTTATTAAAACCGTAGTCCGAAAATGGTTCCAGCTGTTTCCATAACTTTGCTGCTACCTCTTCTGAATACTGTGGAAATTTTTCCAAAAAGTTCTTTTTAAAATCAGGCTCTTTTGCTTTTAAAATATCCAGTTGTTTTTTCTTTAAAGCATTTCTTATTACATCTCCATCTGCCAGGGTAAATCCTGCCAAATCCATACAGATTTTTAACAGCTGCTCCTGATAAATTGGAAACCCAAATGTTTTGTTAAGAATTGGTTCAAGCTCAGGGATTAAGTACTCAGGATCCTTTTTACCATGTTTGCATAAAATATAATCAGGAATGTATTTCATGGGGCCAGGTCTATATGCTGCTGCCAAAAAACAGATATCCTCCAGATTTTGAGGTTTTAACTCTTTTAAAAATTGCTGCATTGCTCCGCCTTCAAACTGAAAAACCCCAACAGTTTCTGCTTTGCAAAAAAGCTCAAATGCCTTTGGATCGTCTTCGGGGATTTTAGTTATATCTATTTTTTTTCCTGTTCTCTTTTCAATAATCTCCAAAGCGTTTTTAATAATTGTAAGTGTTCTAAG
>JAMQHH010000030.1 GCA_025993875.1 Candidatus Dojkabacteria bacterium
CCTGCAGTTTAAGGTTAGGGGCGTCTTTTACTTCGGCAATTGTAGGGCTTTCGTTAGACGGCAAATCAATAATTTTAGAAAGATAATCGGCAATAGATTGATCGTCGGCTCTTGGTAAAATTGTTGATAAATCGGTAGGTTTATTTAAAAGAACAAGGTTAAGTGCAAAACTTGCAACAAGAACTAAAAAAAGAACCGACAAAACAGTAATTTTTTTTCTCTCCATATATATTGAATTATCTCTATACCAGTTTAGAAAGTTTTTGATTTGATGTCAATTTTTTATGCTTATCAAAGCAACCATCTACAGTAGACGTTTTTACAAAGTTTGTTGGAACTTGGCTAGAATTTTTCGCACCCTGTAACTTTTAAATATTCTACAGATGATAATATCTTCTGAGAATTTAGGCTAAAATTTTGAATTCCAAATCCAATTGATACCTAATTTGAATTTAAGTAATACGGTATATTCCAGATTTCAACGTATCGTTATCCATTTCCTAAATATACAAAGGCTATTAAGACTGAATCGATTCTAATCATTTTTAATTTTGCATCCCCAATCGAACTAACAAAAACAGGCTTAGTTATGGCTTCCAAAAAAAATATCGACGCTTTTTCTGGCATTTCTGCTTGTGCAATAAATTGATTTAATTTAACCTCGATAACAAAGTCTCCTGCCTTACCGTTAATCTACCTGCTTGTCCAAAGCGTTAGCATCTTTTAGTTTTATTGATTTAAGCCATGGCTCGTCTATAACAAGGTTTCCTGTAATTTGGTATCTTCCCGGAATAAATTTTGTGTTGTTGTCGGCTCTTATTGTGTAAAGCTCTCTATTATCGGTTAGCAAGCAAATCCCTTTTCTATTTATGCCAAGCCCACAGTAATAAATTGATCCCAAAAAACTTTGCAATTCAGGTTCACTGTCGGTTTTCTCGCCATAAACAGGTAAACGGGACACAGTTGAATTTATAAAAATGTTTACCAAAATTACTGCCATTACTCCGGCCAAAATAATACGCTTGTTATCGGTTTTAGTATTCGATGCAGCCTTATCTGCTACAAAATAATTGTCGTTAGGAAATCCAAATTTGTCTTGAATAAGTGAATACAATGCAAACATTTCGAACGCAAAAGGAATATACCCCAAATAACCCAAAATCGGCATTTCGAAGACTTTTGCAAAATCAACAAACATCACATTGTAAATCCATTTAGGATCGCCATTGTAATTCCATAGTTCCCAAAACAAACCAGTTATTAACCCTCCCAGCCCAATAGCAAAAATTCTGCTCCAGTTGTTATT
Source organism: Candidatus Dojkabacteria bacterium (assembly GCA_025993875.1). GTDB lineage: Bacteria > Patescibacteriota > Dojkabacteria > J137 > J137 > JAMQHH01. The sequence goes on from JAMQHH010000030.1 coordinate 1,307, forward strand.
TAAACAATCTTTGATCAAAGAATCTCTGCCTGCCCAGTAATTTATTGGATCCAGAATTAAAAAAAGTGTAATCCATAAAAATGGGAAAAAATAATTTGGGAAGAAAATTGTTAGAGGTATTGAAATAATTCCAACAATAAAAAAGATTAACGGGGTATATTTTACACCCTTAATAAATCTTATTGCAGGTTTTATAAGATTTAGATTAATAACCAAACTAATTGTTTCGAGTATGCTAATAAAAAATGTTGAGAAAAATAAAGTAGCGACAACTACCCGCACACCGCTACCCCACTCTTTTGACGAAATGTAGTACCAATTTTTTGTAACTTCAACTACAAATTCAAAATACCACCAAAAAATTCCGCCCAAAATAAACATAAATAAAAAGGCTGTTTTGTCTTTAGAAAGCATTGACCAACCTTTAATTTTAAAATTTAATCCGTCGATGGCAAGAATGTAACCTAGCCAGATAAAGAAGAAAGAATAGTAAGAAAATGGTTTAATTTGTCCCCACGATATTATCCAAAAAAGAACATTTATTATTATTCCGAAATAAAACCATGGAGGAAGTTTTTTCATAATAAAATTATTTTACTAACCTTTTTCTGTAAATGTAAGCAGAAACATTGTAAAACATCCAAGGATAAACATTGTAACTTCCAGAAAGTATTTTTTAATTCCCGATTTTTTATGGATAACAGGCACAAGATCGGCTAATGCTATATACAAAAACTGACCGATTGCTATTGGAACTAAGATTTGTTCAACATTATCAACCAGGCTGTAAAAAATAAAAACTAAAAGCGCTCCTCCCATTGCTGCTAATGCAGTTAAAAAATTTATAATCAAAATCTTTTTTCTTTGCCAGCCTGAGTAAATTAGCACAGAGACATCGGCGAGTTCCTGAGGAATTTCGTGTAAAATTACCGCTAGAGTCGAAGCAATACCTGCAGCAGGTGAAACAAGAAAGCTGGCTCCAATTGCTATTCCGTCTAGAGTGTTATGGATAGCATCCCCTATAATGTTTAATTTCGCAATATTTTTGTTTTCTTTTTGATGATGCTCCAGTTCTTCGTTAGAGTCGTGGCTGCAATGTAAAATAGCCTCTACTATAAGCATAAGCAGTATTCCGGAAATTATCATTATTCCGGTTTCGGCATTTAATTCTCCTCCGTTAATCTCAATTTTTTCGGGTAAAAGGTGAAAAAAAACATCTCCGATAAGACTGCCGGCAGCGAAGGAGATTAATCCTGTAATAATAAAACTTTTGGAGCTAATTTTTACTATTAGTAAAACAACTGCTACTAGCGAAACTGCGCTTACAAAAAAAGTTGCCAAAAGTGAATAGATAAGTTCCATAAACAAACATATTTATTGTTAAACAGTAAAATAATAACAGCTTACTCTTTTCTAAACAAGTTTTGTGATAATACTGCTCGTATCAATTCTAAGACAGTGTGCCTTCCGACATGTGTCTCACCCAATAGAATTATCTTAATTTTCCATTTGAAAATTTTTATTTTTCAGTTAAACTTATAATGTAATTATATATTATTATATATTGCTATGCGTAACAAGCTCAGTATTTTTCTTCTGCTATTTTTATTTTCTGTTGTCGGCTCTATGGTAACTAAAGTTACTGCCGAAACTATGGTAGGAATAGATTACAGCTTTGATAACCCCGAAGCAGCTGCGATAACCAACTATACATTCCGATACGTTACTGTTACCCCACTTACTGCAATGCAAGACAGGGCCTTTGAAGCCAGCTTTCCTGCAGAAATTTTAGTTCCAATAAACCTTTTAGCCGATATAACAGTAGATTATAATTATACAGTGCCTGCAACTGTTGTAGGCGGGCAAAATCCTTACATTGTTCTAAATGAGGATATCCCTCGGGGTCTTATGTTGAAGTAATTTTGCACGGTTTAACTAATCCTTCTTTAGGAGGGGATTATAGTGTTAGTTTTTTTACTTCTGATGCTGCTGGAGTAGCAATAGATACACCGTTTATTAATGCAGCTTTTCATGTAAACAACCCGGTACTTTTTAGTGGTGGGGATGGATCTGCTCTTAACCCATGGCTAATTGCAAGTTGTGAACAGCTCCAAAACATTGATAATTCAGTCGATTACGCTGATGATGACCGGTACCCTGTAAACTAAGACAAGATTCTGAGAAAATATATTAATTGTTAAAATAAATATATGTTCAAAAGAATCGGTAAGGAAATCAAG
>JAMQHH010000031.1 GCA_025993875.1 Candidatus Dojkabacteria bacterium
GAATCAGCAAAGGCACCATTTACCCTAGCACAGTTCATCCCGTTTTGTATCATTTTCTCTAAAACAGTAGGATCCCAGCTGGCAGGCCCTATTGTGCAAACAATCTTTGTCTTTTTATTTATCATAATTCGTTCTTTCTTAATTTAAACCCGGACATTGTAGCACTGTATTTAATTTTCGTTAAGCAAAAAATAATAATATTTATCAATCTTTATAACATTATCCAGTTTTACACTACTATCTCGCCATCCTTTATTTTTATTATTCTATCTGCAGTTTTTGCTATATCTTCATCGTGGGTTACTATAACAACTGTTACTCCTTCATTCTTATTTAGATCCCTAAGAAGATCAATTATTTTCTTGCCGTTTTTGCTGTCTAGATTTCCCGTAGGCTCGTCTGCAAGTATTATGCCCGGAGAGTTTACAATTGCCCTGGCAATACTTACCCTTTGCCTTTGCCCTCCACTTAGTTCGGATGGTTTATGATTTGTTCTGTCTTCCAGGCCTACTTTTTTTATTGCATCCATTGCAAGTTCACGTCTTTTCTTTCTTTTAATGTTAGAAAAGATTAACGGAAGCTCTACATTTTCGAGAGTAGTTAACTGGGGTTCGAGATTAAAAGTTTGAAAAACAAATCCTATTGCTTTATTTCTATATCTAGCAAGTTTTGCCCTCCCTGCTTTTGAAAGATTTATATTATTTACAACAATTTCCCCCTTGTGTGGAGTATCGAGACCTCCAATAATATGCATTAGTGTGGATTTTCCACTTCCCGAAGTACCTGTTATGGCAACCATTTCTCCTTTTTCAATTTGTATGGATACACCATTTAACGCATTAACAGTATCTCCACCTAGTTTGTAAACTTTTTTTAGATTTACAGCTTTGATCATTTGCGCTTGTAAATAAAATTTAAAAAAAATATTTGTAAAATCAAAAAAAATATTGAAAATAGTACAGAAACCCAAAATATTCCCGAAAGCAAGTATATTCCTACCCAAAAAGTTATTAAGTTTATCGCGATCATGGTAATACTCAGCAAAAAACTTATCGAAGTAAGTTTTAAAATTCTTGGCACAGTAGTACTTTTCCATAAAAATGCCTCTTCGATCTCAGGAAATTTTTTTATATAATAGTCTTTAATTTTATTCATAGATTTAACACTATCTATCCATGCAGTTCTTAGCCTTCCTAATTGCATAAGAAACAGTACACCTATAAAGGCAAGTAAAATAAGTGTTGTTCCGATAATTTGATTTGTTAATATCTTTGCGCTTTCGGTAAAAAATAAAGCAATGATAATCGATCCTATATTTAGTACCAAAAGATTAAATATCTTTACCCTATCCTCGTTTGCCTGAAAGGAAGTTTGAGCTGCATAATTAAATTCGGCAATTAAAATCTCGGCTTCGCTAAGTTTAGAATCTTTATTCATAGTATTTGTAAAATAATTTATTACTCTTTAATACAATTATTGCATAAAGTTATCAGTTCTATCAAACGGTAATGATATAATTTTTTTTATGAATAAGACTTTAAATATCGAAGGAATAATTTACAAAGTTATTAAGTCGACCAATAATTCTATTACATTCTGCGTTTTATCCAGCCTTGGTGAAAAGTACACGATTTTAAGTAAAGGTTCTACTAAAGGTTACTCAAAAAAAAATTTATTTTTAGAGATTGGTAACAAAGTAAATGTAGAAATTGTAGAAGGATATACAGTACCTGTTTTAAAAAGCATTGCGTTAAAGACCGAATGCGAACTTGGAAAAACATCCCTTGAGGGGTTTTATTATCTTTCGTTTATATGCGAGGTAACAGGCAGAATAATTTTTGAAGGGCAGGAAGAGATTTTAATTTATATTTTGCTGGAAGAAATTATTTATCAAACTCCAAAAGACATTTTTCTAGAATTAAATTACTTTTTAATAAGACTTATGCAGTTGTTAGGACACGAACTTCATTTTTTTTCCGATTTATTAATTGATAAGGATAAAGTTCAACTTAATTTTTCTTTACCCGAAGGTACAATAGAAAAATTTTTATCGATAACGCCCTATAAAGTTTTAAAATACCTGCAAAATGCCGATTCCATTTATTTAGTCAAAAAACTAAAACCTTCAAAAAATGCAAATAAAGAGCTTTTTATTTTACTTGTACAGCTTTTTGAAACTGTTTTTCAGTTAAAAATAAAATCAGCATTATTCTTACAGGAATAATATGAAAAAATATTTTTTTCTGATAAGCTTGTTATATATTAAATTATCTTAAGTGATTTTAAGCATGAAAAAACTTAGCGATCAACTTTTTGTAACTATAAATCCCGAAGATAGCGATGTAAGTAACTTTGCCTCAAAAGTTAATGTTAATAAGCACATATTAAGCAGACTTTCTTCCCCAAACACCCGAATTGAATTTATTGAAGATGAGAAATATCTTTTTTTAATTTTATATATACCGGAATATAACAAAGAACAAAAAGTTATTGAATCGGTAGAGGTAAATATAGTCTTCGATTTGTCCGAAAAA
>JAMQHH010000032.1 GCA_025993875.1 Candidatus Dojkabacteria bacterium
ACGTGCTAAAGTTTTGCTGTGATAAAAACACCAAATAGCCAAATGAATAAAGAAGTGCAAGAGGTAAAGTTAAAAATCTTGTATATTGATTAATAATCTGTCTTCCTCTTTCCCCTTGTTTTTGTATCTCTTTTAGTTTAGGTAAAGCATAAGGAAGCATTTGCATTATAATCGAGGCATTAATATACGCTGCAAGCCCCATTCCTACAATACTTGGAGACTCTAATCTCCCACCAGTGAATAATGAAAAGAGATAGTTTGCCTCTGTTGTTGTTCGATTGCTTAAAAGATTTTCAAACACTGTCATATCCATTCCAGGTAAAGGTACTGTGGAAAGAATTCTATACACTACAACAATTCCCAAAGTAATTAAGATCTTATTAAAGATCTCTTTATTTTTGATGAAGGTAGAAAAGAACCTTGTAATTTGGTTAGAAAAAAGTGGTCTAAAAATTCTGAATACTCCGTTAGATCGATATGATGATTTTGTTGTTTTTCTGGAGATATCGAATTCGTTGTATCTTTTATCGGTAGACTGCATTTAAGTTTAATTAAGATTTCTAAATTGAAAGGTAGATTAATTTACACTTCCTCCCGCTTTGGTAATTGCATCTTTGACTTTTTTAGAAACCTTTATTCCTTCTATTTTTATAGAAGTATTTACCTCTTTATCAAACAATATCTTTGGTGATATTTCTTTGTTATATCTAAGTCTTAGCAATCCGCTGCCAGCTAAATATTGCATATCAACTTTTTCGGGATTCTCTAATTTTACCTTACTTTCAAGCTCGCTTAATTTTATAACTGCTTTAACTGTATTTGCTCTAATTGCTTTTCCTGCGGTGCCTGCATGTCCCTTACGAGCTTCTCCCCGTAATTTGGGCAATCTTTTGTTTATAGGATTTTGTCCTCCTTCAAACCATCTTCTCGGATACTGAAAACCCGATCTCGCGGTTGCTCCCTTACCTCCTCTTCCTACAGTGTGCCCTCCGACTCCACTACTTGTACCTCTTCCCAATTGCTTTGATTTTTTATTTGTTTTTGGTGACTGTAAATTATGTAACATAGATTATAACCTTGTTGATCGCAAAGATTTTAAAGCTCCAATAGTTGCATATGCATTAGTTATTTGATTATTGGATCCGATAACTTTACCTAAAATATCTTTAATGCCTACAACTTCTGCTACCATTCTCATGGATGAACCTGCAATAACTCCTGTTCCAGCAGATGCCGGTTTCATTAACACTGTAGCAGCCCTAAATTTAAATTTAACTTGATGAGGAATCGTGTTTCCCTTTAACTGGACAAATGAAAGAGATTTTTTCGCTTTAGAAATCGCCTTATCCTGCGCAGTTTTTACATCAGAACCTTTACCAATTCCAAGTCCTACTCTTCCCTTTTTATCACCAACAACAACAAACACACTTATTTTCATTCTTCTACCACCTTTGTACATTTTAGTTACTCTTCTAATATCGATTATTTTGTGATCAAACGGATCTTTTTCCTCCTTTTTATCAAACCTTTTTAAAGGAGGCCTTAGTTTAGATCTGTTTTTTTCTACAGGTTTTGTTTCTATTACTTGTTCTTTTGTCTTTTCTACAGTTTTATCTGTCATATCTTTTTTTAAGCTTTTTAAAAAATAACTCCTGCTTCTCTAATACCATCAGCTATTGCCTTTACTCTTCCATGGTATTTGTATCCTCTTCTATCAAATACAATCTTTTGAATCCCATTTTGAACAATCTTTTTTCCAATTTCTCTACCAACATTTAACGCCGATTCAAACTTTTTCCCTTTCACCTCCTTAGAATCTGAACCAAAAAGAATTGTTTTATGCTCCAAATCGTTCACTAATTGAGCATAAATATGCTTATTAGATCTAAAAACTGTTAATCTTGGAATTAAATCCGATCCCGAGATTTTTTTTCTAATATGTTTTATTCTTCTTTGTCGTTTTTGAATTTTATTCATTTTATTTAGATGCTGTCTTAGTTGATTTTCTTCTTACTTTTTCGTTTTTATATCTTACACCTTTTCCCTTGTATGGTTCTGGTTTCCTAAATGCACGTATTTTAGCTGCAACCTCACCGACTAATTGTTTATCAGGCCCGCTTACCGATAAATTTGTTTGATCCGCTACTGCTATTTCAATATTTTGTGGTGGAATATAGTTTATCTTGTGCGAATATCCTAAAGACAAAACTAACTTGTTTCCCTGCATCTCTGCTCTATAACCTATTCCCACTATCTCAAGATCTTTTTTGTATCCCTCTAAAACACCTTTTACCATATTGGCAATTAAAGTTCTGTAAAGCCCCCAATATGCTTTATGGCTTTTAGATTCACCAGTTTTTTCTAACTTTACAGAATTATTTTCCGAAATAACTTTTACATAGTCTTTAGCCTCCATTTGTAACTCTCCTTTTGGTCCTTTTACAGTAATTAAAGTTACCCCTGGCTTTTTAGCAAGATCAACCTGTACATTGGATGGAATTGTTATTGGCAATTTTCCTATTCTAGACAACTTTAATTAATGTAAAATTTAATATATATAACAGATATATTCACCGCCAACTTTGTTTTTGTAGGCATCCTCTCCTTTTACTACACCATTGGGAGTTGAGTATATTGCAACCCCTAACCCGTTCATTATTGGCTTAATATCTCTATAACCTACGTACTTTCTAACACCCGGCTTGGAAACTCTTACCAGTTCTCTGATAGCTGGAATTTCGTTAACGTACTTAAGTTTTACCTTAAGCTCATTTTGTGGTGATTTTTCAATAATCTCGTAATTTAAAATAAAGCCCTCGGCTTTTAAAATTTTGCAGATATCCGCAATCATTCGTGTAGATGGCAAAACAACCTCGTCATACTTACGAGCTTGAGCGTTTCTTATTCTTGTTAAAAAATCTCCAATAGGATCGGTTACCATAAATCTTTTATTAAAATATTACCACGAAAACTTTTTAACTCCGGGCAGCTCTCCATACAAAGCTTTTTCCCGCAAGCATATTCTGCACATTTTAAATTTGCGAACATATCCTCTTGCTCTTCCGCAAACTTGACATCTGTTTCTATACCTAACAGATTTAAAAGGACTGTTGCCATTTTTCAACTTAATAATTTGTTTTTTATTTTTTGCTATTGCAGCTTTATTTGCCATACTTATTTTTGTGCCTATAATTATATCTTTAAGGCTTAATTATATCAAGTAAATAT
>JAMQHH010000003.1 GCA_025993875.1 Candidatus Dojkabacteria bacterium
ATTTTCGCTCACTAATTCGCGCCCTGTTTAAATACTTGTTTTTCATTTACTAGATTGTACATTAAAAGCTCATATGCTTTTAAAGTAATCTAGACCCAAAAATAACTCGGTTGTTTTTATTATACCGCCATTTCTGCCTTAATAGCAGGGTGGAAATTATATTCCTCCAGTTTTATATCATCCATTTTAAAATCATTAATGTTTTTTATATCAGGATTTAACCAAAGTTTAGGCAAAAGCATAGGTTTTCTACTCAACTGTTCTTTTACCTGCTCAATGTGATTAAGGTAAATATGGGTATCGCCCAAAACGTGAATAAATTCGTCAGCAACTAATCCTGTAATTTGAGCAACAATGTGAAGTAAAAGAGAGTATGAAGCGATATTAAACGGAACTCCTAAAAACATGTCAGCACTTCGTTGATACATTTGCAATGAAAGCCTACCTTCCGATACAAAAAACTGAAAAGACATGTGGCATGGCGGCAATGCCATTTGATCAAGTTCGCCGGGATTCCAGGCAGTTACTATTAACCGTCTATCATATGGGTTATTTTTTATTTTTTCTATAACATCTTCTAACTGGTCAATTGTCGTTCCGTCGGGTTTTTTCCAAGACCTCCATTGAACACCGTATACTCTTCCCAGGTCCCCGTCAAATTTAGCTTTGGGCTTCCAGTAACTTGCATTTGCATTAGCATCCCAAATATGACAACCCATCTTTTGCAGTTCTTTAACATCAGATGATCCTTTTAAAAACCATATCAGTTCTGCTTTGACCGCATTAAATGCTAGTCTCTTTGTAGTTACGGCAGGGAATCCTTCTTGCATTTTAAACCTCATTTGGCTGCCAAAAACAGCTATGGTTCCAACACCTGTCCTGTTAGTTCTTTCCTTTCCGTTTTCTAGAACGTATTTTAACAAATCTAAATATTCTTTAATAAATTTAAATTAACAACTATTAACTACATCTTAATACTAATTGCAGATGAAAAAAAGAAATTTTTTGTTTAAATCATAAATCAATCAATAGAGATCAGATAAAATTTCTAAAATATTATTAAGCCACAAATTATGGTATCTTGTTGATAATATACTTTTTAATTTTTTATATGGTTATATCCGATGGTACTCTTAAAGAAATGATTTCATCACGTCAGATTATTGTAGAACCACTTACAGATAATTCTATTCAGTCTGCTTCAATAGATTGTACACTTGGCAATCATTTTTTAAAAATTGAAGACCATGAAATGGAAATAATATCTATGGATACTGAAATAAAATACAACGAAATTACTGCCGAAGTAATAACTATTCCGGCACATTCGTTTATTCTCGCTACAACAAATGAGTATATAGAATTGCCGAATAATGTTACGTCATTTGTAGAAGGAAGAAGTTCAATTGGACGTATGGGATTATTTATTCAAAATGCCGGCTGGGTAGACCCAGGGTTTAAAGGTAAAATCACTTTGGAAATGTATAATGCAAATTCTTTGCCTATAAAAATAAAAGCAGGTAGAAGAATTTGTCAACTCGTATTTTGCTTTATGGATAAAAACGCAATAAATCCTTATACAGGAAAATATCAAGGTCAAAACAAAACAACAGGGAGTAAAGTGTTTAAAGATATAGAAATAGCCGTAAACTAAAAAACTTACACGGTTGAAAATTTAATAAATTTGTTTAATAATCTGCTTTAGTTAAATTCTAAAGCTTCTCCAAATGGTATAACCAAAAAAACATAAAGCTGAAATAAACGGTGTTACAATGATTATTTATTAATCAGAAAGGAAAGTAACATTCAACTAATTAATTGTTAACCTAAGTTACATGAATTCTCAATTACAAACTATTCTAAACAACGAGCTAAACAGACAACTTACCACTTTAGATCTAATTGCCTCCGAAAATTTTACTTCGAAAGCTGTTAGAGAAGCCGTAAGTTCCGTTGCAATGCATAAATATTCGGAAGGATATCCCGGATCCAGATACTACGAGGGAAATGAATTTATTGATCAGCTTGAAAATCTTTGCATTGAAATGAGCCGAAAAATTTTTAAACTTCCGCAAAACTGGGGAGTAAATGTACAGCCGCTTGCCGGTTCAAATGCGAATCTTATTGTGTACAACGCAATTTTAAATCCGGGAGATAAAATTTTAAGTATGTATCTGCCTGATGGCGGACATCTGTCTCACGGATGGAGCTATGGCGCTAAAGACGAGCAATCAAATTTTGGCGATGCTAAACAAAAAATGGTTTATTACGGGGGATCAAGAAAAGTAAATATCGTTTCTAAAATTTATAATGTTGTTCAGTACAAAACTGATCCCTCAACAAATCTGTTTGATTATGATTTTATAGAGCAATTAGCTTTGGCTGAAAAACCCAGATTGATAATTACCGGCGGCACTGCCTATCCTCGACTTATAAACTATAAAAGAATGAAGGAAATTGCCCATAAAGTTGATGCCTATTACATGGCAGACATTGCCCACGAGGCAGGTTTAATTGCAGGTGAGGCCTTAGAAAGTCCGGTTGGAATTGCCGATGTTATAACATTTACAACGCACAAAACTTTTCGAGGTCCCAAAGGAGCTTCCATTATTGCAAAACAAGAGATAATTGATTTAGTTAACAAATCAGTTATTCCGGGTATGCAAGGTGGTCCTAACAATGGTACCATTGCAGGAATTACACAAGCATTGTTCGAAATAGATACACAAGAATTTAAAAGTTACGCAGCACAGATTGTAAGTAATGCTCAGGCATTAGCTAAAGAACTTCTAAGTTTTGACTTTAAACTAGTAAGCGGTGGCACAGATAAACACCTAATAGTAATTGATTTGAGAAATAAAGAAATAGGGGGCAAATTTGCCGCAAGAGCGTTAAATTATGCCAACATCGTTTCTAACATGAATACAATTCCCTACGAAACGGGAAGCCCGCTTAATCCGTCGGGTCTTAGAATTGGGACACCTTCAATAACAACTAGAGGAATGAAAGAATCTGAAATGAAGCAACTTGCTCAATGGATTAACGATGTTATTGCTGTTGCTAAGGAATTTGCAAGTTTAGACTTTAATGAATTTAACGAGAAGATTAGAAATCACCCAGCTATCTTGAAAATAAGAACAGAAGTAATTGAGATAACTAAAAAGTTTCCGCTGGGAATTAAATAACCAGTTAGTTCCATAACAAAAAATCTAGATTATCGGAGGAGGGACTTGAACCCTCACGCCCGAAACGGGCAACGGATTTTAAGTCCGTCGTGTCTACCATTCCACCACTCCGACATTTTTTTTGCAAAGAATTATACAGCGAAAATACAAATATTAATAGTATTAAAGAGCTCTAAACTTAAATCCGTGAGGAGTTTCTTTTTTAACCTCTATTTTAAACTGAGGGAATTTATACCCTTTGGCTTCCAGTTTTATAACATATACTCCAAAGTCCAGCTTTTCTTTTGTCGAAAACTTTCCGTTTTTATCAGTATATGTTTCTAAAACAGTTGAAAGGTCTTTAAATCTTAAAATTAAAATTTTTGCTCCTTCGATAGCTAACCCGTCTTTTTTAACTACTACTCCAAATAATATATGCCCCAAATTTTCTACCGGCATTAACACAGCTTTGCTGCCTTTAGAAACGGATTGCATTGGTTCAGACGATTTTTGTAAAACTTTTAATTCGCTATAAAGAGTATTAATCTCGTCCATAATATCCTCTTCCTTTTCTTTGGATAACGGCTCCTTTAATTCTCCTTTTAATTTTCGTTTTAATCTTTCTATCTCTTCGATGTATTCCTGTTCACTTTTAAACCTGGAGGTTTCTACGCTTTGTTTTGATGGCATAAAAATCTCTTCCTCTTGATTTTTTACGGGAGTCGAAGACTCACCAAAGAGTTGTGAATATGTCCTTCCAAAATTAGCTTGTCTGGTTGAATCCAGCACGAAGTCCTCTACAGCATCCTCTTTATCAAAAAAAGCCTGCAGTCGAGAATTATCATCTGTAAAACCTATTTCTTCCAACCGAACTTTTTTTGCATTAACTCCCGAACTTACCTTCTTACCAGAATCTAGTCTTGTAAGTTTATCTATATCAAAAATTTCGGGTGTTTTTAATTCTCTAACCCAAACATAACGAGGAGAGATAAATACGGCTTTTAAAAACCCCCAAACCATTACGTCAAACCTTGGAACAATCGCCATTAAAATTCCGCCAAATACAAAGATAAAAATTAATACAAGTCTGAGCAATCCTGGTATGGGTTCGATAGCATAAGTTACAACCCCCATAATGCAACCAATAAAGATTTTGGCAAATTGCCTAAGCGAAAAAGATCCAAATAGCTTAAATTCTACATCGATTATGTTTTGAGGCACCGGGTGAGGTTCCATATTATTTCAATATTTTTATAAGTATATTGTAGTTTATTTTTACACTCTATAAAAGTTTTTTCTGTAAAAATTTTCTTATCTGATTTAAAATGTTAAAAACATATCTTATAAAGCAAAAACCTTGGAAAACAACTCTCTTAGCATCCCTGCCGTATTTATAATTGCAGTAATTGTATGTACTGTTCTTATTTCTATAATTATTATTCAGGCTAAAAAGATATCTTCATTATCAAAACCACGATATGGTTTTTTAGGTAAACCTTTGGCTTTAGTAATTACTTTGGGTATAGCAGCATTTGCTGTAGGTATTACTTTCTATGTTAATAAACCTGCTCAAATAGACGATATCAATGCAGATATAAAAGTAGAACTTAACATAAATTCCGAGAAGATCGAAAAACTTATATACCAGTTATCTGCTGTAGCAATAATAGATGGAAAAGAATGGCAGGGATATTCATTTGATATAATCTGGACAATAAAAAACCAGGATATGAATACCTATTTCGAATACAATCTTAGCCGCGAAAATAATGGAGGGATTACAGTAACACTTCAAAAAGGCGAAAATATTATTAAAGCTTCTACATTCTTTGAGGGAAAGCTTGTAGAAGAAGAGATTGTAATATCGCTATAAATAAATGATAGATAGCCTGATAAAAAAAATCGAAAAAAAAAGTAATTTTTTAATAATTCCATCGAGGCCTCTCGATTTGGACTCTATAGCAAGCTCCATTGCATTAAAACTTTTTTTGGAAAGGAATAGCTCTAAAAAGGCTTCTATTATTGTTTTTTCGGAAATACCCGCTTATCTAAACGATTTTGAAGGGATAGGCTATGTTAATCGAGAATTTGTTAATTCTTTCGATTTTACAAAGTACGACCTAATTTTCTTAATAGATGGAAATGAATGGACTCAATTTTTTACATTTAATTATTCCAACATAGAAAATTCGATCGATAAACAAAAAATTATTAATATAGACCACCACCAAAGTGGCACAATCGAAAGAGACCTTCCAGAACAAACATACAGAAAAGTCGACTGTTCAACAGGGAAGGTTCTTTTTGATACAGTTATGCAAAGCAAAATAGAATCAGATGAAATTGCCAGATTTTTAATGTATTCTCTAGTTAGCGACACAAATAATTTTACGCATAGCATTTATCCCGGGACGTTTGCGTTTGCCGAAACTTTGATGAAAAGTAATTTAGATTACTACCAGATATCTGAACAACTTTTTTCGCAAAAAAGCTTTGAATTTTTAATATGGCTTACAGGCAAAGTAAAATTCTTACCTGAAAAAAAGCTATGTGCCATAGTAATCACCAAAGAAGATGAAAGTAACATAGTAAAAAAATTTGGAGATGGATGGCTAAAAGAGAAGCTGGACGAGACTTTTAAAAAAATCTTTGGTGGGAAAATTAAAGGGTATCCTGTTTTTGTTCTAATAAGAGATGATAACAACGGAAAAAATGCACGGGTAAGTTTTAGAATAAGCAATTTATGTAAAATAGACCTAATAAAAAAGTTATCAGAGGAAGGACATTTTGCAACCGGGCATCAAAAAGCCGGTGTTGCACACCTCGAAATGGGTGCAGAATCGGCTTTAGAATATATAATAAAATTGTTAAGCTAAAATTATGTTTATTTGCTCAAAGTGCCAAAAAGAGTACACAAAATGGTCCGGTAAGTGCGAAAATTGCCAAAGCTGGAATACAATTATAGAGAGTGAATCTACTCTTTTTAAAGGAACCAAGAATAAAAAGAAAGATAGCAAAATAGTTGAGATATATCTTAACAACCTAGAAAAAAATACTTTATTAACTACCTCCGAGATTAAAACAGGGATATTGGAATTTGATAATACTCTTGGAGGAAGGCTTGTGCCCGGGCAGGTAATATTATTGGCGGGTTCTCCAGGAATTGGGAAAAGCACCCTTACACTTCAACTGATTAATTCTTTATCCGAACAAGGAAAAAAAATACTTTATCTTTGCGGAGAAGAATCCCCTTTGCAAATTAAGGATAGAGCTATCAGAATAAAACTTGCATTAAAAAATGTAACATTTGTTGCGGAAACTAATGTTAATGCAATTGAAAAATATATTGCTTCAAATAATTCTAAATTCAATTTTATTGTTGTAGATTCGATTCAAACGCTTTATTCCGAAAACGCTGCAGGAGCAAGAGGTTCGGTTAGCCAGATCTCCGAATGTGCAAATATAATTACCTCTTTATCTAAAGGCTACAATATCTCAACATTAATTATCGGTCATATTACTAAATCAGGTGATATTGCCGGGCCAATGATTTTAGAACACATGGTAGATACTGTTTTGCTTTTTGAAGGAGATAAAAGGGGGGAATTAAGGATTTTACGTGTCGAAAAAAATCGTTTTGGACCAACAGATGAAGTAGGAATTTTTAAAATGGAACTCACCGGATTAAAAGAGGTAACCGATTCCAGAGAACTTTTAGAAAAGCAAGTAAACCTTAATGGTGTTGTTTACTGTATTGTAATAGAGGGAAACAGACCGCTTTTGGTCGAAGTTCAGGCTTTATGTGTTAAAAGCTATTTTACCAATCCTAGGAGAACATCGGTTGGGTTCGATTTAAACAGGTTATTTTTAATTCTGGCAGTTATTGAAAAAAAACTAAAAATATCAACAGGTGAAACCGATGTATACGTAAATATTACGGGCGGAATAAAAATTTCCGATCCAGCTCTCGATTTGGCTGTTTTAAAAGCAATAGTTTCTTCAATTAAAAATTCTCCTATTCCCTCAGATTCAGTCTATTTTGGTGAAATAGGGCTTGGTGGCGAAATTAGAAAAGTGTATCTTGAGGAAAAAAGAATTAAAGAAGCCAAAAAGCTTGGGTTTAAAAATATAATCAGCTCAAAAAAAACAAACGACATACAAAAAATGCTGTAGTTTGGTAACAGTATGCTATACTTGTGTAGTTATACTATTTTTTTATGTCACTTAAACCCGAAAACCCTACAATAAATGATATCTTTACAAGTTTGTTCCAACAGAAGATAAAGGTATTTAATGTTAACCCGAGATATGGTATTGACCCCAGTAAATATTTTGAACTAACTTTTTTAAGAAGATTACAAATATTATTTTCGCCGTCAACTGATAGCGAGTTTACAAATGCATTTAAACTTGCTGATGTTCTTACCGGACAAAGCTTAGATTCAAAAACACTTGTGATATCAGAAGATGCGGCTTTGAAAATCTTTAAAACTTTCTTAGCTGCAGTTCTACCTACAAAAGTTAGCCCAAATGATACCGAATTGAAACTGTATTTTGATTTTGTTTATAAGCCTGAATCCAATCTTTTAGCACTAGAATTTTTAGAAAGTGTGGGAATCGAACCAGTAGAAAACTAAATTCCGAAACTTTTAAAAAACTATTTTGACTTTTTAGTATATCCTCGGGCAGGTGTAAGAGTAATTTTTTTACTTCAAAAAAGCCTGAAATTAAAATGAGGAAATTCTCCACAATGTCGTATACTTGACCAATTTCTTACATATTTAGAGTTGGATCCCGAATATAGTTATCTGGTAAAATTTGTATCTCCCGAATGTAATTAATGGGTAGGAGAAATTTTAAATTCCCAGCTAGTTATTTCGGGAAGATCGGTGTTATTTTCTGCAATATATTTATTGTGTCTAACAAAAAACTCGCTACACCAGTTTTTAACCCTTTCCATGTCACCTTCCGAGATTTTATTTAATCTAAACAATGCCATAGTCGATTCTAAAAGAACATGAACCCTGCTTGCTTTATTTTGCACCTCCATATCAAATGGTGTTGTTGTTGTCCCCTTTTCGATATAACCTAAAACCTTAACACTTGCTGCAGAAATTCCAGCTTTAAATAACAGTTGCTCAATAGCAGTAGGATATCCATGGAAGTTAAACAGCGTAAAAGAAGATTCTTTTAGTATTTTTAAAAATTCCTCTCTGCCTTCTTCCGAGGCAAAACCGTTACCTGAAATTTCGCTAACATTAATAGCTCTAACATTAATATTTGGGAAGAATTCTTTTATTAAACTTATCCCTGCAATAGTCTCGAGATTTTGGTAATCGCCTATCGAGATAATAAGTAAATCGTAGGTATTTTCAGATCGTAAACTAGAAAGAGGTAAATCTAAAAAGCCTTTTTTAACAAGTGTGTGTGATTGATCTAGGCTAAACCATTGCGGTAAATCTCTTTTACACTCAACAATTAGATTTACACCATTACTGGAACCAAAAACTGTATTGGCAGTGGCCAAAAGTGAATTTACATCAATAGGAAAGTATACTTTAACATTCGGATCAAATTTTGTTACAAAAGAATTTATTAATGTTGGGTTTTGATGGGTAAATCCATTATGTTCCTGCCTCCAAAGTGTACTGGTTGCAACCAGATTTAACGATGGAATAGGACGCCTAAAATTCGTTTCTCGCCATCCTTTTAAGAACTTTATGTATTGATCAATCTGGCTCGATACAATATTTAAAAATGCTTCGTACGATATTAAAACTCCATGTCGTCCTGTTAAAACGTATCCCTGAATCCACGTCATTAAAAGGTTTTCGCTAAGAATTTCTAAAATCCTGCCGTCGGGCGAAAAATAGCGCTCGTCTTTACGAAGGGGCCATATGTACCTTCTTCCGGATTCGGCAAAAACAGATTCCATCTGGTTTGATTCCGATTCGTCTGGTGAAAAAATTCTAAAATTCTTCTGTTCAGTATTTAGATCTATAATATCTCTAAGATACTCTGCCAAATTGCGGGCTCTGCTTTCTTCCCTTTTACCAGGATTAATATGCCTTAGCTCGTGGTCTTGCAGGTTTGGAAGCTTTAACTCAGATTTTCCGCCAAACGCATGTTTATTTTGACCTATTCGACATTCCTCTTCGGGAATAAAATCAAAAAGGAAATCCTTAAAATTTCCATCGGAATTTATGAGTTCACTTATACCATAAGATTCCATCCATTTTGATAACACCGATAACTCTAAAGAATCAGTTTTAGGATTTTGTAAAGGTATTCCATGAGAGTTATTGCTATCCTCTATTCTTTTGTTGTTAATAAAAGCGGGAGCGCTCCACCCCTTTTTAGTTTTGAGTATTATAACAGGCCACAATGGCAGTTTGCTGTGATCTTTTAGCCAGGTAGCCTTTACTGTATCTATTAGATTAAATGCCTTAATTAATACCTCTAAAAAATCTATGTAAATATCGTCACTATCATTCTGCTCAACAAATAATGGTGTATAACCCATTCCTGTAAAAAAACTTTCTATTTCAAAGTTGGACATGGAGGATAAAACAGTAGGGCCTGAAATTCTGTAACTGTTTAAATGTATTATGGGTAAAACTGTTCCATCTTTTACGGGATTTAAAAACTTATTGCTTTGCCAGCTTGCATTTATTGTTGCAGTTTCGGCCTCGCCATCGCCTATTACACATGCCGCAATTAAATTAGGAGAATCCATAACAGCACCAAAAGCTGTTCCAAGGCTGTAGCCCAATTCTCCCCCTTCCAGTATTGTTCCAGGAACCATTGGCGAAGTATGGCTGGGAAATCCTGTTGGGGAGCTGAAATCTTTAATTAAATTTGAAAAACCGGCAAGATTTTTGGGATATTTTTGAGGATAGAACTTTTCTAAAGTTCCTTCAAAAAAAAGGTTGGAAAGAACAGCAGGAGCTCCGTGCCCGGGACCAGATACAAAAAGGATCTCTTTTTTATCCTTTTTAGCAATATAATTAAGGCCATTGTAAATAAAATTTAGGCCTGGTACAGTTCCCCAATGTCCTAAAATTCTATTTTTAACATGAATAGATTCAAGCTTATCGGAAAGCAAAAAGTTATCTTTAAGGTAAAGCATTGCCACAGAAAGATAATTTGTTGCTCTATGGATAGATTTATACCAGTCTAAAATTCTTTGTATTCTTACAGGTTCGTTTGCCATACTTATAAGTTTCTTTACTAATATTCTACTTTAAAAAAATATCTTTTAAAACAGATAAAATTTTTACTTGCAGTTGTTATTAATATAATTCATAATTAGTTTATTCTTTGGTAAAAAAAATGAATGATACTACTTTAAAATCACTGTTTGTTACTATTGCTTTGTTTGTAATTGCTGCCGCAGGTATTGCTCTTGGAATAGTTATAACATCCAACAGAGGGGTTACCGATTCATCTGCCTCGAATGAAAAAAGTATTACCTGCTATAAGTGCACT
Organism: Candidatus Dojkabacteria bacterium; assembly: GCA_025993875.1. Taxonomy (GTDB): domain Bacteria; phylum Patescibacteriota; class Dojkabacteria; order J137; family J137; genus JAMQHH01. The sequence continues at coordinate 10,653 of JAMQHH010000003.1, forward strand.
GCAAGTGAGGTAGATGGCAACACCTGTGAAGCCTTTACTTATTCTGGCGAGATTTGCCCCTCTGGAAGTTCTGCTTCTTCTACACTTTGTTCGATTGCTGTGGGAGGTAAATGCCCTGCTGTAAGTTTTTCGAATATTTCAGACACAACAGATACGCAAACCTCACTAACATGTTATAAATGTAGTGCTTCTACTTCGGACGGCAATTTGTGCGAAAGCTTTATTTACGAAGGCGAAAACTGCCCTGCTGGTACAAGTTCAAGTTCAACCGGCTGTAAAAGCGCAGCAGGAGGGTTTTGCCCACAGGCAATAACATGCTACAGATGCACCTCATCTACACTGGACGGTAACACCTGCGAAGTATTTGTTTCTGAAACTGCAGAGTGTCCTTCCGGTTCAAGCACCACTTCAACCGGATGCGCTACCGCTATTGGCGGTCAATGTGCTACCAATACTACCGTATGTGGGCTTATCGATATTAATAATGATGGTATTTTAAATGTTATAGATTTGGCAGGGTTTCAACAACTTTATGGAAGATTTTGTTCCGATACACCTATTTCGTACCCAGTAGGAAACTGCGGTCCAAAAGACACTAATAATGATGGAAAAATAGACGTAATAGATTTAAACAGTTTTAATGCAAGATATCTTGCACCATCGTGTATAATTTAGGTAGTTAAAATACAAATATGAATGCAAATAACTCTTCCCCGATAATTTCCAATGTGGACACAACAAAAAAACGTATTCAGCTTTTAGCCCAGGTTGGACATGCTTTATTTGAAATAAATAATGAGCAGCAGGAAGATAACGTATATTATCTGGCATTATCTTCTCTTGATGAGTTTAGAAAAGAGATAGAAAAACTGGAGTTGGATCTAGATTCTTTAGAAGGTATAAAAAAACTGGCAGATTATTTAGAAACTAAATTAAAAAAAAGAATAAGCCAGCGTCAAAATACCTAAAATTTTTTGGCCCCATTTTCGTATTACATTACAGCAATGGATATAAATTTTCCCGAAAAAAGTGATGAGGAACTGGTAAAGCTGACATTGCAAAAAAGCAGTTATTATAAAGTTCTAATCGAAAGGTATATTAGAAAGCTAGGAGCTTATGTTAAAAGGCTTTCTAATAGTTCCAAGGAGGATATTGAAGACATATTACAGGAAGTATTTATTTTGGCATATAAAAATCTAAGAGGCTTTAATAACGCATTTAAGTTTTCATCCTGGATATACAGGATTACTCATAACGTTACTATAAGCCATTTTAGAAAAAATAAAAAAAATAAAGGTGTACTCGATTTAGAAGATAACGAACTTGGCGAAAGAATCTCTTCGGGATTAAACCTAGAAGACAAAGTAAACACAGATTTTTTAGTTGAGGAACTTTTAAAAGCACTAAACAAAATTGATCTTAGATATAAATCGGTACTAATACTAAGATTTATTGAAGAGAAAGATTATCAGGAGATATCGGACATTTTAAAAATACCTGTAGGAACAGTCGGCACCTATATAAAAAGAGGGAAGGAAGATTTACTAAAATTGCTTAAAATTCATTTATGAATCATCAAAACACAACAGAAAAAATAATAGAACAAATAAATACAAACAAAATTACTCCAGTTTCGTTGTGGAGGCTTAATTTAAAAAATATAATTCTTTGGGTAATACTATTTTTAACAGTTTTTTGTTTAAGCTGGATAATCAGCCTAGTAATTTACCATATTGCCAATAACAACTGGGATTTAAATCGTGATCTTTTATATGTAGTGCCATTTTTATTTTTTTTAATGGCGGGTATTTTATTCTTTTTATCAATTTTTGAGTTTAAAAATACCGAAAGAGGCTATAAGTTTTCCAATATTGCTATTATAGTTGTTGCAATTTTTATTGCGGGAGCGATAGGCGCGATTTTTTACTTTGTGGGAATAGCCGAAAGTACCGATAAAATATTTTCGGATAATATTCCAGAGTATAACGATTACCTTCATTATAAAGCCAACAGGTATTTAGCTCCAGAGCTTGGCTTTATTACTGGGAAGCCAATTAATATAGGTACCGGCGCTTCTTCGTTTGACTTTATAGATATTAACTCTGGTCCTTGGAAAGTTTTTATAACTCCTGCTACTGCTTTTCCTCTGCAAAAAATAATGCCAGAAGATTTTATTACAATTTTTGGGGAGGTAATTGAGCCTGGTATTTTTAATGCTATAGAAATAAAAATAGCTAACATAAAATACTTTCTGCATCTTTAAAAATTGATTGAAATATAAATTAAGATAAAACGTATTAATAAGTTAGATAGGTAACTTATTTTTTATTCATAAAAAATATGCAGATAAAAAAAGTTGTAGGAACGGCAGGCATTTCGGTAATAGTTTTAGGTTCAACAGTTTCGCCTACATTTGCAGCCGGACATAGATCAAACTCTCTAAGAAATAATGTAGAACTGACTTTAGATTCAAAGTACAGAAAAGTTCTAAAAAATTCTGATTACCAGGGATGGAGAGCCTTTGTTGCAAAGAACTTTAAAAATTCCGAGGGGCAAAGAGTTTTGGCTATTATAAATTCTCCCGCAAAGCTTGAACTTTACAAATTATCAATAAAATTGCTTAAAGAGGGAAATTATTTGGAAGCAAGAGAGATAAGAAACAGCCTTGGGCTGGTAGGAGGGCTTAGATATGCTATGAGAACCGCATAAAAGATGTATAAAATAAGGGGAATTTAACTGACGCCTGGTATCTACCCTACACACCCCACATACCAGGAGTTTGTGCCATACCAGCACAAGTTGTGACAATATCTATCATTCGATCGACTTCTGTTCTTAAAGTATCGAGATTAGAGTTTGGTAGCTGGTTATAGGCTTGATCAAAATAGCCTTTTAGAGTTTGAGCCATATAGTCTAAATCTCGAGGTTGGATATTAGTAAAATAGTTCGAAACAAATGCTGAGATAGCTTTAAATGCATTGGATTTTGCTTCAGATGACTCCGCATTAACATATGCTTGGAGAATGGGCACAATGTTATGGGGAGTAAAAGTTTCAACACTTTTTGGCACTTCCTTTTTCTTTTCTGGCATGCTTTCAACCTATAATAAAAACTTACAGAATTTTAGATCTTTAAGTATAGGATGTCAATTGGTGGAAACTGTTAGTTTAAGCTTCGTTAGATGCACTTTTCTGAGATTGAGAATAACTTGCTGCTATGTTTATAAGTGTTTCTTTTAGCTTTTGTAATTCTTGAATTATCCCAGCGTTCAAATTTAAAGTAAGGACAACGTTAAACGTTGATTCAATAAAATTTCTAAACGTGATAAATAAAAAGGTGTTTTCATCATCATTACCCCAATTAAAGTAATCAGCCAACTCCGTTAACAGTGCTTCCCATAATTCCTCCTTTGAGGGTAGCCTTTCCCTCAGTGCTAAAATATATTTACTAAAAGATTTATGTAGTTTTCTTAAGTTTTTTGTAATAGTATCGGTTCTATTATGATGTAATTCTCTTGTCATCTATTGCAATAAAAAAAACATTTGAGGTCTTAGCACAAAATCCAGACCATCTAGATTTTACCGACATAATGCAGTATTTTCCAGCATTATTTGTTCACGGGATGGTATGCTTACTAGCGAAACAGAGGGATTAATTCAAAGCATCTCAGACCATGGATTCGAGGGCCTCATTTATCCCGCCTTGGCGGGACCACTACATGCAAAAGTGTATCCCTGAGTAACCATGAGCGTATCCCTGAGATGTGACCGGTACCCTGTAATCTATTGAAAGCTCTTAATGACAAATCTTACGATATATGCAACTATGTTAAGTAGTTAGAAGTTATTCAATATCTAATTTATTTACTATTGATTATGGATATTTCAATACGCAGGAAAGGGATCGATGACCCATTAATTCAAGGAATTCATCAACAGGCCTCAATTTTTACTGAACTATCTGAATTCCTTGGAAAAGTTGATTATCAAAAAAAAGCCCAAGATACTTCTAGTATTGGGAGTGAAGGATCGGAATACTTTCTGAAATATGGGCCAACCGGTCTAGGTCCTCAACCCCAATCTTATGAATGTAGTCAACAGGCAATTGAAGTTATTTTGAATAAAAAAAAGGAGAAACTTTCTGATCTCTTTAATTCACTTCCGATTTTAATGTCATTACCAGAGTATATACGCTTAGATAATTTACAGGCAAGTAAAGAGATAATTTTTAAAAATATCTTTTATTTGGCTGAAGACTCTAGTCTTGAGTTCAAAGATGTTGCTAGTGCTTTAACAATAATAACTTCAGGAAATGTTTGTAATTCAATGGGGCTAATGGTCCCAAGACCTAAAGAAGAAGACTATTTCAGAATGCTTTGGACAATTCTCTCAAACTTTGAATTTCTAAATCTCTTTCTGTCAAAAATCATAGAGTATGCTAGAAAGGACCAAATTTCTGAATTCTTCAATAATCTGCGAAATTTTCTTAGTGGCAAATCCCCTAGTGATAGTATACAGAAATTGTTAAAAGATTTTTTTGAAGGGAACTATGTTGACAGTGTTAATGACTTGCAAATTAAAGCTGCTAAACAAGCTCAAGTCTTAGAGGGTGAATCAGATCTATTATTAATAAAAAGCGAAATTGACGCCTTAATAGGAACAGTCAAACAACAAGAGATAAAAGAGTTTGCAGAAAAAATGAAAAATGTGAAGTTTTACTACGCTAGGGGCATTAAAACCAAAATGGAATACTTTAAGGCACTCAAAGTACTTTTGGAATATTTATCAGAAGATGCCGATGGCAAGAAATGGTTGCTTGGAAGTAAAGAAAATTTTATTAAGTTTTTAACAGATGTAGCACCATTAGCGGGCAGTGAGAGATTTAATCTATTAATACTTGATTCTTTCTTCGATATCCAACAAGAAGGTATGGTATCGAAGAATACACACTTTCATAATTCAATATTTAGTAGTAATTATACATATTCAATTAAAATTCCTGATTTAGATAATCAACCAGATTTTGGTTATTTCTCCTACATTAGTAAATTTCTGCTGGAGCATGAGAAAGTGCATAAATTTATTGAAAAGTGTGCAGGATTAGATACAATTAATGAAATCTATGCTTTTTGCATGTTTCTATCAAAATTGACGATTCCAATTGATAGGGCAATCGAATTTTTTGATGAAGCCTATAATTACTTTGGAACTTCATGGGAGGCATTCGATAAAATTTTAAAATCCTTATACCAAACTCCTACCTTCTTTGCTAAAGTATCTGGGCTTTCAAAAGAAGAAATTCATAGTAGGGTGGAAGCTATAAGTGTATATTATTTGATGTATCGAAGTAATTCTTTTGGAATCAGCCCACCTAATCAAGAGGTTCTAGATAATTTACTAGAAAAGTTTTTTGAGTTAGATCCACAATTGATCAACAAAGTTTATAATGATCCCCTAATCAAGAAAATTGTTGACTCATACTATTTATTTGGAGGTGGTAATGAATATTTTTATCATGATTATAATTTCTGTCCTGGATTATATTTTTCTGACTTAAATCAGTTATTTGATAAGTTATCTCAGTTGCAAAAAATACTTGAGGATGCTAATGCTAGAGGTAATATTGAAAGATATCTAAATAAATATGTTGAAACCTTCGGTTCATACTTTAGAACAGATCTTGATATAGATACATTAATACTTATTGGTAATTTCCCGAACTCTAGGTATGTAGATGAATTACTTGATTGTATTCTTCTGGATACCAATTTCAGTTTTAGTGAAGATGGCAAATCTTTTTCAATAGTATCTGTTTCCTATAAGACTTATAGGCGTGCACATATTACATCCGATGTGATAGCGAATTTTTTATTTTATAAGGAAAATGAAGACAAATTCTGGGAAGTTATGAATTTTCTTGTAACAAATTTTGAAAATAAAATGAAACTTAATCTCTATTATCCATCTAGGCTATCTAAGATAAGAATGTTCATTGTTCGCCCAGGAGCAATACCTCTAGACAATAGAATCGAGTTTTTTAAATCTTTATTTGAAGAAGAGAAAAGGAAAAGATTTTTAGTACTAATTTCTCCATCTAGCCGACTGTCTGACATTTGGTTGAATGTAACTTATGGGTTCAGTGATCTTGCAGAGTTTAATATGCTGGTAGAGTTTTTAGATAACTCTGATGTTAGCCCTAATGTGATGGCAGACTTATTGGATAAAGTTATAGAGTTGAATGGGGGAATTCTTGACAAAGAAGTGCTTGCCACTCTACTTAGAAGTTTAGGAAATATTCATGGAGCAGATTTATATGAAAAATTAAGAAAAAGATTAGAGTTATTCGAAAAACCATTAGTAGGTTTTTCTATTAAACGAATAACTTCGCTTCTCAAAAATCTCATCTCGGATCTAAATTTATATAATTTAGAAGGGGAGACTATAGAAGACAGTAGGCATTGGATTGTCAGATTTATCCAAATTAATTTTCCAGAATTTGCAGGTGAAATAAAAGACTCGATGGATGAAGATAATCTCATACTTTTTCTAAGTAATGTAAGGTTTTTCGAAAATTTCCAACAAAGCAACGATCAATTAGGTGAGAGAGCTGAAATTTATAAACGCTTTCCTGCTATCTTTTTCTTTTCTGGAGATGAATTCAAGTATAAGTTGGAAACGATAAGATTTGCAATAGGACTGATTAGTGATACGTCTCTACTAATGAATGAGACTCCACAATATAGGATCTTGTACGGTATAATAAGGAATCCCTCAAAAGAGATTCAGAAGGTCTCTTTATCTATAATTCAAGAGATATTTAGATCTAGTGATCCACAGGTTACGTATGAAAGAATACTTAAAGTTTTTACGAATCCCAATTTGCCATCTATAGGTAAGATTCTTGCAGTTTTTAGATACCTCTATCGTGACCTTAAAAAAGGTTATGAATCTTTGGGTGGAAGGTCAGCAATTATTGAAAGGGTTAGAGGTCTTTCTGGAAAAGAACCACTTAGAGTCGCAAGTGTGTTAGAAGGTACTATTTATAAAGATGTAGTTAACTCTGCAATCAGATCTGGAGATATTGAACTATTTGAGTATATTTCGTCTTTATCTAATTTATTTGCAACTTTACCAGTAAATCATGAAACCCCTCTAGCGAAGTATTACAATAGAACAGCTGATAAATTCACAGTCTTAAATGATATTAAAAAAATAATTGCTCTTTTGACTGTTGTGCTTCCAGGTGAAGATTATGCAGAGATAAATAGGATATTAAGTAAATTAAATAATCCCGAATCACTAGCTTCAGAGATCTCCCAAATTGACATTCAATTGAACAATTTAGTGGGAGGTGGTAGTTGGGTAGAATGGTTGATTTATTACTTTCTGAAACCCCTTGGATTTAACCAACCTGAGCAAGTTTTGCAAGAGTTCAGGAGGGTTAGAGAAATTTCTACAGAAAGAAATAAAGGACTTTATCAAAGAACAGGAGGGAACTTTACTTTTTCCTCATTTACAGAGGGGAATACTAGGGTCTTTGCGAAAGGAATACGTATGCAGTACTTGGACTCTGTTAGAGATTCCTTTAGGTGCCCAGAATTACTTGGAGGAGATTCAAAAAGTGATGCTACCCCTATGGATACTGATGTGGCTCTACTAAGTGATGAAGGCTCATTTAAAGACACTATTCAAAAGTCAATTGCTTATGGTTATGGAGAAGTAATTGCAATATTTCGTGAGGATGATGAATTTAAACATCAATATGAGGTCGTAGACAATGGAGGTGTTGCGGGCCATAACCACTATGGTATTCGTTCTGCCATAGGATGGTACGACCTCTCGTCACTTATTTTTAAAGATCTTAGAGATGAAAAAGCTCTTTTAAGGTTGAAATATGAAATAGTAAAAAAGGCAGTGTATATTCCAATTCTAAACATAGATGGTAAATGTATCTTTACCTATGAAGAGTATGAAGAGAAGAGAAAACTTACAAGGGGAATAGCACATTACTATGGAGAACCAATGGTATCACAACTTGAAGAATCAGAAAAATACCCTAGACTAGAACAAAAATTAAGAGCGGTTCAAAGTGAATTACAAGCAACGGGCAGGTACCCCGTAAACTAGAGTAAAATGTGATTAAGAAAAAATACTTTTTAACTCAAAATTTATGGGAAGCCTGCGTAGAAAGTTTACCACAGA
>JAMQHH010000033.1 GCA_025993875.1 Candidatus Dojkabacteria bacterium
CCTGCAGTTTAAGGTTAGGGGCGTCTTTTACTTCGGCAATTGTAGGGCTTTCGTTAGACGGCAAATCAATAATTTTAGAAAGATAATCGGCAATAGACTGGTCTTCCGCTCTAGGAAGAATTGAAGATAAATCGGTAGGTTTATTTAAAAGAACCAGATTTAGGGCAAAACTTGCAACCAAACCTAAAAAGAGAACCGACAAAACAGTAATTTTTTTTCTCTCCATATATATTGAATTATCTCTATACCAGTTTAGAAAGTTTTATGTATTAAGTCAATTTTTTTGGGGGTAAAAGTAAGTTTTGGGTATGTAGTGGTTCGAGAGCCTCACCACTACATAAATGTTGGAGCCTAATCATTAGATAAAATGGCAGTTAAAACAGAATTTTGTAATACAATGTTTTGTAGTAGAATTAAATATTATGGAAAATCCATTTACTAAAAAAGAAGCTAAGCAAACTCAAAAGAACTTTAAGGAATTTTCCAACAAAAACCAGCTTGTTGTAAAAAAAACTTATGTAGTTTTGGCTGCGGTTATAATGATTGCTTTATTTGGTTTTAGTTTAATCTCTATTTATAGCAATGTTTTTAGTGATAAAAACAAAGTAGAGGAAGAACTTACAACTATCGAAAAACTATCAAAAATTTTACTAATTCCTGTGGAGGCTCCCACAATTGGAGAAATTAACGATATAGAAACATTAAAAAAGGGAAATCCAGAATTTTATAAAAATGCCCAAAAAGGAGATAAACTAATTCTTTTTAAAGAGATTGCTGTAATTTTCAGAGAGGAGCTTAATTTAATAGTAAATATGGCTGCAATAGATACCTCCGGCAAATAAATTTTCAATTTATACATGTCCTGCAAGCCACTTTTCGGCTTCGAGAGCTGCTTTGCATCCTGCACCCGCAGCTGTTATAGCTTGCCTGTACTTGTAATCCTCAACATCTCCTGCAACAAATACTCCTTCTACACTTGTTTTTACACCATCTGCCGATTTTATATAGCCTGTTTCGGTCAATTCAATTTGATTCCCCAAAAAATCTGTAATTGGAATATGCCCAATAGCCAGAAATACACCATCAACAGTTAAATTGTTTGACTCGTTACTCAAAACATTTTCAATTAGAATATTTTTAACTACTGTTTCTCCTTGCACCTCCTTTACTATACTGTTTAATATAAATTCAATTTTAGGGTTACTTTTTGCCCGCTCTTGCATAAACTTACTTGCTCTAAACTCTCCTTTTCTATGAATAATATGGACTTTGGAGGCAAACCTTGTTAAAAAAGTTGCTTCTTCCATTGCCGAATCCCCACCGCCTATTACAGCCACAACTTTGTTTTTAAAAAAAGCTCCATCGCAGGTAGCACAACTCGAAACTCCTTTGCCCCAAAATTCTTCTTCGCCTTTTATACCAAGCTTTTTTGGGGAAGCTCCTGTTGCAACAATAACACTTTTTCCAAAATATTGGGATTGGTGTGTGTAAACAATAAATTTTTCTTTTTTTTCAATTCTTGTGGCATTTTCGTAAACAATTTTGGCCCCAAATTTTTCTGCTTGCTTTAGCATTCTTTCCATTAGTTCTGGCCCTAAAATGCCATCAATAAATCCTGGATAATTTTCTACCTCGGTGGTGGTCATCAGCTGTCCTCCCCAAGATGTTCCGGCAATTACAACCGGGTTCAAGTTTGCTCTGGCTGCATATATTGCTGCTGTTAGCCCTGCCGGTCCCGAACCAATAATAATTAGATCTGAAGTCATAAATTTATTTTAAATTGTTTTTAATAAAATCTTTAAGCTGAACTTCATTCATTGCACCCGATGTAGCTGCAACTACTTTTCCGTTTTTTAGTAGCACTGTAGTTGGAATGCTCATTACTCCAAAGCTGGAAGCAATTGTAGGCTCTTCGTCGGTATTTAATTTGGCAAATTTAATATCCTTAAATTGAGGATCTAAACTTACTTTTTCAAAAGTTGGCGAAAACATTTTACATGGAGTACACCATTCTGCCCAAAAATCTATTAAAACATATCCGCTATCTTCAACTTCTGTTTTAAAGTTTGCTGTTGTTATTGCCAACATAATAAAAATTTAAAAAATAAATCAGTTAAATCTAAAAAACTCCTTAATTAATTTATTAAACCTTTTAAGTTTATCATCTTTGTTGTTACAATCAATACACTCTTTTGATTCTTTATCTAATATCTCTTGCGCTAAGGAGGAGAGAGAAGAGCGGACAGCTAAAATTTGAGTAAGAATCTCTATCGCATTGCGATTTTGCTTTGCCATTTTACCTATCCCATCAACCTGGCCTTTAATTCTTAATATCCGGTTAGAAATTTTTTTGTCTTCTTTAAAACTCGTCATAAAAATAATAATACCTATAGGGGGTATACATTGTCAAGAAAAAAAGAGATTTAAGCTCAGATTAAGAGATCAGCATTAGATGTAAAATGCAAATGCATGTAGCTTTGAGTTTTCTGATTAGATACTCTCACCATCTTGATTAAATATCCAATCGGCTATATTATTTATTTGTATGAAAATTGAGGGCTATATAAAAACAATTCTAATTATGCTTTTTGTGGTTTCGATTTTTTTGTCACCACTTAAAACTGTATATGCCGAAACACTCGAAGAACAACTTGAACGGCTTCAAAGAGAAATAGAAGCGTTAAACCAGGAGCGGCAAAATCTTCAGTCCCAAATTAATACAAACAATGCAACTCTTTCGGGGTTTAACGCGCAACTAGCAAGCTTGTATGCGGAGATGGAGCTTTACAATAAAGAGATTGCCTCGCTTGAACTGGAAATTCAACAATCAGAACTTAAAATAGATGCTACCGACAAAGAGATAAAAGAGAAACTAGAAGAGATAGAGCAGAGTGAAAGTTCTATAGCCGAACTCGAAAAAGAATCGGAAATAAGAATAGTAAACAGTTATATGAACTTTAGAATGTATGGCGCGGCCGATGGAGCTTCGTCTATTGTTTCGATCGAAAATGTTAATGAATTTTTTAAAGATTCCTCATACAAAGAGATAATTCAGGCAGATACAAACGAGCTTTTATCTAAAATTGCCAGATTAAGAATTGAATTATTGGAGAAGAAAAAGGAGCTCGAGGCCGTTCAGGTAGAAAATCAAAAGAGTAGAGAACTTCTAGCAGTAAGGCAGACTGATCTTAACAAAAAAAGGGATGAGGCAAAAATTAGAGAATCGCAATATTTGGCACAGGTGTACGCAATTCAAAGTGAAAATAATCAAAGTGTTTCTATGCTTAACGGATACACCGATGAACAGGCAAAAAAAACTGGGGAAATGGAGCTTGTTAGACAACAATTGCTTAACAATTTTGTTCCTGTTAATCCGGGCGAATATGTATTTGCAGGAAAGTATATTGGCAGGCAGGGAGCTACCGGTTTTGTTACAGGAGCGCATTTGCATTTTGAGGTTAGGATGGATAATATAAGCCAAAACCCATGCGGATATCTTCCACCCGGAGTAGCAGGTTGCGGAGTGGACGGCGGTTCATTAAAATGGCCATTAGACCCGGCAGTTTGGTTTACTAGTGGATATGGGTATCGATGCTTCCCGTTAAACGGATCAACTTACTGCGACTTTCATTATGGAATAGACATTATTGGCTCGAGCTGGAATGCTCCAATCTTTGCTGCACACGATGGCTTTTTATATAAAGGAGTAGACCAATATGGCGCCCTTTACATAATTATCTGCGGAAATGTAAATTGCGGTACCGGTCTAAAAACAGCATACTGGCATCTAAGCGAATACTAAAATAGATTGCTTAACGGTTGCGTATTGTGCGCATGTTTATACTACTAGCAAAAGTAAGGAAGGAATAGAGGATAGCTCTTTGGTTTTTTCAGGCTTTTGTAACAATAGTGTTTGGTAGCTTTTATTAAAGGCAAAATCAAAAAAAGCTAGTCAGGTATAGAAAAAGGGGAGCAGAGGATGTTAGCTAACATTTTGTATTACTTCCCAACTTCATCTATCTCTGATATATATCAATTGCTTTTTTTAGAACATCTATAAATATATCTATATCTTTAAACGAATTATAGATAGAAAGGCTAACTCTAACTGTAGCAGGAACTTTAAACACTTCCCTATGAAGAAGCTGTGCGCAGTGGTGTCCCGCCCTTACGCAAATGTTATGATTTCCTAAAACCTGGGCAATATCGTGTGGATGAATTTTATCGATACTAAAACTTACAACTCCTATTGCTTTGGTTTTTGAATCTTTTGGAGAAAATATTGTAATATTTTTTATTGCTGATAATTTTTCTATAAGATAACTTCTTAGTTTGGTCTCGTACTCCTCTATTTTAACTAGCGAGATTTTAGTAATATAATCAATTCCTGCGCCAAGCCCTATTATGCCCTCTATATTGGGTGTTCCGGCCTCAAACTTATGTGGATAACTTATTAATCCCGCTTTATCCCAGGTTACTTTGGTAACAATTCCTCCACCCAACCTATACGGTGCAAGCCTATCGAGCCATTTGGAGTTAATGTATAAAACGCCTGTACCACTTGGCGAAAACGCTTTGTGTCCTGAAAATGCCAAAAAATCGCATTGAAGTTTCTTTACATCAACTGGTATATGCGCAATTGCTTGAGCTGCATCAATAATTTTAATTTTTGCATTAATATTAGGGTTACTATTAATAACACCAGTAACGTTACTTGCAAGGGTGTACGAAAAAATATCGTAGTAGTCACTACTCTCTTTAAGTTCAAAATTTTTATTAAGTCCCAGGTAAGTTAGTTTCTGAGAAATTCTTTGCCAGGGAAGTATATTGGCGTGATGTTCTGAAATTGTTAAAAGGATTTTTGTACTCCCTGATATTACCCCACTACTCTCTAATACCGATGCAATAAAATTAAACGAATCGGTTGTCCCATAGGTAAAGACTATTTCGGAAGGAGAAGCGTTAATAAATCTGGCAACTTTTTCGCGAACCTTCTCCAAATTGTCGGTTGCCTTTTCAGATATGGGGTACATCCCCCTATGCACATTGGAATTATAGCTTTTATAGTAATCTGATATGGTGTTAATAACCGATTCGGGCTTTTGAGTTGTTGCTGCACTATCGAGATAAACCAATTTTTTGTTTCTTTTAAAAATCAAGAAGTCTTTTTTCATATATCCAATTATAGCAAAATAATTGCCCTTACTGAAAAATTACCACTTTTAAAAGTTAAAGATCGGCAACTTTTTTGTAAATAAGAGGGGTGTTTAAATCAAAAACGTAGAGTTTATTTGATGTTTTGTAAAACCAAAATGAGCCCTGTTCAAAAAGAGTTTCGAATTTATCCGAACCAGATAGAAAGAAAATTTCGCTTTCCGTAAAACTTGTAATATCTATCTTTTTTAGCTCTGCACGAACTCCGTTGTTAAAAAAAAGAATTATATCAGGATTATTTTGCATAAAAAGAAAGTTTTGACCCTCTATTCTATCTTTAACAACTACAATTTGGCTTGAAAGAGGGTCAAAAAAGGCCAGCTGATAAATACTATTAACCTGGCGTGAAAAAAGAATTTTTCCTTCGGTGTTTATATCCCATAAAATATGTTCTTGAGCGGTATCTAATGCTAAAAGTTCTTTGGTTTCTAAATTGTATTGGTAAATTGTGGAGGAGGAATTAATTTTTTCGGCAAAGTAAAAATATTTTTTGTCGATAGAAAAATTGCCACCCGAAATTATTGCTTTAGAATCAATTTGTTTTACCTCTACTCTATTGTTGCCGGTCAAATCGGCTATTAATAAAGTTCTAGTTTGTGAAGATTCTCTTGGCACAGAATACAACAGCCCTGCATTGTAAGAAGGGAAGATGTCCCCCAGCCCTGACATATTTTGTGTAACCTGAGTTATACTTTCCAGCTCTGTATCAAAAAAATAAATTATTCCAACTGGTTTTGTGCCAAGGGAATTAATTCTTTTATACTGTGATTGGAAAAAAACCTTTTTGCTATCTCCCGAAAGCGATATATTATAGGGAGAGATTCCACCAGTATCTTTTACTAAAAATCCGTCCAGGCTGGAAGTTACAAGTTTTGATTCAGCACTATTAAAAAATACGGTACCCTCCTCTACCAGTTTTAGTTCCAAAATACTGTTTTCGCCCTGCTTTAAAGTTACAAAGTACTCTCTTGCAGAATATCCCGACGCTTCTATGCGTACTTTATATTTGGTGTCAACCTCGAGATCCGAAACGGTAAAATTGGAGTTATCATCAATTTTTATCTGTGAAGGTAATACATTTTCTACCGAAAACTTTATTTCGGGAACAACATCCTCTCTAACATAGCTTTTTAAATTGCCAACAAGATCGCCTGCAGGAATCAGCTTTATAGGTTCTAACTTATTGGCACCACTTTTGAGTTCTACCTCGGTTTTAATATCTTTAAAAAACTTGCTGATAAATTTAAATGTTAATTTCCCGCTTTCTTGCTTTCCTGAACTAAACTCTCCATTAGAATTTATTTTAAGCGCAACATCGTTTAAAAAAAGTTTATCTGTATTAAAATTATAATTTGGTACTCCTGAAATTAAGCTGCCGGTAATAAATGAGTCCCCTACTCTGTAAAGTCCCAAATTTAGGAATGCTTTACCGCCTATTCCCTTTAATAAAACATTTTGGCTCAGTTCGGCAAATCCTATAGCTTTAATTTCTAATAAAAATTCGGAAGAAACTTTGTTAATTATTAAAATGCCATTACTGTCAGTGACCCCTTTAGTTAACCCATCTAAATAAATTTCGGCATTTGGCAAGAACTTCTCTCCTTCAATATCTATAAGTTTAATCTCGAGGTTATAACTTTCCAGCGAAATGTTGTTTACCAAAAAATTAACAATTATCCCCGGTATTATTGCAACTACAGCAAGAATAAAAACTACAAGCATTGTTCTAAGGAGTTTTTTGGGCATTCCTGAATTTTCTTTTTTATTAGTTTCTGTAATTGTTGGCAGTGTTGTTTCCATAACAACTTTATTTTACATTAACAATATCTAAACTTCCATAAAACTTGCAAGAATGCTTTTTGACTTAATTTTAAATTCTCTATAATATTTAAAAGGCAATGAGTTTCAATTTTTTTTTTAGTTTATATGCTCAAAATCACGCAGGTTTGCACATGTCTGGAGCCTTGCTGTGATAGAAGCGCGATTCGAAGAACCGAGTCGAAATTTCAAGTATCACCTGAGGTAAGCCAGTGGTAGTTTATATTCAAAGCGGGTTTAGAAATAAAAATATTTTATGATAAGATTTCCAAGGCTAAAATTAAATCTCCCAATAAAAAAAAGAACAAAATTCAATTTGGAGGATTCCTATCAAAAAGAAGAAAGTAGCATTTTACGGATACCAAACACTAAAGGAGTAATCAATAGGCGGAGGTTTTATAAATTTACAATTTTCTTTCTGGTTCTCTTTGCTTTATTTTCGGGCATAATAATTGTTAAGTATATTATTACACCCGGCGTTACAATTGCAAATTATTTCTCGGAAGTAAAATCAAATTTAAAAAGCCTGGCAGCAGACTTTGAGAAAAAAAATCTTGCCAACCTTGATATCTATTTAAAAAATATCGAAACAAATGTATATAATATAAGTTCGGAATTAGATACATTTGATTTTTTAAAAACCTTTGAGACAACAAAAGGCTATTATGATAATTTCCAAATTTTAAAAGCTACCCTCGAAAAATCTATAACTTTAATAATGGAGATATACCCTGATTTGAAAAATATTCTTGCAATAAACGGATTTGATACCAATATAGATAAGGTAGTTACGGAATCAGAACATTCGGAGGAAGACACAAGCACATTTAGCCTTATTATGGAGGAGCTTCCACTATATCTGCAAATATACGAGCGGTCACTGCCGCAAATACTAGAAATAATTGGTTTACTTAATTCTGTTGATACAAGTTATATTCCAACCCTCCCAGGAGCAAATTTAAGGGATAGTTTTATTTCGGCATCAAAAATTCTTGCCGATTTCCCCGAGACTTCCGCTCAGCTAGTAGAATTTGCAAAAAATATCCCGCTAATTATTGGGTCGGAATCACCGGTTAACTATCTTGTTGTTTTGCAAAATGAAGCCGAAATGAGAGCTTCGGGTGGACTTTTAACTGCATACGGAGTAATGACATTAAATAAAGGAGACTTTGGGGACAGCATAAATTTTCTTGATATGTGGGATTTGCAATTTGATTTGTGGAAGCTCGCCGAATATGGCTTTATATGGAGAATGCCGCACGATAATATTTATGGCCAAACCTACTTGATGAATACAGGTTGTGGAAGTACCGAGGCAAGAGCACAGGATGTAGGCTTGTATCCTGATTTGTACGAAAGTCTTTTTCTATTTAAACCTTATTACGATCTTGCGTTAGAGTATAATGGTTATCTCGATAACAAATACCTGGCTTATCAACATATGGTAATAGTAAACCACGCGTTTGCCGAAAAACTTTTAAGCCTTGTGCAGCCTTTAGAGGTAGAAGGATTTGGAGTAGTAACAGCAGATTCTCTTTTTGATTTTATAAAAGCAGATTCCGATAACCAGTCAAAATATACCGGTTTTGATCCAAACAGAAAACAAATTGTAAGTAAAATTGCCAAGGAGATAAAAAAGAAGCTGTTCGATTTACCAATACAAAAAATACCACTTGTTGTATCGACATTAATTGATGTTTTTATGGCAAAAGATATTTCCTTTGCGTCGACTGATTCGAGCATGCAAAATTTTTTCGACCAATACGGTCTTACTGCAAGAACAGCTAAAGGCTATGCGGGCGATTACTTTCAGCTTAACGAGGCACAAAATTGTTCTCTAAAATTAAATAAGTTTTTACGAAATAACGTTACTCACCAAGTTTTTATAGATTCTTCCGGTAGTATAAATCGAGGTGTAAATGTACACTGGGAACAACCTGTAGTTTACAATCCTGCCATAGCTTTTCAGTATTCTCCTACTCTGCAATGGGCATATAGAGCATGGGTGCGGCTTATTATGCCGGCTTCGAGTTATGGAATTATATCCGACGGTCTTGCACGATCTAATACTCTAGGATACCTTTGGTACAATCCGGTAGAATATTTTGATGGCTTACTGGACAAACAGGTAAGCGATAATGTTATTCAATTTGACCATAGAAGGCTAAACGAATGGGACCCTGTGGCAACTCAAGACTTAAATATAAGCTACTCTCTTCCCGGTTCTATAAATTACAATGTTCAGGGAGAATACACGCTTATTTTACAAAAACATCCAGGGAAATCGTGGGGAGAAAAACACACTGTTAATATTTTTTACAATGATAGTGTAACAAGTATCGAAACTGTTTTAGACAGGGACAAGCTAGTTACATTTAAAAACGGAATAATAAGGGTAGAAAATTACGATAAAAGGTTAGATTGGATAATGGAAACTGTTAATAAAATCCCGTGGGATAAAATTTAACCTCTAACTCTTTTGTAGGCCCAAATCATAAACCAATACATTGGAAGAGTAAGAAATAAAGCCATTACTAAACTATTTATTATTCTTATTATAAATTCACCAAAGCCCGAAGCGTTTACCAATGAAATTGGAATACCATAAAACATAGTGCCTTTTAGACCGTTTATTATTATAAAATTTGCAATTAAGGAGATAACTATCGAAACAACAAAAGAAAAAATAATATATTGTTTTGTAGCGGAATCCATATTATTTAATTGCAAATTAAGTTAAGAATAATAAATTTTATCATAAAAGATGTGATTTTAGGCGGAGATGATTTCAGGATAGAACGTAGGGTAGCCACTGTGAGTACTCACTCTTCAGATATTGGGCGTCAGTTGTAGTGGAGTAGATCTGCGCCACTACTGTATGCGAGTTTTTCTGTTTACGTTTTATTCTTGAGATGTAGTTAGTCAGGTTTTGAGTTATGCTCTTACAAACCTTTGCTTAAATTTATTTTTTCCACTTTTGTAAACAAAAGTGGAGCAAAACTGTTGGGTCATGTAGTGGTTCGAGTCCCATCATTCATCCCGCCTTGGCGGGACCACTACATTGAAAAAGTGTAGCCTTGAGGGAACTCGAAGGACGATTTAAACAACGGATGAAGATTTTTTGGGATAATGGGTTATTTATTTATATCCGCTTGCCTGAGTTGTAAAAGATTTGTAATACAATCCCTTAAGTTCCATTAAAGCTTTGTGGTTACCCTCCTCTTTAATTTCGCCTTTGTCTAAAACAATTATTCTATCGGCCTGTCTTACAGTAGAAAATTTATGAGAAACAATAATTACAGTTTTGCTATTTAGATTTTCAAAAATGTTATTAAATATTTTATTTTCGGAAATTGCATCTATTGCAGAAGTTGGCTCGTCTAGAATTACTACTGGAGATTCTCTATAAAAAAATCTTGCGATACCAATTTTTTGCCACTGGCCATGCGAAGGCCTTGTGCCATTTTTAAATTTTTCGCTTAAAATCTGCTTATATTTGTAATCGTACTTGTTAATAAATTCATCTGCTTGAGCTTTTTTTGCAGTTTCAGTAATATTTTCCTCTTTTGCTTTTTTATCAAGATCTCCAATAAAAATGTTTTCCTCAGCTGTTAAAAACCCGTAGCGGTTAAAATCCTGAAAAAGAAAACCTAAAAGTTTATACCAGCTTTCAATTTTTAATTTGTTAATATCAATTTTATTGATTAAAACATTGCCTTGGGTTGCAGTATAGATTCTGGAAATTAGTTTTAGTAAAGTAGTTTTCCCTGCCCCATTCTCCCCTACGATTGCGATTTTTTCGCCCGGATTAATTTTTAGATTTATTTTACTTAAGACTTCTTTTGAAGAATTCGGATAGGTAAAAGAAAGATCTCTTAATTCTATTGTAGGAGGTATATTGGAATATGGTAGTATAATATTCCCATCAGATTCGTTAACTTCTTCTGTTAGTAAATCTTTTAGATCTTTAACTCTTAATCCTGATTCTTGCAAATTGGCAAACCTGCTTCCAATATTCCCAATCTGATCTTTAAATCCCGAAATGGCTCTTATAAAAGTTAATGACTGCCCTATTGATAATGTTTTTTCAATAACACTTTTAAATATCTCCAATACTCCGATAACCAGTAAAATATCTGCTGCTGTATCTGCAATAATTCCTAAAACGTACCATCTTTTTCTATATTTTTGAAGTTTACTTATATAACCTGTATAAAAATTTTTATAAATATCTTTTAGGTAGTTAAAAGCTCCGATAATTTTAATTTCGTGCAAAAAAGTTGAATCGGAAAGGGCATTCGATGCCCATCCTACTCTTCTTTTTTCTTCGGTTGCCCCTATCGAAAAATGCCAGATTTTTTTTATGTAAAAAAGGTCAGTTAAAAAATTTGGGGGCAAAACAAATATAATCATTAATATCGAAATAAGTGGCGAAATGGAAAATGAAGCAATACCAAACACAATTAGTCGTATAACCTGTGAGATAAAATTGACAGATCTTTCTGTATAATCAATTACTCTACTTATACTTTCACGAGATCTTTGAATCTGGTTGAGTCTTTCTGGGTCTTCCAAAGCTTTAATACCAAACTTATCGAGCTTACTAAAGATAAGTTCGGGCAGGATCCACCCGACTTTTTCGTAAATAGTGGAAGAGGAATAAGAGTTAATATTGCCCAAAATATTAAAAATAAATCCATATAATGGAATAATAATTACTATTGGGATTAAAGATTCGAGATTTTGATTGGCGATATTGGAAGAATTTATTAAAAAGTCAATTATTCCACCTAAAATTATTATGTTAAAAAAAGATTCAAGATCTAATATTATTCTGGTTAGAATAAGTAATACCCCATTTAAACGCGAAATTTTAAAGGTGATTTTAAGTGTCCATCTAACTGTAGCAATAGTTTCTTTAAGGGTAAGAGATTGGGTGTTCATAAATGCAAGAGATTTTACCACTAAAATTGTCGTTTTCAAAACCCATTATTCGCCGACCGAGTATTCTGCGATGCTTTTTTAGATAGTATAGTTAAACTTAAAATGCAAGTGTGATTTAAGCTTCTATCCCTTGTGCAGCCATATTGGAAGCTTTAGCAGCTTTAATGCAATCAATAGCGTCTTGAAAATAGCCTTGTAGACTTTTATCAAATGTTTGACCCAATTGAAGGCGGCTCGCATAGCCTGAACTGATTGCACTTTCTAATGCTTTCTTTAACTCAGTAGGGGTGGATATTTTGGTAGGGTTCAAAATTCTATTTTTGAATGTTTCGTAGGGTAAAAAGTCAGATAAATGATCAAAAGAAGATTTAGATAAAAGATAGTATGCTCTTCGTATGTAAAAATTGGTAATATCACACACAACAAACTTTTGCTCTGTGGTACCACTGAGGGGATCGTTTTCTTGTTCCCGATGGGTGTTTATTCTTGTAATAAAATCGTGTTGGCTATCATCTGTTCTTGGTGAAGTTAATAATGCAGCAATTTTTTGGTATATTTCGAAGTATCTGTTTGCAAGAACAGTACTTCCAAGGTGGACTAATAGTTGAGACCCAGGGTGATTATCGTACCAACTTGTTAGTTTTTCTAAACTTGCCAACCCATTTTGTGTTATGTATACAGTTGTTCCGACTTTAGCCATTTCTTTAAAAGCTGTATCAATGTCTTGAGCAATCTTTTCCAAAGGTGGTAAGCCCAAAAGTTCTTCTGGCATACGGCAAACTTAATAAATATTGAAGGATTATATATCTGCACCGAATTGCTGTCAACGCAACATAGCAACATAACTACATAACTACATAACTACAGAAGCCTTTTTAGTTCTATCCAGCTCTCTTTTGCTGTGACATCCCAGTTGTATCTTTCTGCCACAATATAGCCTCTTTGCACAAACTTATCTAAAAGCTCTTTGTTTGTTAAAAGACTTACAATTTGTCTGCAGGAATTTTCTGTATCGGTCGAATTGATTAAAAGTGCTCCACCATCAGTAATTTCGGGAATGCATGAACCGTTGTAGCCTATTGCAGGAATCCCTGCCTTCATAGCCTGTACTGGTCCAAATCCGAATCCTTCATATTTTGAGAGATAAAGATATGCCGATGCGTTAAAGAGCAAAACCCTTAATATCTGTTCGGAAATTTTATCGGTTGTAATAATATTATCTAACACCCCCAGTACTTTCGCTTTTTCTATAAAATTCTCTCCTAGAGCATCCTTTGCCTTAATCTCGCTACCTCTACCTTTGGCAAGGCTTTTTCCTACTATAACGAATGCGAGAGGCACACCCGTTACAAGGGAATTTTTTAATTTTTTAACTATCTTTAATAGCTCGTTTATCCCTTTATTGGGTTCCAACCCCGAATCATAAAAAAAGTATTTTTCGTTTTTTAGTCCGTAAACTTCGAGTATTTCATGCTGCTTATCGGGCTCGAGTTCCATAGAGTTTTGTTTAAAGCTCTCGGAAACTCCAAGATAAATAACCTTTATTTTGTTTTTTTCGACTTTGGTATATTTAACAATATCGTCTTTGGAAAAATTGGAAATGGTTAATACTGTATCGGCTTTTTCTGCTCCAAGAAACATAAATTTGTAAAAGAATTTTTTTACAAGATTATGCAAAAATGTTTTAGATGTATATCTATTGATAGCTATTGGAATAACATCGTAAATTGTAACAATGCTTTTTGTTTTAAAATTTTTAAATAGGTTTAGAACAGGATGAGATGGCAAACCTCTTTCGAAATTTGGCGAGAAAAAAATATCCGGGTTATACTCTTTTAATACTGGTAAGTAGCTTTTATACCACCTGTAAATATTTAAAATTCCCGAAGGTTTTGGAGTTCCTAACGAAAAAAACTTTATTTTTTTCTCCATCTCATTTATTTCCGATTCCTGTAGACCAAAATGAATAAGGTTTTCTTTAAAAGATAAAAACCCTATTAGAGATAACTCAACTTTTTCTTCTTCCAGCGCAAAATAAATAAGCCTTACCACAAGCTCTTTGCCGTATCGTCCTATTCCTCTGCTTGCAAACTGGTCAAATAGAAAAGTGGTATCGATTAAGATCTTCTTTTTTGCTAAAGTCTTGCCATTTGTATCCATAAATTAGGAGATAATAGTGATAGTAATCGGCTCCCTGCCGGTTTCTTTAAACAAAAATTCTGAAACTTCTTTATTTACCTGATCACGAATTTCAAAAAGCTCAATTTTACCTGTTAATTTGTTGTAGATCTCTTTGGCCAAATTACTAATCTCTTTTATAAGCTCCTGGCTGCTTTTTACATAAACAAACCCTTTTGTTACAACATACGGGTCTTTTTCCAGTCGTTTATCTTCAAAAAGTGAAAGCAAGATAATAACAACTCCAAAGCTTGCCAGGCGTTCTCTTTCTCTTAACACAGTTTCTCCAACATCTCCTACCCCCGAACCCGAAACTAAAAGCGGTTCACACTCTATTTTTTCCTTTTTTTCAAATCTTTTGTAATTACCTTCGATTATTGAACCTCTTTGAGCAATAATAATGTTGTTTTCGGGAATTCCAACTTTTTTTGCAGTTTCGCCATGCGCCCTTAAAAAATACTGGTAACCGTGTACAGGCATAAAATATTTTGGCTTAACAAGGTTAAGCATAATTTTTTGATCTTCCTGGTACCCATGCCCCGATGTAAAAAAGTCTACGTAATCGGTTTGTTGAACTACTGCTCCAAGTTTAGTAATGGAATCTACCAGATTTTGAACTGCTTTATCGTTCCCCACAATGGTTCTTGCCGATAGCACAACCAAATCGCCTTTTTTTAGTTTTAAGCCCCTGTATCCTTCGTTTGCAAGTTTAAACAGCCCTGCATTTGTTTCGCCCTGTGCACCGGTTGTTAAAATCATTACTCTTTTTGCAGGCAATTTTTCTGCCTCTTCGGGCTTAACTATTAAATTATCGGGGATTTTTATAAACCCAACTTCCCTTGCTATTCTTAGAGTTTGATTCATCGAATATCCAATTACGGCTACTTTTCTACCTGTTCTTTTGGCTATATTTAGTAACTGATAAAGTCTTCCTACTAAACCTGCAAATGTAGCAACCACAATACGCCCATTTGCGTATTCAATTATATCCTCCATATTTTGTGCTACCTCACTCTCAGATGCGGGGTGCCCTTTTTTTGTTGAGTTAGTTGAATCGGATAATAAAATATCAATTTTTCTTTTGCCAAGTTCTGCAATACGGGCATAATCGGTTACAGGCTCGTTTACGGGAGAGTTATCAAACTTAAAATCTCCTGTATGTATTGCTTTGGCTGTTGGAGTTTCGATATATACGCCAACAGATTGAGGGATACTATGGTTAACATGGAAAAATTCTACCCTAAACTTACCAAGATTTAATTTAGATCTATCGTCAATCGCAATAAGCTTGTTAGTTAGTTTGGCTAAAAGCTCTTTTTCTTCCAGCTTTGCTTTTATAAGTTCAATTGTAAATTTTGTGCCGTATATTTTGGGAAAATTAAGGCTTTCGAGATGGTATTGAAGTGCCCCTATATGGTCTAAATGACCGTGAGTAATTATTATTCCTTTAACCTTATCTTTTCTTTCCTTTAAATATTTTATATCGGGAATAATGGCATCAATTCCGTAATAATCGTAGTCCGAAAACCCCAGCCCCATATCTACAACAATAATTTCATTTTCGTACTCGTAAACTGTGCAGTTTATTCCGATTTCCTCTACTCCTCCCAGGGGAATAATCTTTAAATTCCCGCTTGTATTATCTTTTTTGTTTTTTATCATTTTTTTAAAAATTAATAACGTTTTCAAGATTCAAATTCTACGTTTAAACACCCTAATTTAGCTTGAAAACAACTTTAAAGCTAAAGAATAAACTCAATTCGATTTCTATTGAATCTAATTATAACCCGTAAAGCAAAATTTTATAATATCTGCGATTTGTAGTTATAAAATGAAGAAAACAATTCATTTGTTTTTCCATTTAATGCGTTTTTAATGGCAAGTGCAAATGTTTCAGTTTCCGTTTGGCTTGCAGTTTCTACAATGGTCTTTATTTCTGCGGACAAGAATACACCTTGTTCACTTTCCAATTTGTCTTTTAAATCTGTTCTACTTTCTTGCGATTCTTGCGGAACTGTAGGAACTTCTGGGCTGCTATCTCAAGAAGTTGGGAGATCGGGGCTTTGGGCTGAGAGGATAGCAATTAATATAAAAAATAATAATAGCTCAATTCTAATCGTTACTTTTAATTGTTGCCAAACTTTAGTTGCGACATGGAAGCAATTTTCATTTTCTTCTGGAGGAGATGTGTTATCTTAAGCCTTGTTTTTTGTTCCTTTGCCTGTTTACTATGGCCTAGTTATATAGCTTTTTTCAAAATTGGTCTAGTATAAAAGACAAATAAATATTAGCCGATTATAGTCGATTAATATGTTGTAGTCGAAATTTATTATGAATAGTTTGAAAAGATTTGGAAGTTGTTTAGTTAAACTTTTTCTATCTCGGTAAAAAGCATATATGTTTTTGTATTATTTGTAAGCATTTGAAATTTAGCAACCACGGTTTTGTTTTGTTATAATTTTTTAAGTTTCTCATAAATATTGATTTTGTTTCTTATAAAAAATATCTTAATCAGAAAACAGCATCTTTAAGTCATATTTTGAGAATAAAATATTATCTTAACTTTCATTTATGAATCGAAAAATTGTTATAAAAGTAGGAGGATCAATCTTGTCTACATCTGATTCGAATTTATTTGATGTCGAAAATGCAAAAAAAATTAAGGAGATTTTAGAACCTTTTTTTTTGCTTGGAGACAAATTTGTTTTGTGTTCTGGCGGGGGTTACCTTTCTCGTAAATATCAAAAGATAGCAGCAGAGGCAGGAGCTGATATAAAAAAACAGCATTTTGTAGGAATAGCGGGTATAAACTTAAACGCTGAGATGCTTTCAACAATTTTTGGGAAACATGCCGATTCTTTTATTCCAAGATACGAAAATTTTGATACGATTAACAATCTGGAAGTTAAAAATAATGTTTTAATCTCGGCAGCAGGTTCACCCGGACATAGCAGCGACTGGAATACAGTTAAACTTGCACTTGCTTTGGGGAGTAAAGAAATTATAAGTTTAAAAAACATTGATGGTGTTTATACTGCCGATCCCAAAAAAGACCCTTTAGCAAAAAAGATAGACAGGTTAAGTTGGGATGAATATTTAAATGTAATAGGAAATCCATCCGAATTTACTCCTGGGGGAAATTA
>JAMQHH010000034.1 GCA_025993875.1 Candidatus Dojkabacteria bacterium
AATTCAAACTTAAAATGGTGCATTTCGGTTTCGGCTATCTCGGGAACTTATTCACTTCTTGTTCCTGCAGGAAAATATAAGGTATATGCACAAATTATTACTAAAGAAGGGGGTGTTTCTAACACAAGAGCTTACTACACCGAACTGGTAAAATGCTCCAGAGAAAAGTCCAGTAATCAGTGTGATTCATCTTTGGCAGGAAAGCCGGTAATTATAGAAACAGTTGCAGGGAAAACAACAAGCCAGATTAACCCAATAGACTGGAGCATATAATAAGTGCGCGAAACGGTGTTAAAGTCCTCTAACTCTAAAGAGGAAAATTATTTATTAAAAATCTCTAAAACTTATCTTCTTATTTAAAATAAACTGTATCACTACAACAACCGGTATCGAAAAGATTTTAACAAGTGTTGCATCCAGCCTCATTAAGTAGTTAAAAAATATTAGAATAAAATTACTTAATAACATTCCCACTATCCCAATAGTAAAAAACGATGCAAATCTTACGGCAATTTTATCTTTCTTTTTAAAATTAAAAAGGGTATTTAAAATAAAATTATTTATTATTCCTCCGCTTACCGAAATTATATTAGCAAGTAAGGCGGGTACAGAAAAAAAATTGTGTAAAACATAAAAAAGTGCAAAGTCGATGCTTACTCCTGTAACTCCAATTATCGCGTATAGTATAAATTCTTTATGCTTTTGGAACATTTCATTTATTTTATTCATAAATTTCGGAAATAATGTATAAAGGTCTCTTTTGGCTTTCAGTATAGATTCTGCCTATATAAAGGGAACATAAACCCAAAAACATCATTTGGATACTGCCAATAAATAAAACTGTAAAAAGCGTTAAGAGTGAAAAACTAAGGTAAATTTCAGAGGAAAAAAGTGCAAGTAGAATATATCCGAAGAGAAAAATAAAAGTTACTATGGTCAAAGTAGTTCCCAATCTAAGAATAATGGAAAGGGGAAGGGTAGAAAATCCTGTTATTCCGTCTAGTGCGAACTTTATCATCTTTTTTAGGGGATAACCTGTTTTTCCGCTAAAGCGCTCCTCTCTATCGAACAGCACAGAGGTTTGTTTAAAACCAACATAACTAACCATTCCTCTTAAAAATCTGTTTTTTTCTCTAAATTGGTTTAGTGCAATTACAACTTTTCGGTCGAGTAGCCTAAAGTCCCCAGTATCTTTAGGTATTCTTACTTCTGAAAACCTTTCTAAAAGCCTATAGAAGGCAAAAGCTGTAAGCCTTTTAAAAATTGAATCTTTGCGGGTTTTTCTTTGCGCGTAAACTACTGCCCAACCTTCTTCCCATTTTTTTATTAATTCAATGCTTACCTTTGGTGGGTCCTGCATATCCGAATCCATTATAATAACGGCATCTCCCTTAGCATAGTCGAGTCCCGCTGTGACAGCTAACTGGTGCCCAAAATTACGGGAAAAGTTTATTACTTTAACATTGTGAGAGTTTCTTTGAATATTTTTTAAAAGTTCAAGGGAGTTATCTCTGCTTCCATCGTTTACAAAAATAAATTCAAAATCGTAATTACCGACCTTTCCCTGTATTACCTCCTGCATTGTTTTAAACAAAAGGTCAATATTTCCTTCTTCATTGTAGATTGGGAAAATATACGATACTAGTTTTTTCATCGACTAAATAATAAAAATTTAATTGTCTCGAGTTTTTTTCGTGTCGAGTGATACTATAGCATTTTTTATTTCTGTAATATCTTTTTCGAGTTTGAAAATTTTAATCATAAGAGAGAAAACGGCTAAAATTAGTATTATTGTTGTAAACCCCCATAACTTTCTCCTCGTTAAAAGCCGGTATTACCATCTAAAGGTCTTTAGTGTACCTACTGCTTTGATATAAATAATAACAAAAAAAATAAGGTTACTTATTATTAATGCCACTGGGATAAAAATAAGTCCGATAGTCGGAGCCAGTAATCCCGATAAAAGTATAAATCCTGTCGACTGCATAATCGAAAAATTTCTTGCCTGATTTTCTTTTCCAACCGACTGTAGTACTGCAACAGAGGGAATAGCAAAGACATAAAGTGACGCTCCAACAAAAATAATCGGTAAAAGATAAGCTCCGGCATTACTTATCTCACTATTAAAAAACATAGTTACAAATTCAGATTTAAAAAGCAGTGCGAAAACAAAAATAACAGAGCAGATTCCAATTAATGATAATGTGTTTTTTTTATGCCGCTTTAATAATATTGTTGACTCTTGCTGTCTAAAAAGTCCACTAAATTCCGGCAAAAGTTTAGTTTGTATAATTGTGCTAAACATGTACGAAGCCGA
Organism: Candidatus Dojkabacteria bacterium; assembly: GCA_025993875.1. Lineage (GTDB taxonomy): Bacteria > Patescibacteriota > Dojkabacteria > J137 > J137 > JAMQHH01. Next base: position 2,318 of record JAMQHH010000034.1, read on the forward strand.
TCCCAAAAGTGAAATTGATTTATAAACCCCATTTGCTGAAAGTCCAAAAGCTGCAGTAACTAGAATAGAATCCCACTGACTAAAAGCAGTATAGGAAAAAGTTATACAAAGGCTATTAACTGCAAACCTAATCTCTCTTCTAGAGATTTGAAACACAGGCTTGACTAATTTTAAACTTATCAACTGAAGTATTGGGACAATAGTAAGAAGCCCGAAACCTATAATTCTACCGATAAAAAATGCCTCTACCGCAGGGGTTTGCAGTACAGTTGCTAGAACAATTGGAATAACTAGCTGCAAAAATCCCATTGCAAAGAAATAAGTGGATGTATACCAGCTTTTACCTAATCCGTTAAAAATCAAAACAACAAGATTGGATGTCGAAAAAAATATCGTGATGGCAAATAAAAGTGTATAACCTCCGGTAAGAGCGTAACCGGTAGCAAAATCTACCACAGTTAAAGTAACAGCAGCAAGAAAAGTTATAAAAAACTCTAAGGCTAAACCGGCAGAGATAATTCGGTTTTCTTTTCCTAATTCAATAGGCAAAAATCTCTGCACCATCTCCGAAAGACCAAAATCGGTAAATACATTTATTAGGGTTATTAGCGAAACAACGTAGTTTAATTTTCCTAATTCGTCTGTGCTGCTTATTTTTCCAAATACAAAAACTAGAATAACAGGCACAACATAGGAAAATATACGACCAAACCCAGGAAGATAGTTTTTTAATTGGTTATTCATAAATTGTAAAACCCCCCATCCCTAAATTGTAAAAGTTTTCCACGATACTGAATATTAAGCCCATTTGGTAAAAAAATAAAGCCCCAATAGATCTAGGAAATTTTTTAAGCGAATTTGAAATTATTTAGTGCTTTGTATAAAAAAATTGTTTTATTGCTGCCAACTTCTTTACAAAGGGGTAGTGCCTTAATGCAATTTTTAGCCAGGCCTTTTTTTTATATTGTTCCATTCTATATAACTTGTTTTGATCAGTAGATCGCATATAACTGTGGTACACGACTGCTTTAGGCTGGTACAAAACTTTAAAGCCGGCTTTTTCGGCTCTTATAAAAAGTTCAACCTCGTCCATGTACATTGTTATAGCTTCCCAGTAAAGCCCTATCTTCTTTAGCATATGTGTTTTGTACATAATACAAGCACCGCTAACGCCAAAAACAATTTTAGAAGTGTCAAACTGTCCCGTATCTTTTTGCATAAATCCTATATCGTAAGCTTGTAAAAAATTATCGTAAAATAATCCAGCAGAGTTTATTAAACCTTCATTCTTGTTGTTAAAAAATTTGAGTTTAGGGCCTATTGCTCCTATTTGGCTATTTGTATCTAGATCTTTTATAAATAACTCTAAAACATTTTCCGAAAGCTTTGTATCTGGGTTTAGAACCATAATATATTCAGGAGAGTACTCCTTAATAGCAAAACTTATACCATAATTATTGCTGGGAGATAGATAGTAATTTCTATCACGCTTTAAAAGTTTAACCCATTTGTATCTACTCGCAATTTCGCAGGTTAAATCGGAAGAATTGTTGTCGACAACAATTACTTTATAGTTATTAAATGTCTGTACTTTAATTGAATCTAGAACAATTTTTATATCTTTTTCGTTATTCCATGTAACTATTACTATTGCAATTGTTTTCATTTAAATGCTATTAGTATAAAATGGGTTAAAGTTATACTAACATAATGGACGAGTTTTTAAAAAGGCTGGTGCCGGTTGTCTCGGCCGATACAATTGCGCAACCCACCTTTGGAACGTTAAACATTACACCAACTGATACAGAGTCTGGAACAAGGGTAGATTTAGAATCTGATCAGAATTCTGTAAAGATAGGCGATAATATTACTGTTAAGGTGTTTATACAAACCGGCCCCGACGTTTCGATCTCCGAGTTCCGGCTTGTTGTTGAATTCGACCAAAACATTTTATCGGTAGTAGACCAGGATCTTGGAACACTCGGCACGCAAATTAAAAGTACTAACCCAAACTTTGTTGTGGAAACCCCTGCAACCGATAATCTTTCGAGCCTTGGACGTTCCCGTCTTATAGCTCACTTGAGTGGAGGGGGGGATACCTCTCTTTCTGCTAAAACTGAGGTAGCCGAAATTACATTTAATGCTCAAAGTATCGCCAATACCTCTGTAAAAATTTCAACAGGCTCAACAGGTACCCAACTTAAAACAAGCGCAGGCAGGCTAATTGGGTTTACCACCTCCGAAAAACAGATTTCTGTTGTAGATGAAGTTATAGTAACTACAACTCCAAGCGTTACCACAACAGTAACATCTACACCCTTAGTAACTCCAACTGTAAGCACAATACCGACGCTGGGAGTCTCTACTATTCCCGAAACAGCTATAACTTTTGAGGGAAATTTTTTAATTACACTTTTGGCAGGCGCTGCACTCCTTATTATAGGGGTAACTCTTATCCCAAGAGATAAAAAAAGAAATGATCGGCCGAATTACTGACTTTTTTATACCCCTTATTTAATATAAGTTAATTGTGTTAAAAACACTTTAATGTTAAAATACCTAGCCATTAATTATTTCTATGGAAGATAAAAACAAAAAGCCATCATTAGAAAATGAAAAAAGTATTGTTCTAGATGGTGTAGTTGTTTCGGCATTGCCTGCTTTAGAATACAACGTAGAAGTTGATTTTAAAGGTATTAAGCATACATTAACATGCCATGTATCGGGTAAGATGAAGAAAAACTTTATAGAGATAAAAAAAGGTGATCAGGTAACTGTGAAAATTTCGCTATACGATATTGATAGAGGAATAATAATTAGGAGGTTAACATTAAGAGGTCCGAGGGCTGCGGAAGATCCTAACCGGACAAATTAAGCAAAAGCTTTGCGCAACAAAGTTCCTAGCGTAAAATTGTTGCTTTACTAATTCTATAAAATTTGCTATAAATGCAAGTGCAATTTGTGTTCTAAAAATTTATGAAAGTAAAATCGAGCTTAAAAAAAAGGTGTAAAGATTGTTATATAGTAAAACGAACTAAAAGAAAGATTTCCAAAGGAAAACTTTCTATTAAGCCTGTTTATTACGTTTATTGCAAATCGAATCCTAAGCATAAACAAAGACAGGGATAGAATTATTTATTATAAATTTTTTTGTGGCAAGAATTGTTGGGGTAGAAATCCCTTCAGAAAAAAGAGTAGAAATAGCCTTAACATATATTTACGGAATAGGCTTAGCAACATCTCAAAGAATATTGAGGGCTACCTCTATTAATCCCGATACAAGGGTAAAAAACCTTACGGATGCAGAAATTAAAAGACTTTACGACTTTATAGAAAAAGGAGTCCAAACAGAGGGTCAGGTAAAGCAGAAAAATTTTTTAGCAATAAAAAGACTAAAAGATATTCGTTCTTATAGAGGAATAAGGCATAAAGTTGGCCTGCCTGCAAGAGGACAAAATACAAGGAGCAATACCAGAACCAAGAAAGGAAAAGCAATAGCAGTTGGCGGTTTAAAAATTAAAGCTGCAAAAAAATAGATAAATAATTTAATGTTTAGATAATGGCAAAAGCAGTAAAACAACAAAAAGAGGTAAAAAAGAAACCTGTTGAGAAAAAAAAGAAAATAAAACTTTCTTCTCCAAAGGTTTTGGTTACAGTGCATTCTACCTATAATAACACCATTGTAAGCGCAACTGATTTTGATGGCTCTGTTATTGCTTTTAGCAGTTGCGGGAAGATGGGTTTTAAAGGAAGTAAAAAAAGTACTGCATACGCAGCAACAAAGGTAGGGGAAGATGTAGCTCAAAAGGCAGTAACATTGGGTGCAAAAGAAGCAGAGGTTATAATTAGGGGAATAGGAGTAGGAAGGCAGTCGGCTGTTAAGGGAATTAGAACGGGAGGTTTAAAAATTACAATGTTAATAGATAAAACATCTGTGCCTCATGGTGGATGTAAACCAAGAAAGAAACCTAAGAAGTAATATTATTAATAGAAATATATGAGATACACCGGAGCAAAGTGGAGAATAAATAGAAGGGAAGGAACAACTGTATTGGGAAAGGGTGAGAAGTGGAAAAAAAATCCGGCTTTCCCTGGTCAATTCCCTATTCTTGCTAAAAGGCAATCTGATTACGCTTTCCAGTTTAGAGAGAAGCAGAAAGTAAAAAGAATGTACGGAATGACCGAAAAACAATTCGTAAGATTTTATAATCTAGCTTTAAGAACAAAGGGCAATAGCGGCACCAGATTATTGCAGCTTTTGGAGATGAGATTAGACAACGTTATTTACAAATTAGGCTATGCCGGAACACGCGCACAGGCAAGACAAATGGTTAGTCATGGGCATGTGTTGTTAAATGGGAAAAAACATAATATTCCATCTACAATTGTAAAAGAGGGTGATGAAATCACAATAAAAGATAGTATCCTAAACGGTTCTATGGTTTCGGAGCTTAAAAACTCTCAGAAAAACATAAATATTCCTGCCTGGTTATCGTTATTAGAAAAAGGTGGAAAAGTTATGGCAGAACCGGTAAGAGATGATATCGACAGAGCGATAAGAGAAAACCTAATAATTGAGTTGTATTCAAGATAGTAGTAATTTGTTGCGAATTCTTTAAATTTAATTGTTTAATAATCTTAAAATATGATTTCTTTAAATAAATTTAAGGTAAGTAAAGTATCAGGGAAGGGGAATTCTTCAACCTTTAGTGTAGGACCACTTCCAAAGGGGTATGGTAATACTTTAGGAAATTCATTAAGAAGAGTTTTATTGTCGTCCATACCCGGATCTGCTGTTACAGCAGTAAAACTTGATGGAGTTCAGCACGAATACTCTACAATCGATGGGGTATCGGACGATGTTTTAGCAATTATTCTTTCTTTAAAGAATGTTGTTGTAAATCTTAAAACTCTTGAACCACAAACTTTAGAGCTAAATGTAAAAGGCAAGGAAGGTGCAGTGGTAGAGGTTAAAGCCTCAGATATCGAAAAGAACTCGAATGTTGAGATTATTAATCCAAACTATGTAATTACAACATTAACAGGAGCAAAATCGAAATTAAAGGCAGAAATTACTGTCGAGAGAGGAACAGGTTTTAAACTTGGAGATAATAACTTAAGAAAAGAGATTGGAGTTTTACCTGTCGATGCTAATTTCTCTCCGGTAAAATTGGTAACATTTAATGTATTGCCAGCAAGAGTAGGACAAGAAACAGAATTGGATCAATTGGAAATTGAGGTAGTTACCGATGGTTCAGTTTCTCCTGTCGAAGCACTAAATATTGCATCTGATCTTTTTGGTGAGCTAGCAAACACTTTAAAAATGGAATCTGAAAGTCTGTTAAAAGGAGGTGAAGTTGCTATTTCTCTAAACGAGCAGCAAAAATTAGAGGAATCTAAAAAAAGTTTTGTAAGTAATGCTGTAAAACCAAGCTTAAAAGTAGAGGAACTCAATCTCTCTACAAGACTAGTTAATGCATTACTAAAAGCTGGCTATACCGATCTAAATGTATTCGATGGAATGACCGAAGAAGAAGCTGCTAATATTAGGGGCATGGGCAGCAAATCGTTAACAGAGCTTTTTGATGTTTTAAGAAAGCATGGAGTTAAATTAATTTAGTATAAGGAGACAAGGATATGCATAAAGGGGTAAAACGAAATAAAATGGAGGGAAAAACATCCGCTCATGTAAGGTCGGTTATAAAGTCGCAGGTAGTAGAGCTTATTCGAAACCAAAAGATCAAAACCACTCCTGCAAAAGCAAAAATATTAAAATCGGTGTTCGATAAACTCGTTACAAGCGGGAAAAAAGAGGGTGAAAGCTCCAAAAAAGGTGTTGAGGAGTTTTTTGGAAATAATCAAAGAGCTGTAGAAAGATTTTTTGCAGTAGTAAAAACACAATTACAAGGAAGAGAATCGGGATATACAAGGATTTTTAAAACACTGCCCAGAAAAGGAGATGGAGCAGCACAGGTTTACATTATGCTAACTAGCACTATTGAGAAAACAAAGAAGTCAGAAGTAGATAAACTTTTAGAACAAAAAGAAAATTCTAAAAAAAAGTCAAAAAAAAAGGATAAATAACTAAGAGATAAATAAATTATGAAATCATTAACATCCGTAAAAGAAAATTTAATAAAAGAGAGCTGGTATTTGGTAGATGCAGCAAATCAAAAACCTGGAAGGCTTGCCTCTTTAGTAGCGCAGTTGTTACAAGGAAAAACAAATCCGCTTGTACGTAGATATCATAACCCGAAGGTTAAAGTTGTAGTTATCAATACCGATAAACTTTTGCTTTCTCCCAAAAAAGGGGTAACCGAGTTTTTTAGATCTTATTCGGGGTATCCCGGCGGATTGAAATTTACAAGTTTTAAAGAGATGTTGGCAAAGGATTCACGAGAACTGGTAAGGATAATGGTAAAAGGTATGTTACCAAAAAATAAAATGTCGGAAGTTGTAATTGTTAATTTGAAACTGTTTAAAGGAAGTGATCATAACCACACTGCTCAAACACCAGAAGTTATAGATATAAATAATATAAAGTTTTAATAAATAAAGAATAATATGGAGGAAAAGTATACATACACAATTGGAAGAAGAAAAACATCGGTAGCAACGGTAAGATTATTTGACAAGCCAGGGAAGAATACTATTAATGGTAAACCTGTTGAGGTGATTTATACTTCTAAGTCAGAGGCGGGTAAATTAATTGAACCTTTTATGGTTGCGGAGCTGGAAAATGATAAATATAGTTTTACAGCTGTATGCAAAGGTGGAGGAAGAATATCTCAGCTTGAGGCTGTGTGTCTTGGCTTGTCTCGAGCAATTGCAAAAAAATATCCAGAAAAAAAGAAAGCTCTTAAGCTAAAATCGCTCTTAACCAGAGACCCAAGGATGGTAGAAAGAAAGAAGCCGGGATTACATAAAGCAAGAAAAGCAGAGCAGTATTCCAAGAGGTAAGGCTATTTTGGAAGTGAGTGATTGTCTTAACTTCAAATCCATATTTTCGGCAAGCTCTAGATAGTACTTTAGCTCAAACTCTAACACAGTATGCTAAATTGTAGCTACATCTGAGAGTATACTGCAAAATTTTCAAGTTAAACTTGTTATCCTCCAATAGAATTGACAAAACTTGCGTAGTAATTTACTTCGTTATTTCTGCTATACTTATAGCATGAAAAACATCTTTGGAGTTGCAGTTATAATTATGTTTTTTGGGGTTTCAGGCATATTTGTTTATTTTGCTGGAAAAGAATTATCCCCTGCCGATTCTTCGGCATCAATTATAGCCATAAGAAAGTGCCAAAGAGTAGAGTATGGTGACTGGGGGCAATGTATAAATGGAGAGCGTTTTAGAAATGTATCTTCGGTTTATCCCGAAGGGTGCGATATAATGGAAAGAGTAGTTACAACGTTACCCTGTTCGGAGGATGGAATAATAAAGTACTGCTTAAATAATAGCGAGTGTAGCTCCACTGAAAACTGTAACAAAGATCTTTGTTTAAATCCCTGCGGTGATCAGTCTCTGCCGGGTGAGTGCCTTACTGTATGCTATGGAAAGTGCGAATTAATTTCGGGAGAGACTACACCAACACCCACGTCTCCAACTGTTACCCCGACTGAGCAGGAAGGACCGATTTCGCTGGCAATACAAAACAGTTGTGGACTTGTAGATGCTAATACCGATGGACAAATTAATATAGTAGATTTAGATATCTTTGTAAAAAAATATGGGTCAAAATGTATAAAAGCAATAGTATCCAATACCTCTATCGGATGCGGTTATACCGATTTTAATAATGACGGAATAATTAATATAGTTGATTTTGATAATTTTGTAAAACTATTTGGCTCCAAACAATGTCTCTCAGTTTAGGAAACCGTTATAGACTATAGGTTTTAGCCTCCAGTTATTCAAAAATTTAGTATTGACAAAACTAGTTAATTATTATAACCTGCGACAGGTAATTTTTATTTTCTCTAAGATGGCAAAGATAAAGAAGACTCAGGATAAAGGCACTAAGCAGAGTAGAAAGAATGGTTCCTTAAAAAAGAATTTGGGAGCAAAAAGTGATGTTTCTCTTGTTAATGTCCCTGTACACGAAGTCGAAGAACCCGAAGAGGCAAATTATGTAATGGGATCGATACAGGTCGAAGGAATAGAGCAGGAGGAGTCGGGAACTGATAAACATGCAATTGCAAGTGGGGAAGAGGATTTGGATAATGAAACATGGGTAAATCCTGAAACAGGAGAGGAAAAGGACGAATTTTTGGACGACGAATATGACGATCCTGAAAACAGTTATTACGATAAAGATGACGGTTATTAAAATTTAAACAATGGAAAACTATACTTACAAAATTCTGGAGAAAAAGAAAAATAGAATCTCTTACGAGGTAATTTTGACTGCGGATTACTTTAACAGCCAGGTCGAAAAGGAGTTCAGCAAATTGATACAAAATATTAAAATTCCGGGGTTTAGACCGGGTAAAGCTCCCCGAAAAGATTTGGAGGCAAGAGTAATGCCCGATGCAGTTCTTAAAGCATATAATTCTCTTTTACCAAAAGTAGCATTCGAAATAGTTAGCAAAGAATCTCTACAGCCATTAGGTGACTTTAAATACGATCTTCTAAATAAAGAGTTGCCCGATAAGGCTGTAGGATTTACATTTTCATTGCTGGTTAAACCGGAGATTGATCTTTCGGATTTTAAAAAAATAAGTCTTGATTATAATGAAGAAGAGGTTACAAAGGAGGAGATAGACAATGTTATAAAAAGCATGGCTCAAAATACTCTTGCGAAAGATGAGCTTGAAAAAGCCGTATCAAAAGAAAATGAGAAAGAGATAGAGATAGAGATAACAGATAGTTTAATTGCTGCTTTGGGTTACAAAGAAAAAACATATGCCGAATTGAAGGAAAGTATTGAAAAAACTCTTAAGGGCATAAAAAAGCAAAATGCAGATACAGCTTTTTCTAATGCTTTAGTAAAGCAATTAAGTGAACTCGCGGATTTTGATATTCCGGAGGAGATGCTAAATAAACAGGTTGAGGATATGGAAAAATCCTTTAAGGAGAGACTTAAAAGTATAAAGCTCGATATAACTGAATATCTTGCAACTCAGGGAACCGATATAGAAAAACAAAGAGCCGAATGGCAAAAATCGGCAGTGACTGAAATTAAATCAGAAATTGTAATAATGGAATACGCTGAAAAATCTAACCTAGTAGTTACAAATGAAGAAATTGAGCACGAACTTAGCCATATAAAAGACCCTAAACAGAAAAATGAATTTTCTACTAAAGAGGGAAAGGATTATTTAAAGTATGTAATAACCAGATCAAAAGGTTTTTCGGCACTTACTGAAAGTGCTAAAAAATAAAGTATGGCTTACTAATTTAAATTCTATTACACAAAATTTATCCTACAAGAAAAGTAGTAACAAGTATTGTATTCCAAAGTATTGTACCTACAACGGAGCACCATTCCCAAAATGGTGAAAACTTTCCGTTTTTGCTTTTTATAATTAAAGTAATGTTAAATAATGCCGAAATCATACTAAACACAGCTAAAACATTTGAATTAGGTATAAATAAAAAAATAGGAGTGAATCCTAAAAGAGTAAAAAACAAAAATAAAAAAAATAATCTTGCAAATACCAAGTGAATTTTTTTATTTTTTTCCAGAGAAAAAAATCCCACAAGCATTAAACATAAAGAAGAGCAGATATACACCAAACTTAATATTATAAGATAAATCCGCTGATATTTATAAATAATAAATAAAGGGACAAAAATGCTAATTATGGAATAAAGAATAGTCGCTGCATTAAAAATATTTCCTGTTTTTTTGTTTATAACAGCCAGCGCGCTTATGGAGTAATTAAAAATATTTTTAGGAACAGGGGTAAAAAAAAGTGAGATTAATATAGCTGCGTAAAAAGGTGTAATTGCTAAAAAAATAAATAAAATGATTTTTAAATCCATATTTTTTATAAATACAACTCTTTTTTTCGGAGTGACTGGACTCGAACCAGCAATCTCGTCGTCCCGAACGACGCGCTCTAGCCAATTGAGCCACACCCCGCCAAAAGAATCGGGGCGACAGGACTCGAACCTGCACTCGCACGACCCCCAGCCGTGAACTTTAGCCAATTAAGCTACGCCCCGTTAAACATAAAAGATCTTTTTAAGTTTTTAAATAACGGCTCACTATCTTTTAATTTCGTCTATTCTAAAATCGTCTAATAATAAAAGAACAATGCCAATTGCAACACATAAAACATACCCCCATAAATCTCCTGCCGGGAGCAATAAGTCCAAAATGCCCCACGAACCTCTCCAAATAAAAACTAAAGAAAACCCAACAAAGAGGGTGTTAAGAAAAGAATTTTTCCTTATTTTTATGACAAAACTTTGGATTTTTTTCATAGTTTTCTAGGATCCTTTCCTTAAATTTATAATACTTTTAATTATCTCCTGCGATTGTAAATCGGCAAATCTTTTTCTAACAGGTTCCAGTAACTTAATAAGCGCTTCCGCTATATTATTCTTTAGATCGACCGGGTGAATATCTCCATTCTTAAATTTTTCTTTAAGTTGCGCAATTGACTCAACTGTAACATTACCTCCAAATCTTTCCTCTCTAATAATTTCGAACTTGCCTGTTGTCGGCAGAATTATCTGCTCTACCCAGTTTAAAACAGGATTGTATTCTATTTCTTTTTCGGGACAAAATGCTTTTTTTATTTTTTCGCGAATCTCTTCGGGGGAATCTTGTATAAAAACCGCAGAGCCGGGAATAGATTTACTCATTTTATATTTTGCAATAAAATCTTTTTTATCTATATTTTCTGGTAATGGCCACTCTGACGGAGCTTGTAACCCGGAAACTAGCGCATGGTGAATGCAAACCGGTTTTAATATCTCTCCTTCTTTATTTTTTAAAGGGTTAATTTTTAACGATGTTGCAACCTCTCTTGCAATTACATGGCATTTTCTTTGGTCAGTTCCTGCATGTGCAATTTTGCACCCCATCTCGAAAATATCGGCAACTTGCATTGGAGGGTACAAAAGCATAGCAAATTTCATCTCGTCAGATTCTTCCCTGCCCATAATGGTTGTAGATTTTTTAACTCTCGATACTGTAAGATTTTTACCAACCTCTACAACCCCTTGCCAGTAACGGTCATTATTGTGGTATAAATCAGAACCAAGAATAAAATCAAGTTCCAACGGATTACCTCCAACAATTTTTAAGCACTCTTGCATAGCTGGAGCAAAATATTCTAATGCAACTTTTTTGATTAGCTCTCTATTGCCTCCTAGCTTATCGTTTATCCAGGTATGCCAATCGGCCAGATAAATTGAAGTTTTTACACCTAGTTTTTGCAATTCTCTTATTACTAAAGCAGTAACAAGACCTTGCCCTAAATGTATAAGACCCGAAATTTCAAATCCGATATAGTGCTTTATCTCTTCGTTAGATTCTAAAAGCTTTACAAAATCCTCCTCACCTAAAATCTCAACTGAGACTTTTTTTAGACCTTCAAGATTGCGCTGCATAATTTTTTATTTTTAAAATACAGTCTGATTTTAGCATTTTGTCCTAACTTTAGCATTTATCGTGATCTTCTTTTCGAACCGAATATTAAAAGAACCCAAAACCCACTTGCTATCATTAATAAGCCCACACCTACCATCACGGCATCGAAGTAGTTTTGCCCAAGATTAGCAATAAAACCGGCTATAATGCTGAAAAATATCATAGAGTAGCTTAATACTGTATCGTACACTCCGTAATCAATACCTTCTCTTCCTTTATCCAAATTTGCTGCGAAAATTTTTCTCCAATTAACCAGGTTCATAGCTGCACCTAGCCCTATAAAAAACTGTAAAAGAAAATATGCTTCTGCAGATTTTATTAGCGGATAAAATAGATATGGAATACCCATAAAAAGATTGCCTACCATTAAAAAAAGTAAATCATCTTTGTCTTTTCGCGTTTTGTCGGTAATATAACCGATTGGAATTTGAAAAGTGCCTTTAGCAAAATAAAAAATTGCTGTACCAAGACCAATTACCTCTATGGGATTGTAGCCTAATTTTTCGGCAAGGTATAACCCGACAAATCCTGCTATAATTAGATACACTCCCCAGGTAAAAATATCGGAGAGTGTTAAAAGCCAAATTACTCTGTTAAGAGAAAATTTGCTAAAAACCGACTTTTGACTGTTTGACATGTTTTTTTTATAACTAACTTAATTTTACATGCAAACCGGTAGTAATTACAAAAATATAGTAGAGGAAATTTATAATAATCACTTCGATAAAATCTATAGATTTTTTTACTTTAGGGTTTTATCGGCAGATATTGCCGAAGATTTAACTTCAAACACTTTTTTAACTTTTGCCGAGATTGTAAGGGGAGATAAGATACAAATTCAAAATCCCAATAGAATTATTTATGGAATAGCTAAAAACATCTTCTTGCAATACTTAAAGCAAAAATATAAATCTGAAATACCATTTTCGGTTATAGGCGACAATTTTGAAGAGTTTGTCTCGGAAGAGATAAAATCCATTGAAGATAAGCCTACTTTGGAAGAAAGAGCAATAAAATATATAAATTTACTCCCGCAAAAGCAAAAAGAGGTAGCATACTTAAGATTTATTGAAAAAATGAGCCTAAAGGCAATAGCTGTAAAATTAAAAAAAAACGTAAACTATGTAAAGGTAACGCAAAGGAGAGCGATAAAAAGTCTAAAGATTATTGTAGAAACGGGATTTTGAGTAAAATATTGTACACCATTTTTAACATATTATTACGTATAAATTTATAAATATGAATCCAGAAATAGACAATTTTCTTGAGCTTTTTTCGGATGAATCTGCAGTTCCGGCAAAGGAATTTAAAGAATCGCTGAAAAAAAGAGTAGTAAGGAAATATAACAATAAGGGTTTTTGGTCCGATCTTTTTTCTTCGGCTTTGTGGCGTTTTAGCACTGCAACCGGAGTTTTATTTGTGGCTCTTATTGTTTTAACTGTTGTAATAGTGCCTTCGGTTAATAAGCCCAGTATTTTTGTATCAAATTTAGCAGCCACCGAAAAGAAGGAGATTTTAGAAAAATATGTTGCACAGGCACCATTAGAACTTAATGAGCTTAAGCCTGCCGAAGCTGAACCGCAAACGATTGCCCCAAGTGAAGTAAAAGAAAAAATTGAACAAATTATTTTAGCAGACGAAGAAGCTAAAGATAACAATCTTTATACAATAAAGGAGAGTTTATCTTACTCTGGCGGATTAAAACAATGTAGTGCTATTAAAGACGAGGCTTCGCTATCGGAATATAGCTACTACCAAAATAAAAATAGCGGTGACTTTTTATACAAAACAAACGAAACAACGTTAGATAAAAAAGAGGTTTTGTATGTCTGGATGGGAAAAACAAACAAAATAGCCGATTATTCCATTCATTATAAAGGAGGAGAGTATGCAGTTAAGATAAATTACCCTGAGATACCTCCAACAAGTTACCCCGAATCGGAGAGTTATTCCCAAGCAGAATCCAGTAATTATTATAATAGTCTCTTTGAAGGAGTAAATATAGATTTCTCTTTAGAGGCAACTGATCGTGGCGAGGAATACTATATATTTGATTATTGGTACTACATAAGCTGCGAAACTGGCGATACATCGTCAGTTCAAAAACCTGGTAGCCAAAAAATATATGTTGAAGTCTGGGTTAAAAAATCCGATTACAAAACAGCAAAAACAAATGTTTATGTTAACGAAAAATCAGATAGTTCTTTATTATATGTAAAAGAATATTCTTATACTTATAGCTTTATAGAGGAAGACGAAGCAGGGGAGATTTTTTCGCTTAAAAATGTAAATTTAAAGGAAATAAATATAAAACCCGATTATAAGGAAGAAACTGCCTTAACAGAAAAATTGGGAGTAATAAGTTCGCTAGGCCTTACTGTTTTAGTTCCAGATAGACCTACCTATTCTATTAATAATATTTATACAAAGCTCTATTTAGGTGAGCTTGAATATTATTTGGATAGAGCTTTTTATTCTCTTTCTACTTATGGTGAGAAGGCATACGAAAAGATTACAAGGCGTATAATAGGAAAGTCCATTGCCGATATCTCTATAACTAGCGAATCTGACAATACGTATTTGCATTATCAAATTTTTGATTCCAACCAGCAGATGAGCGAAATTTTAAATGAAAGCTATTTTCCCGAATGGGCTGAATTTATTGAAGAGATGGAGATTACAATTAATAATAATATAGAAAAGGTAAAAGTTTATTCTGCTAAAACTGAACCATTATCTTACCCGGATAGTTACCCTATATCGTATCCGAATCTGTATCCGGCAAATAGTAATTTGTTTAGGATCGGGATATTGCAGTATGGCGAAAATCAATATCTTTTTTTCTGGGATAATTATATTACCAGAAATCTTAAAACACTTTAATTTTTTGTACTAAAGATATTGTACTGCGATCACAGAATGGAAGTAAGGGCGAGTAGTTAGGAAATAACTACTAACTACTCATTACTCTACACTTATTTACCTAAAAATAATTTATCTTCATAGCTTCTTTTACCTGTTCTATAAGCTCTTCTCCGATTTTTTTAACCTTGGCAGTACCGGTCTTTAAAATATCAATTACCTCATCTCTATGTAAATCGTAGTAATTTCTCTTTTCGCGTATTGGTTCTAAAAACTTATCCAAAACATTAAAAAGTTTTGCTTTTACCTCCACATCGCCAACTTTACCTACCAAATATCTTTCTTTTAAGTCGGCTACCTCTTCCATGTTTGTATTAAATGCATCGTGATAAATAAAAACAGGGTTTCCTTCTACTTTGCCCGGATCGGTAGCGTGAATTCGACTTGGATCGGTAAACATTTTATTAATTTTTTCTTTAAGAACTTCGCCGGAATCGGATAGATATATTGTATTCCCCAGACTTTTACTCATTTTTGCGTTGCCGTCGGTTCCTATTAGCCTTCCGATATTAGAATAGTATCCTTCTACTTTGTTAAAAACATTACAGTTATAAGTTCTATTAAATTTTTCCGCAACATCCTGGGCCAATTCCACCATTGGTTTTTGATCGTCGCCGACCGGAACTAAATTAGCATTTACAACCAATATGTCGGCAGCCTGGCTAATAGGGTAGGCTACAAAACCAAAAGGCACACTTTCGTTAAATCCCTTTTGCTCGATTTCGTATTTAACAGTAGGGTTTCTTAAAACTTGGGAGTGGGTAACCAGATTCATAAAAAACATTGTTAGTTCGGCTATAGATGGAACCTGTGATTGTATAAAAAAAGTAACAATGTCGGGATCCAGCCCTACAGCAAGATTATCTATTGTGGTTTCTAAAATATTGTCCCGCACCTTTTGAGGATTATTGTAATTATCTGTTAAAGCCTGAGTATCGGCAACAATTATAAAAGTTTCCAGCTCTTTTTGGAGCTTGATTCTATTTGCTAAAGAACCTACGTAATGCCCTAAATGTAACTTTCCGGTAGGGCGCTCGCCGGTTAAAATTCTTTTTTGCTTATTCATATTATTTAAACTAATTTATAAATTATTTTTACTTACTCTTATCTGTCTTTCATTTTCGCCGTTTTTAACAAATTCTACGAAAATCGGGGAAAACTTTTTTAAAAATTCTAGATCTAAATTTAGTATTACACTTGGCCATTCTATGGCAACAACGTTATTTTTTTTAACCCATTGATTTATGCCAAGGCTTTCTAAATCCGCTTTATTTGAAATCCGCCATGAATCCAGATGATACAGCTTTCCATTTACTCCATTATAATCGAAAGTGTATTCGTTAACATAGTTATATGTTGGAGATTTTACCATTTGCCTAATGCCAAGTTCTTCCGCTATCCCTTTTACCATATGAGTTTTACCGCTTCCAAGTTCGCCATCCAATAAAATGATAAGCGGTGAATTGGAAAAATTACTTTTAATAAGTTTTGCCCCTATATTCTTTGTATCCAAAATACTTTCGCTTTGTAAATTTTCTACCGAAAGATTTTTTGGTATTATCCTGCCACTTCTATAAATTGTTAGCTCTTCCTCTGTGGTATCTATAACAGTCGAGGGCGGATTTACCGGAAGCTCTCCCGAATCGAGAATTAGATCGATAAGTTTTTTTTGATTTTGAGAAAGATTTTTTAAGATATCTTTAATTGAGTAGGGAGTTTTTTTCCCGGACGAATTTGCCGAGGTGGAAGTTATAGGCTTATTAAATTTTGAAATAATCTCTCTTAAAATTTGATAATTGGGAATCCTAACACCTAATGTATTTTTTTCGGAAGAAAGCCTTGGATCGGTTAGGTTATTCGATTTGCTTATTACAGTTACAGGACCGGGCAAAAAATTACGATAGATTTTTGTTGCCGAATTATTTAGTATTACATATTTTTTTGCCATCTCAAAATCACTTACAGCTATAGATATAGCTTTCCCCGAAGGCCTTTTTTTGTACTTCAGTAACTTTGTTACAGCTGGTGTGCTTGTAGCATCTACCCCCACACCATAACACGTTTCGGTAGGATAAATAATTATTCCATTTTTACTTAAAACCGAAATGGTTTTTTCTATAAAATTTTTTGAGCCGACTTTAATAATTTCCATAGCCAAATTTTAGCAAAAATCTTTCAAAAAAGCCTTTTTACAAATCTTTTCCTTTAGCATTTATGTGTGAGATATGATAGAATTGAGGGCGTGATTTAATTTCAAATATGTCGGCAAAAAAAAACGAAAACAAAAAAGAATTAAAACCAAGACAGCCGGTTGTTACTGTGATGGGACACGTAGACCATGGAAAAACATCTTTTTTAGATGCAATTAGAGGAACAAGGGTAGCCGATAAAGAAGCAGGCGGTATTACGCAAAATACAAGGGCTCACGAGGTAACAACAAAAACCGGATTTAAAATTACTTTTATAGATACTCCCGGGCACGAAGCATTTAGCAAAATGAGAGAGCGTGGTTCCAAAGTAACTGATTTTGTTCTTCTAATTGTAGCAGCCGACGATGGGGTACAACCTCAAACAAAAGAATCAATAAACTTTGCAAAAAAACAAAATGTTCCAATAATTGTTGCAATAAACAAAATTGATATTAAAGGAATTAATCTTCAAAAGATAAAAACTGAGTTATCCAGTTTTGGTGTTGTTATAGAAGAGTACGGAGGGGACACTCTGTGTTTTGAAATATCTGCTAAAGAAAAGATAGGTTTAGAAGAGGTACTTTCGGGTATAGAGCTGTTATCGACTATTCACGAATTAAAAAATGTAGAACCAAGGGCTCTAACCTATGGTGAGGCTTTTGTTTTGGAATCCAGTATGGATAAAAAAATTGGAAATGTCGCCCTATGTATTCTTAAATCGGGAAAGCTTAAGGGAAAAGAGATTGGATGCAGCGCAGATCAAATTTTTAAGGTTAGAGCATATCTAGATGCTAACCAAAAAAATATTAACGAAGTTTTTGAATCACAGCCGTTTTGGGTAACAGGACTAAAAACAACAATAGAGGCAGGCGAAAAAATATACTTTACCGAATCGGAGGAAAATGCAAAAAAGTTTTTAGTGCAAAAAGAGGAGAGTAAAGAGCAGGAAGAGCTGAGTGCGGAATCGCTTTTTGCAGGACTGCTTTTAAAAAGAGAAGAGGCAAAACTGGGGTTGGACAAAAAAGAGCTTAATGTAATTGTAAAGGCATCAACCAAAGGAACACTCGAGGCCATTATTGCAAAACTTACCTCCCTTTCTTCGGATACAACTAAAATTAATATTTTGGATTCCGGTACCGGAGATGTAACCGAGGCCGAAATTATAAGGGCAAAGCTTGCAAAGGGCATTGTTGTTACTTTTCAGTTACCTACTCCGGTTTCTGTTACAGCTATAGCACAAAAAGAGAAAGTTTTAATTAGAAATTACGAGGTAATTTACGAAATGTTCGATGAAGTTCAGGAGGTTTTAAATGGTATGGAAGAACCAATCACCGAGGAAGTGGAAATTGCGAAAGCAAAGGTAAAAAAGATTTTTGTTTTATCCGATGATAGTATTGTTGCAGGCTCTGAGGTTGTTTCGGGAATAATTTTAAAAGGATACAAAGTTAAGGTAGTTAGATCCGGAAATGAAATTGGAAGGGGTAAAATCCAATCTGTTAGAAGCGGAAAAAACGAAGTTAAAGAGGTAAAAAAAGGGCTGGACTGCGGTATTGTAATCGAACCAAAAGTAGAAGGAATTGAAGAGGGTGACGAGATTATTGCATACAAAGTAGAAACTTACTAAAAAATTAAGGTTTTTTGGCAAGCCTACTTGCTAAGTACTTAATTTTTAGTTACCAAAAAGTATTGCTGCACCACCATTGTAGAGTTGTTTTATCTGATTGGAGGAAAGACCGTAGTTATAAACACGTATATCATCCAGTTGTCCGTTCCAGAAAAAATTCATTTGTGCATTATAATGAAACGCCCCAATATATAAATGCCCCGTCGAAGAAACGTCCCTGGTACCAGAAGTGGTATTATCGGTGGCTACCAATTTACCATCAATATAGTTACTGATTGTATTGCCCGAAACTACACACATGGAATGGTGCCAAATCCCATCGTTGTAAGTTAATGGAGATATTGTTAAGAGATAATCGTCGGCATTATTTGCAACAAACAATTTGCAATATATTTGACCATTAACAATGGCAGTAGAATATAACCAGTTGTGACTAGATCCCTTATTTAATAATACCCTCCCGTTTGCTCCGCCTCCGTCTGTGGTCTTAAACCAACCGCCAAAGGATAGGTCTCCAGTTTGGTGAGCAATATCATTTGTATCGGTAATTTGCACATAATCATCTGTGCCATCAAAATTCAGGCTTGCATTAAACTTACCTGTTGCACCGTTTCCCCATGCCGTACTTATAGTGTTACACGTACCCACACTCGTTTGCGTACCTGCCGCTCCAGACCATGTACCATGTAGGTTATTACCACTGGAATCATGTATGGAGCTTCCTTCACATTCATCCATCTTCCACCAGGCAAGAGGCGCGCCACGATTATAGTCATAGGCTACTTGTGCAGGCGTGCGGGCGTAGTTGTAGATTTTAAGTTCATCGATAAGACCTTTGAAGTAATAATTGGGAGCACTCCATCCACCGATCTGCCAATCCGTTGGTGTGCCACCTGTATAAGTCTCAGGTGAGTTGTCTGTTACATTTAACACTCCGTTAATATAGATGCTTCTTGTAGTAGCTGTCTGGACAGCTTCAATATGACTCCATGTGTTTAAAGGAAGCGTTCTGGTAGATTTGAGTTGATTGTCAGAGGGTGGCCATTGATCAAGCCAGACTTTACCTGTGTTCCTTTCCAAAGACAAATAATTCTTTGTTCCGTTGATCCCATTAAAGCCGCCAATAACAGGAATTTGATTTGTGTTTGAGATGCTTTCTGGTTTAACCCAGACTGAAATGGAATATGGTACTACAAAAGATGTGTTTAGTGATGTGCCAAGAGATATATAATTACTTGAACCATTAAATCTAACCGCACTGCCAAATTTGCCTTGATCCCAGGAAGGGCTATTTAC
This sequence comes from Candidatus Dojkabacteria bacterium, assembly GCA_025993875.1. Classification (GTDB taxonomy): domain Bacteria; phylum Patescibacteriota; class Dojkabacteria; order J137; family J137; genus JAMQHH01. Next base: position 21,955 of record JAMQHH010000034.1, read on the forward strand.
AAAAGACCCGGTATTGTTGTTTCCGCTTTTGTCATTAACAGTTGTTCCTGTTTTTTCGTCGAAAGGAAAATACGCAATTGGTGGATTTCCCGCCCCGTCTGTCAACTGGCTGGCTTCGCTATTGGCGGTGGTACCAAAATTGAGCTGTGCACCGGCATTCATGTCTTGGCGAACTTGCTCGGGAGTAAGAGCTATGTTGTAGATTTTTACCTCGTCAATTTTACCATTAAGATATCTACCAAATCCCTCAGAGCGACCAATATTTACATTTGCTGCATTTGTAACGATATTCCCGCTAGGGTTTGTATTTGTCGCTACTAATTTACCGTCTAAGTATAAGTTAATAGTTTCACCATCATAAGTACCCAGAATATGGTACCAAGTACCTGTTACCATGTTGGCAACACTGTATTCATTTAAATAATTTGTAGCCCCAACTGAGACTGAAAAATCCAGCTTGCCACTGTTATTAATTCTCATCATCCAACCACCGTATGGCGTCGATGAAACTTCTTTACCAATAATATATTGATTGGCTGCCAGTGAGGAAAAATTAACCCAGGCCGAGGCAGAAAGGATTGAGTTACCAAAAGTACTATTACTTCCTGTGTTGATATAATCTCCCCCATCAAAACTTACACACCCATTTACCTTACAATCATTTTCGGTTTTCCAGGTGGGATCATCTGTGCTAACCCCCGAATTTGCGCCAAATGTGCCGTTAGCGGTACTACCTAGAATACCTTTATTATTTGCTGTTTGGCCATGCTGCTCGTCAAAAGAGTAGTGTGTTATTGGGTCGGGAAGTCTGGCGCCACTATCGCCTAAAACTCCGCCTTGCATATCCTGGAGTACTTGTTCGGGAGTTCTTGCGTAGTTGTAGATACGGAAATCATCCAATTGACCGATAACCCCTGATGACCCCAATCTTGAACCAATCGAAAAAACGGTAGCACTCGAAGTTGAAGCGCCTCCTGTATATGAATTATTAAATTTGCCATCAATATAAATCGTCAATGTGGTCTGATCATAACTGACTGCAATATGATGCCATCTGTTGTCATTGACCGCTGGTGTCCCAGTGGAGTCAACAACCAGTACACCTGCCTTTGTTCCTCCTCTTATGATGCCTGAAGGCATTGTCTGCACAAAAGCATTGTTTGTTCCTTTTTCCGAAATGACTTGATTGGAATTAGTAGTTGTTTTTATCCAAAATTCTTGTGTCCAGGCCTCAACAAAAAAAGCATTGGGCAGTCCACTGACTTCTAAATAGTCAGAGCCATTATATAGTGCAGATTTACCGAATTTTCCTGTTTGCCAATGTTCACCAGAGCCTATCCAAGTTGCGTTATTACCGTTACCAGAACTATCTAAGGCAGTAGAACCGCTGCCCTCATCCATCTTCCAATACCCAACTGGTCCTGGGGCAAAGTTGTAAAGTTGGGATACTTCATCGGCAGAGAGCGCGCGATTGTAGATGCGGGCTTCGTCTAGCTGACCTGTATAATAAGCAGCCGTTCGCACACCAAATTTGAGCGGAACTGATGTCGAATTGCCATTAAAAGTTTCTCCGCTTGAAATGTTTGAGAGAGAACCATTTATATAAATCCTTTTATTACCAGCGCTATCTAATGTACCAACCAAATGGTACCAGACGCCTGTGGAAATAGTGCTGGTTGCACTTAGGTCACTATAGGCAGCACCGGTGCCATTTCGAAATTGTGGAGTTCCGGAGTTTAACTTTAGCGCAAAGCCGTAGCCATTATTAGTCTTATCTATTAGCGAAATATCGCTGGCCAAAGCATCTGCTTTAACCCAAGCAGAAATTGTCATCTGTGTTCCGGGCTGCAGCGAAGTACTTTCTGCAATTGAGACATAATCGTTATCTCCAGCAAAGTTTCCTCCATTCCCGAACTTTCCTGTTGTTAGTGTGGCATTTTGAGATTGCCCATTATTTCCATTTCCACTGGCATCCCTTACTTCCCCCGCTGTGCCACTCCAGCTTGCCTCGTCCATCTTCCAGTAACCGACTAAACCGTTAGAGAGGTTCGCCTGGTCGTAGTTCCCAAGCAAAGCAGCAACACCTACCATACTGGCGCCGGCCAAGTAGTCGGATTTGATTTGAGCGGCGGTGCGGGCATAAGGGTAAATCTTGACATCATCAATAGTACCTTTAAAATAACTACCGCCGGTATATGCTCCGGCTCTACCGATCGAATACCCTTCACTATTTAACAAAGTACCACTAAATGCAGTGGTCTGCATTAACTGCCCATCCAGATATAAATAAACATTAGTGCCGTTAAAAATACCTACCGCATAATGCCAACGATTATCATTGACCGAGGGAGCTGATTTGGCACTATACACAGTCGCACCAGTATTCAAAACCTGAAATCTTAATCTGTTGGTGATTGGTTCGATGTTTAGACGAGTACCATAGGTGTACGAGGCCACAATACTACACTCATAAGTATCGGTGCAGTTTGAACCAGTGCGAAACCAAGAAGCAATTGTAATTACATTTGGATTACCTGGTCTTAACACACCAATGCCTACAAAATCATTTCCGTCAAATCTTAAACATTTACCGCTTATGCATTGATCTTCTGTTGTCCAAGTTGGATCATCGCTAGATGTACCACTGTTTGCTCCCAAGGTTCCATTATTCCCGCTAATAGAGGAATCATTAACAGTCTGTCCCTGGCCTTCGTCAAATTTCCAATAGCCAACTGGTCCTGGACCAACAGTTTCTGCTAATAGACTTTGTGATCCAAGCCCTGAAGCTGCTATAGAAAAATCAGAAGTCTCAAAGCCATTTGGGGCATTTTCATTACCGTAATACATATAATATGTAGTAGTGCCTGCCGGGAGGGTTGGGAAAAACACATGCACAGTAGATGATGAATCACAATCTACAACGAAATATTTTAGATCTAATCCCGATTCTGTTAGAAATCGCAAATCTCCGCAATCGGATTGAAAGCGGGATAAATCAGTTGCGTCAAAAGCTGGAACAGTGACATATACATTGTTTTCTGCTGAAGAATGAGAAGGTATGGAAATTAATCTTCTAAACCCCCATTGTGTATCCATCCAGGCTGCTTCCACATCCTGTTTAAAAATCAATGAAACTAAAAGCGATAAAGGTAAAATAACAGTTAAAGTAATTATTACAATACTGATTGTCCTGGACGAAAAAATTTTTTTTAAGATTTTTGATTTTTTCCTCATAACTTAATTTGGATAGGAAAAAGGTAAGTTTTCTGTAGTTTCAACGGCTATCCAGCTAAATTCTACATTTTCTACCAGGATTGATCCTGTTTTTAAAATAAATCCGCTTGGGCTAACCGATTCAATCCACCACGAAATATTGCTGGCTGCTAAATACCCGCCTATCGGTGAGAGCGTTAATACTGGTGTTGCCGAAAATGGCTTTGCAAAAACAAATTCAAAGGTGTCGCTACCAGCAGTTGAGGTAATTTTTCCGGCATTGTTTTTACTCAAAATAATACTATCTCTAAATTCAACATTATTGTTAAAATTGACTTCCCCAAAAAAGTTTGCCTCACCTGTTACATTTATAAGTGAAGCTAAAATTTCTTCATTTACCTCAATTTTTTTAACTTTAAAATTTGTAAATTGAGTTTTGGCAAATTCCTGTTCCAGATTCACTTCCGCAATTAGCGGGGAGGAGACTGGATCTAAATTTATAGATGCTTTTATATTTTCGATTTCGGTATTTTGCGCTTTGACTGCCTCTACCAAAAGCGCCCCCAGCTGATTATACTTAACTCCTTTTATACCAGTGCCCATTGTAAATACAAGTTCCGGAGCAATAAGCTCTACCTCCTGCGCAATAAGCCCAAATTCTGTTCCGGTTCCGTAAAGCCCGGTATCGTTCCATTTGTAAGAAACTCCGTGTAGCCCTAATATTTTTTCCAAAGGAGTGGTAATATCTTCAATAGAATTTTTTACACTAATATCCGAAGGCAGGCACGATACAATTCCAGAACCATCAGTTTGTAAACCGCTGGCACATCCAGTAAGGCTACTAAAGGTGATAGTACCTGATGAAGTTATCCCGGTTGCAGCAGCTATTGCCCCTGTTGAGTTTATTTGGAATTGTGATGTGGAACCTACTGCCAAAAGTGCTGCTGGGGTAGTATTACCTATCCCAAGCCTGCTATTTTGGGTATCAAAATTTAAAAGCCCAGAATTAATATTTAAAGCACTAACCGCGGAACTTGCCAGAGACCAAGTCTGAGCCTGAGAGGAAAAAAATCCACCTGGAGAATCAAAGACCAGACCTCCACTGTTAAAAGTTCTAAATACTAAATCAGAGGAATTAAAAATCTCTCCTGATTGCAGGTACATTGTGGCATTAGATTTAATAAAACTTGCTGTTGAATTGGTAAAGTTAATATCGTATGCTACTGCAACATCGCCGGGCGAATTAAATGCATGTGGCAGAGAAGAGGTAATTAAATTTTGAGAGACAGAAAATAGGTCGGCACCGTTATTTTGAACCTGAAATAAGTCGCCGGTTGTTGCACCTAACGACGTTGTATTAATTGTAAAAATATCCGCATTCTGGCTGGTGGCACTCGCAGGATTCCAGTTTATATAGCTTAATCCGTTTGTGGGTAGGGTGGTACCGGTGTAGTTTATGTGTAATTGAGCTGTTGGAGTAGTAGTCCCAATGCCCACATTGCCACTTCCAAGTATTGTTAATAAATTTGTAGTATTGTTTTTCCATTGAAAAGCGGTTTCTGCTGCACCCAGTGCTGCTATCCCAGTTGTACCGTTAGATATCCCAGCTGTAAAACTTACTGCAGGGGTTGTATCGGTTGGGTTTGTACTTCCTATTATGCCTCTTAAAGATAATGCCTGAGCATCGGTATCGGATAAAGCTGTAAACTGTACACCACCAGCAGTAGAGGAAAGAGGCTGGAATAAGCCATAAGTTTCGGTAGTAGCAATCGTAGTTAAACCATGGGTAACATCGGCATCGGATAAAGCAAAGGTAGAATCACTACCTGCCAGTGCACCTATATCCAGTTTATAGTTGGGGGAGGTAGTGCCGATGCCGACATTTCCAGCAGAATTGATTATCATTCTGATATTACTAGTACCATCCAAAACATTGCCAGCAACACTGGTAGCAAATAACAGTGTGCTAGCACCAATTTCGAGTTGCTTATTAACGGCACCAATATCGGAGGACATGATTACTCCTTGATCCCGGCTTGTATCGTACCAGCTAAAAAGAGTAGCTGGGAAAACACTACCTATCGATGGAGTGGGAATACCCTTTAGTGATAACAGCCCACTAATATCCAATGTGGCTAGAGGACTAGTAGTCCCAATCCCGACATTGCCTCCTGTAAACACCGCAGCATAGTTATTATCCGCTCCAGTTGGGGTATTTACATATAAACCATAGTTATTTGTTGCTGTCCCCCCTGCGCCTGTAAAACTCCCAGTTGAAGTTACATAAAGTCCATACTTATTGATTCCATCAGTTGTTGTATTTGTAGCAAGGTTTTCAAAGTATCCATTATAAGATGCAGCAGTAACTGCGGAGTTACTAACATAGGAGTGGAGCTTGCCAGATGGGGAGGTGATACCGATCCCGACGTTGCCAGTGGTAAGAACAGATACTTTTTCTGTTGAACCAGCGAGAATCTGTAATCTTGCATTAACTGGGTCAGTTTTTAGTCCGGCAGGATTCGCAGCTGAGAGAAGAACACTTGCAGACCCGCTATTATCCGAATTTACCATCAGGGCAATGTTCCCAGTTCCACCAACCTGAAGTTTGCTTAGCGGACTAGTAGTACCAATACCAACATTGCCATCAGCTAAAACAGTAAGCTTAGTTGTGCCATTAGTTTCTATACCAAAACTGTTGTTGTCGTTTGTTCCGATTATTGCAGAAGTTCCAAAACTGTTTCCGTTATTCTTAAAATAGTTTCCTCCTATCTCCTGTAATGTCCCTTCGGTATCGGTTGCCGTAAAGTAGTTTCCTGCGTCGGTTACATCTACATACTGTGCAAGTCTGTTTAATAAATCCGAAAAGTTTCTTGTTGCAATGTCCGTTAAATTACTTCCCGCTTTATCTATTTTCCCCCATTCTATTCCCGCCAGTGCAGAAATATCATCGTTTACTATTGTTCCATCCAGTATCTTTGCGGAAGTTACACCTCCGTCTTTTAGCTGTATTGCATCTGCCGTTATCTCTATTGTTACATTATCGGTATTGGCATTTAAAATCG
>JAMQHH010000035.1 GCA_025993875.1 Candidatus Dojkabacteria bacterium
AAGGAATCAGAATTTAGGTGGAATAATAGAGGGAATTTGTATAAAATACTTTTAACAGAGTTTAGGAAAAAACCACTCTAAAGTATCCTAGACCCTATTTTTTTATTATCTTAAAATGTTGTCTATTATTGCAGCAATGGCAAAAAATAATGTTATTGGGAAAAATGGCAGAATTCCATGGCATATATCTGAAGACTATATTAATTTCAGTAAAAAAACAAAAGGACATCCCGTTATTATGGGTCGTAAAACTCACGAATCAATTTCTGGTTTTCAAAACTTGAAAGGATGGGATAAAAATTCCGAAGAAAAAACTTTAATACCAAAAACTTTGCATAAACTTCTCCCGGGTAGAACAAATATTATTGTTACGAGACAATTGGACTATAAGGTTCCCGGGGGGATAGTTGTGAATTCGATTGAGAAAGCAGTAGAGAAAGCAAAAAGACATGCGGGGAGTGAAGAAGTTTTTATTATAGGGGGCGCAGAATTATACAAACTAACAATTGATATGGTAGATAAAGTTTATATAACCTTAATTGATGAAGAAGTAGAAGGTGATGTTTTTTTCCCCGAATTTGTTGATAAATTTGATCTAAAGGAAGAAAATAAAAGAGTTGTAAGTGTAAACAATAAAGAGATTAGATATAACTTTAAAATTTACGGAAAAAGTAAAGAATAAGCAGTATCGCTCTTTTGTTTTGTAACAGAATTTTTCCCAAATATAAATCAATCAGATAATAATATTCTTGTAACTCCTTTAGAGACTCCTATCGGAGGACAAAAATTTATCATCTGGATTATTGATCAATGAAAAAGGTTTTTTTAACAACAATTTGCTATTTGTCCTCTTTTTTTGTTATCTCCCTAAATAACCCTCCTATAAGTCTAAACTGAAAAAAGGAAAGATAAAGAGAAATAATAGAGGAAAAGATGGTTATAATCGATACAGTAAATACCTCTAAAGCTTTGCTTTTAGCAAAAATATACGAAGCTATATTAGTTCCGATATTTAGTGGAAGCAACATAATAATTGTGACAATTATTATTATTGCGTACGCTAAAACAAACTGTAAAAAGTATTTGCGCCCAATATTAAATGCCCTCCCCAATTTAAGCCCTTCTCCAAAAGTATTAGTCTTAGTAAGAATAAGCATAGCCGGCTGAACAATCAATATTTGATAAAGTCCCATAACGACTACTAAAACACAACCAAGGCATAAAAATAATCCTGCAATAAGTATAGAAGCCTCCAAAAGCTTTGAAAAAGAATCTTGTAAAGTAGTAAAGCTCGAGACGCCACCAGCTAAACCTGCTAAACCAGCAACTGCTGCAAAGCAAAATATGCAGGCTGCGATAGAGACAGGTATAATCCAGTATAATATTGCAAGTAAAAGGGTTTTGGCAGCTTTTTTTACAACATCAATAAATGGCTCTTTCCATATTGCAGTACTCTCGCGTTTTTCTATACCCGACTGGGTAATCTCGTACTGATACCATAGCATAAAAACTAAACTTATTATCCCGGTTATGCAGGTAAAAATTATTGTAATAATCATTAGAGGCGATTGCTCACTCTTTTGAGAATTTAATACCAGGTTCCAGTTAACCTCTATACCATTAGGCACTGTTTTAATAATGTTTGAAATATCTGCAGGCTTAGATTCAATTAAAGTAACTACCGTTAAAGGTAGAACAGAGATTAAAACTAAGCTGAGTGGTATTAAAAATTTAAGAAACCAGTTTTTTTCCTTAAATAAAAAGCCAAAGGCATCTCCAAAATTTAACATATAAGTAAGCTCTAAAAATTATTTAAATATACTAGATTTTATTGTATAACCTAAAAAAGCTCAAGCCTGAGAAATCTCAGCTTGTTAAATCTTTAATTAAATCTCGTATTTGAGCAGCATTTTCAAACTCCATCATATCTGCTTGCAGCTGCATTTCAAACTCTAATTCTTTTATCAATTTCTTTTTTTCTTTTGGGGTAAATGCTTTAAAACTTTCCGCTTTTTTAAATAAGTTCTCGTTTTCCGGTTTTTCTGATTTCGACTGTTCTTTAAACTTGTCGAGCTGGTCGGTTATAGCTTTTTTTATTGTTTGTGGAGTAATGTTATGCAAAATATTATAGTCGTTTTGAATTTTTCTTCTTCGTCTTGTTTCATTGATTGCAAACTGCATGGAGTCGGTAATTTTATCGGCATACATAATCACCTTGCCTTCAACATGCCTGGCTGCTCTTCCGATAACCTGAATAAGGCTGGTTTTTGACCTTAAAAATCCTTCTTTATCGGCATCTAAAATTGCAATAAGTGAAACTTCGGGTAAATCCAACCCTTCTCTTAATAAATTTATACCTACCAACACGCTATACAAGCCTTTTCTAAGATCGCGTAAAATTTCTACCCTTTCTACTGTGTCGATGTCGGAATGGAGATATTTACTCTTAATACCTTTGGCCAGTAAAAATTCTGATAACTCTTCCGCCATTTTTTTTGTAAGGGTTGTAACTAAAACTCTCTGATTTTTTTGAATAGTTTTATTTATCTCCAAAATTAAATCAGGGATTTGCGGGTTTTCCCACTCTAATGCGTTATATGCCGCCATATCCTGATATTGGCACCTTTCCATCTCTTTTTTTAATTTTAAAAAGGATTCAGCAAGTGCTGGTCGTATTTCAACCACCGGGTCTAAAAGCCCTGTAGGCCTTATAATTTGATAAACAATTCCGTTATAATCTTTTGGTAGGTCTTTCATCAAATGATTTATAAAACACAATTAATTTTTTGTTCGATTCATCTTCACTGTTTTTTATTCCGGTTAGAATAGCTTTTTGTCTAACCGAAACAAGTTTTTCCCAATTTTTATAAACCCAGGTTATTTTTTCTGCCATTTCCTGGCTAGAATTTACGATAAAACCGTTAACTCCATCTACAATAAGTTCCCTGAATGGCATTATATCAGAGGTAATTAAAATCATACCTTGGCTTAAAGCCTCGATAGCTACAAATGGTAGCCCCTCCCTTGCGCTTGGCATTAAAAAAATATCTGCAATTGCTGTTTCTCTAAAAAAATCCTCTTTATTATACCGTTCTTTAACTATTGTTAAATTAGGGGATTTTGATTTAAGTTCGTCTCCATACCCGCTTGGTGCGCCGACTATTTTAAAATTGTATTCTGGCAGTGCTTTAGCACATTCAATAACCCATTCAAGCCTTTTAGATGGGTCTAATCGTCCCATATACCTTATTTGATAGTTTGGGTTCGAGATATTCACTTTTATTTCGTTACTTTCCATGGGATATCTTTTTTTAACATTGTTAATAAATTCCATGGCAATTCCATTTTCTATTAGCACACTTTCTTTTAAGCCCAGTTTCTTTAAATATTTTGTTTCCCAGTCGGTTATACGTATTACTTTAGTATATAGCCGTAAACTCCACCCTAAAAAAAAATCGTATAATGTGTCTATAAATTTTAAAATGACACTTCTATCTTCAAACTTATCAAATGGTGCGTGAGTTGTTAGAAAAACTTTTTTTTCTTTCCTTTTTGCGAGAATTAATGCAAGAAGACTATGCGGGTGTCTGTAAAGGTGCGCATGGACAAAATCGGGATTAAAATCTCTAAAACTTTTGCCAAACCACCAAAACATTGCATTTTCACCAAATTTAAAAAAAGGTTTAAATCTTTTAACTTCTATTCCTTCGATAACTTCGTGGTCAGAACTAAATTTGCCTGTTCTTTTTATAACATTAGTTGTAAAAATCAAAACAGTGTATCCTGCTGCTTTAAGTGCTTTGGCATCAGCTAATGCCCGTGTCCAAACCCCGCATGCCGAAGGGTAAGAATAGGGAGCAATAATTAAGACTTTTTTGTTCATAAATGCTATTTTAACCAAATTAGATCAATCCCGTTGGGAATCTCAAACATTATCTCATTTTTTTCTAAATTAAATATAACTAAACTTCCTCTCCCGGGTTTTTTATGGTCAATAAAATCCCTTGCTATAGCCATATTATCGGCGTTAAAAAGGTTTTTAAGTTCAGTTTCTGATATTTTTTCGACAGCCATATATTTTTCGTCAGACGATACTTTGGGATTTTCCAGACTGAAATTTTCAATTTTTAACAGATTTCTCTCACTTTCATTATAGTACTTTATTTCAAAAAGTCCCCGGCTATTTTCTATCGCTTTGTAGTTTTCAGAATAATAAATGTTATTTGTAATATTTCCAAATATTGGCTCCCCAACATATTGTTTACCATCTGTAATCGCTCTTGTTTCCCTGGAAGAATTTAAAACTCCGATAAAATTACCTCCTGTATAAGGATTTTCTCTATCAAAACTTAAAAACAACACTTTATCTGCTGTTTTATTAAATTCTGTAATAACCGAAAAGAAACCTAAAGATATTACTTCCAAATTATTTTCTAAGGGATAAAGATAATAATGTCCGGGGTTTAATTGATTATTTGACCTGTAAAGAATACTTGACCCATCGGGAGAAAATTTAGCATCAATAATATCCTCTGCAGACTCGTTTGGACTAATTATTTTAGCCTGCTGGTCTTTAAAATTGTAAAGATATAAAGTGTTGTATGGATCTGTTATCTTTGGAGCAAGAAATTTTTGACCGTTTACCTCCCTTCTTTCCACCTGTTGGCCGACATATAAAAATTCATTATTACTTAAAGATATTGAAAGTTGGCTTATTTTAATGGACTCTAGGTTAAGATTAGTGTAGTAATTACCGGTTAACGATTTAACAGAAATATCATTTGTACCTAAAGAATTTAGTGTAGAGACAACGAGCCACTCTCCTGTTGCATGGTAATCCTGAATCAATGCAGCCGAAAAAAGCTCTGTACTTTGCTTGGAGTTTAAATCAAACAATATAATTCTGTCTAGACTGTCGGGATAGTTTCTTTGCAGGTAAACAAACTTTTGGCTTTTTGTGGTAAATTCAAAAGTAAAGTCTTTTTCTAGTTTCTCGTTATATATATCTTTGAGCTCCTGATTTAATATAAAACTATACTTGGTATTGTAATTTAGATTTTGTGTCACATTTATTACCAACGCATTTTGTTCAAACTTAATAATAAAGTCTGTTTTAGGATTGCTCTCAATAAATTCACCAATATTTTCGGGATTAACCGGGCGGTTAAACTGCACTTTTATCTTTATGTTTTCGATATTTGCCTTAGTCTTATCGGTTTCTACAAGTTCGGTCGATATAACATGAAAAGGTATCAGAACTGATTTGTAGACCAATATTGTAACCGCAAAAGCCGAACATAAAAATAGTACTGCAGTGTAAAAAACAAATTTCTTTTCTTTCTTTAAAAATTCAACCATTTAGTAAATATAAATATTTGCGGGCTTTTCAATAAGCGTAATTTTTTTAGGTATAACTATTAGGTTTTCCTGATTGTTAAAATTTTCTATCTCAAAATTCCCAGTTAAATTAATCCAGGTGTTTTCAGAATATGTTAGCTCCCAATCGGCAGACTTTACAATAATTCCAACAGGGGTTGCGTCTGCTGCACAACATCTAATTACAAATCTAGAAATTAAAAAATAACCCTCCGGTAATATTTGAGGTTTAAAGATAAATCCATTTAAATTTACCTCCTTCCCTTGGTAAAAGTTCAAATTCGGCATAAAGTTAATGGAAGCAACCCAATCACCAATGTCATAATTAATTGTATCTCTTCCGAAAGACTCACCTATTTTTGTAGCGTTCTCAATTGGCACTTCGAAGTTATATAAATATCTTTGAGAGGCGGTAAATACCGAAATTCCGGGAGTAGGGATAAATATGGTCGAAACAATAAAAACCAGAATTAAAAAATATCTCCAAAAGCTTTTTTTAATGAGTTTTTCGAAATCATCATTATTAAATTTTACAAATATTGCAATTAATCCTATAAGGAAAAAGAGGTAGTTAATAAAATTACCTCCTAAAAAAAGAAAAATAAGAAGAATTGTTTTGCTCAACTTTAGCGAATCCAACCGGAATGTTTTTATCCGGTAAATAATTCCAGCGAGTCCACAGAAAATTGCAAAAGTAGCCATAAAAAGTGAGAGTGGAATATATTTTGAATGTATAAATATTAAGAGCCCACCACTAGAAAAAAAATGCAAATAAAATATCAGTCCTCCCAGTAGTGTTAAAAAAATCGAACTGATCATAAAAAGCTGTTAATAATTAACCCAAACAAGAATGAGCCTAAAAGAGCCAATGCTGTTAAAAGTATTAAAACCCACCCTTTAAACGAACTTTTTAAAAGGGTAAGAATTTTTATATCTATCATTGGACCGAAAGTTAAAAATGCTACAATTGCGCCCGGCACAAAAGTTTTAGAGTAGGCAATTGCAACAAAAGCATCTGTACTGGAGCAAATAGAAATAATAAAAGCAAAAACGAGCATAGAAACTATTGAAAGAACAGCATTTTGCCCTATAGATAAAATAACCTCTCGAGGTAAAAATATTTGCGAAGCCGAGGCAATAAAGGCTCCAATTAAAAGTACAGGCAAAATAGAAATAAATTCTTCTTTTATTGTTTCTATGAATTCAAAAAACTTCCCGGAAATTTTTCTATTTTTATGGTTGTGATTGCAAACATCAAGATAAAAATTTTTAGTTAAAAGAACTTCCTCATTTTTTAATAATCCAAAAAGCATTCCTATAATATTTGCTATAATAAATCCTCCTAAAACCCTGCTTATCAGAATTATTGAGTTTGCACCAAAAGCTTCGCTAGTACTGATTATTGTAATAGGATTAATTATTGGCGCGGCTAATAAAAAAGTTATTGTTTCGGAAGGGCGCATTCCTTTAAGCATAAATCTTCTTGCTACGGGAACATTTCCGCATTCGCACACTGGAACTAAAAACCCCAAAAGTGAAATCCTAATATATCTAAGAAATCTGTTTTTGAATATTACCGAGGTAATATTGACTTTAAATCTTAGTTTTGTTTCAAAAAATTTTAGAACTCCTGTAAAAAAATCAATCGAAACGAGCCCCGAAATTATTATTCCCAAAAGTAAAAATGGAAAAGCCTGAATAATAATACTTCGAAATGTGGTTATAAAATCTCCTAGTTGATAATTAAGAAGCTCTCCCGCAGGAGTACTAATATAGGCGGTAAACCCAGTTATATTTACAAAAAAAAATGTTAAAAATAAAAAAGCTATAAGTATTTTACCTTTAGTCATACTGTTGGTTGAATACCCAAATATTATCCCATAAAATGTTTTTTATACAATAAGATTGCGAAATGCAAATCTGGTTTTATATAATAACAATATACTAAATCCGGTATGGTTATATTTGCAGATTTTTATAATAATTTGACTGGGCCAAACCTTATTTACTGTTCCACTTCCTCTTCCAGATGACTGGTAACTTTTTTATAAAGCTTGCTAATAAGTTTAGGCATTAGAATGTAAAATATATAACAATAAGCAACAAGCCAGACCACTTTTAAAACTATAATCCAGCCGAATAGATCGGCTGGGAAAATATGGTTTCCTGCTTTAACAAAGTTTGCTAGTAAGATATTAGCTAAAAGTGTTAAGTAGATTATTAAAATTACAAAAAAAAATCGTAAAAAGTATCTTCCGGCTACAAAAGTATTAAAATTAAACTTTAATGCCTTTTTAAAAGTAATTCCTTCAAGGTATTGAGCTGCCGAAAATAAAGCGCTTCCTGAATACAAAAAAAGTAAATAAACAAAAAAAAGAAGGACTGCTACGTTAAAGCAGAGTAGTAATAGTGAGTTTAAACTGCTAGCCACAACCAGAGATAGTATTGCTATGGTAAAGTTAAAAATTATCGAAAAAAGTGAAAAAAGCAAAGCGACAAAAAAAATTGTAAAAAGTAGTAGTACAGGCAGAAGAATAAAAAGGAACACTGTTATTTTAAAAGCTCTTAAAAGCAGATCTTTATTAATCTTTTTGCCATTTTTACTAATATAAATAAGAGGAAAGAAATATGCCGAAATAACCGCCAAAAGGATATAGGCTAAAAATGGAAGATACTTGCCGTTAACATTAAATTCCGCTAATGCCGGAAGACCATTAAAAACAATTTCAAGACTAAGAGAGTTTAATGCATCCCAGTTAATTTTTAACAAATCCAGGTCTAAAAAATTAAGCGCAGCAAATCCTAAAAAATTTGCTAAAAGAGCAAAAACAAGAAGCCAGTTGGTTTTATGCCAAAACTCTATCAATATTTCCTTTAAATTTCGCCTCATTTTTTTTGATAATTCCATAAAAGTTTAAACGTTTTACATTAAAACATCAAATTTAAAACTCATTATTTTTCTTACGGGATATGATAAAATGCCGTTATGCAGCCAAACCTGTTAACCAAAATTGAAAACTATAAGTCTTTTGAGAAATTGATAAATAAGCAGACAAGATATCTTGATACAAAGCTGATCGATAAAGCGTATAAATTTGCCAAAGAGGCTCACTATGGGCAAACCCGCATCTCGGGCGAATCTTACGAATCCCATTTTCTAAATGTGGCCGCTATTGTAGTCCAATTAGGGCTCGATACTACCTCAGTTACTGCTGCCTTGTTACACGATGTGGTGGAAAAAGCTAATGTTGACATAAATAAAATAGATAGGGTTTTTGGTACCGAAGTTGCATTCATAGTAGATGGGCTAACACAAATTCGTAAGGCTACCGAGCAAAAGGATGTACAGGATGAAAACTTTAAGCATTTTCTTTTAAGTACTACTGAAGATATAAGAATTTTGATAATAAGAATTGTCGAAAAAACCGATAATGTAGTAAACCTCAGCAAAGTCCCCGAAGATATAAGGGTTAAAGCTGCTAAAAAAATTATGAACTTATATTCACCTTTAGCAGAATATCTGGGACTTGGATATTTACAAAAGACAATGGAAGATGCAGCTTTTAAGGTGCTATATCCAGATATTTATTCAAAAATAATGTTATTTTCGGAAAAATTTTTTAGCAGATCCCAAGATACAACTGATCAATTTTTAGAAAAAATAGGAACAATTTTAAAAAAATACAGTATACAGCCTTTGGAACTTCAGGGCAGAAGGAAAGGCATGTGGAGTACCTATAAAAAATTAAAGAAAAGATATCTAAAACCCGGTGAAGAGCTAAACGAAGAAACATTTTCGATGATTAAAGATCTTTTTGCTGCAAGAGTAATTCTAAATAATATTGAGGAGTGTTACACAGTTTTAGGGCTAATGCATTCAAATTTTGCTTTTTTGCAAAACGATTTTGATGATTACATTGCTAACCCTAAGGAGAACGGATATAGGTCTATACAAACTATAGTTTCTTACGAAGGTTTTTATTTTGAGGTGCAAATTCGCACAAAGGAGATGCACGACTACAACGAGTTTGGCCCGGCTTCGCATATCGCTTATAAGTTAAATGGGCCTGTTAATGTTGGAAGCACTTTGACCTGGACAAAAGATCTTGTTAAGTGGAAAAAAACTTCTGAAGTTACAAAAGAGGATTTTAAAATTAAGCTGTTTGCCAACAGTATATTTGTTTTTACACCAAAAGGATTGTTAATAAGGCTCGAAAAGGGTGCTACACCGATAGATTTTGCTTTTAGGATTCACTCTGATATTGGCGAGAGATATTCAGGGGCAAAAATTAATAACAAAATGGTTAGCAAAGACTATATTCTAAACACGGGGGATACTGTAGAAATAATAATTTCTGCCAAACCTACGGTTAACGAGTCGTGGCTTAAAACTGTTAAAAGTGTAGTTACAAAAGCAAAAATTCGAAAACTTTTAGCGAAAAAATTACCTGGAGAGACTTTTGTTAAATGAAACTTGTTAAAACACTTCCACATCTTTCTGAACTTTTTATCAATTCCAATAAAGTTACAATTTGGTCTTCAAATCTATCGTACAACATTTACATTGCGATAAAAGAGGCTTTAGAATTATTACTAGATAATATACAAATTTACGATTTAGAAGGTTACCTGTTTAATTGTGGCTATCAGCTTGTTTCGGAAGTTACCCATAACGGAGAATATAGTAAGAGGGGCGATACATTAACAGTTTGGGGAATAGGATACTTATATCCGTTACGGTTAGAATTCTTCGGAGATAATATTGAAAAAAGTTATTTAATTGATAACTTAACCAGACAAAAAATCGAAAGTGTAAAAAA
This sequence comes from Candidatus Dojkabacteria bacterium, assembly GCA_025993875.1. Taxonomy (GTDB): domain Bacteria; phylum Patescibacteriota; class Dojkabacteria; order J137; family J137; genus JAMQHH01. Next base: position 10,197 of record JAMQHH010000035.1, read on the forward strand.
ATTTATCCTACTTTCGGCAAAAAAGCTTGATCTTTTGGAAGTAGGCAGCCTTAACGTTAGTAACCCGCAAAAGCTAGATATAGAAAAAATTATTTTTAATAGATCAGTAAATTTAGAGAAGTTTTATACCTTTGAAGAAATAATCCAAACGGACTTTGTACTTCCCTCTATGTTATATTCAAGATCAGATTTGCTGGAGCAAAAGATAATAAGTTTAGAAAAAGAAAACTATAACATTATTATTAAGACAAAACATAAAAACGCCTTGGACCGGAAATATTTTGGTTACATAAATAGAAAAGCAAATAGTGATTTTGGGGGTGTTTTTTTCTCTAATTTAAACAATACTGCTTACCTTGATGCAGGATTGGAATCTAACTTTTTAAAGATTGCAGTTTTAACCGATAGGGAGATATTCGGTTCTGTTTCGATAGTTTCGAAAGATTTTAGTAAAATCAACACGCTCGAAGAATTTAATATAAAAAGACTGTTAAGCGAGATGCAGTCTCAGATAGAAATTGGCGATTTTGTTGTTCATCTCGATTACGGTATAGGAATTTATAACGGTATAGTACTGGAAAATATTAATAATGTTCCTAAAGAATTTTTGGAGATTAGGTTTGATAAAGAAGATAAATTATTGCTGCCAATTGAACAATCGCAAAAAATTTCTAAATATATTGGGTTGGAAGGCTCGATACCAAAACTGGGAAAGCTAGGTGGCAAAGCTATCTGGAAAGAAAAGCTAGAGAAGATACAAAAATCGGCAAAATTAATTGCTCAAAATTTAATAAAGCATTATGCTGCACTGGAGGTTTCCGAAGCTGCAGCAATAAACTTAAATAAAAGTGACCTTTATTTGGAATTTGAAAAAGAGTTTAAATATAAAGAAACAGGAGATCAGTTAAGAGCTATTGATGAAATTTGTTTGGATTTATCAAAAACAAAACCCATGAACAGACTTTTGGTGGGTGATGTTGGTTTTGGCAAAACTGAGGTTTTTTTAAGAGCTGCTTTTAAGGTTATAGAGCATGGTATGCAGGTGGCTATTTTGGCTCCGACAACAATTCTTACTGCACAGCATTATTCGGTAATAAGCGAGAGATTTAAGAACTTTCCTGTAAAGGTTGCTTATCTTTCGAGATTTAATTCTGCAAAACAAAATTCGGAAATAATTAACCAAATAAATTTAGGAAAAATAGATCTTGTAATAGGAACACATAGATTACTGAGCTCGGATGTAAAATTTAATAACCTTGGGCTAATAGTAATTGATGAAGAACAACGTTTTGGGGTAAGGCAAAAAGAGAAAATAAAACAACTAAATTATGGAGCACATCTTCTTTCGGTAAGTGCAACTCCTATTCCAAGAACACTTGGCATGGCTTTATCTTCAATACAAAGTATTTCTATTATTACTGAGCCCCCAAGTAACAGAATTTCTATTAAAACAGAGATCACAGGTAGAGATTTAAATAAAATATCCGCGTATATTGAAAAAGAGATACAAAGAGGGGGGCAGGTTTATATAATTCATAACGAAATCGCTACAATCGACGCATTTAAAATGCAGCTCGAAAAAATCTTGCCGGGTGTAAAGTTTATTTCTGCACATGCCCAAATGCGCCCTGCGGTTTTAGATAAAATTATGACCGATTTTTATCAAAAAAAATTTGATGTTTTGGTCTCCACTACGATAATTGAAAATGGGATAGATCTTCCAAATGTAAACACTATAATTATAGACAATGCAAATAAATTCGGGCTGTCGCAACTTTATCAGTTGCGCGGGAGAGTAGGCCGATCTACTGCTCAGGCATATTGCCTTTTAATAAATACTTTTTCTTTAACAAAGGAAGAGTACAATGATTCAACACTAAAACTTAGCAAGTTAAAAAAAAGAAGAGACGCTTCCACGGAAAGAATAGAGGCCTTAGTTGAAAATCAGGATTTGGGTGCCGGTTTTAGAATTTCGAGCCGAGATCTGGAAATTAGAGGGGCAGGAAATCTTTTAGGAGAAGAGCAAAGTGGCCATATTTTTTCGATTGGATTTACACTATATATGCAGATGCTTGCGGAAGAAATTATTAGACAAAAAAATAGTCCGGCTATAGAAAAACCGATTTTATAGAAAACAGTATCTCCGAAAACTCCTTAACTGCATCTTCCATTTGGTGCTCGCCCTTTATGTAGCCATAAACGTAAAATGTTTCGATCTCAGTTTGGTACTCGTAAAGTAATATAATAGAATCTGAGGTAGTGTATTTTACTATCTCCTTAGTTGCGCCATCCGCCGCAGTTAATGTTACATCGTCGGTGGTAGCTGTCGAAGGTGTTGCACTCATTTCTTTAGTAATTTTAAATAATCTTAGATCAGATCCTCCCGAAAGCTGAATTACAAGATTGCCTGAAGAATCAATGTAGCTCACGTCAATATAAGTATAAGGATATTTAAAACTAAAACTATTAAATGCAATATATTCTACCTGCACCGATTTTAAAGATTCCTCCTCTAATTTTTGCAGCTGAGAATTAATAAGCTGGTCAATTTTAGTCTCTTTTATAAGCTGATCTATTATCGGAAGATTTTTTATGGTAGAAAGAAAATAAGCTAAAAATATTACCACCAATGCAAAACCAACTGTCGCTCCAAGGGCAGTAAATATACCGTTTATAATTGCATTAACAACAATTCTGGATGGTTTACTTGCGTCAGCTATTCTTTTAAGATACTTTTTTAGTTCTAAGTCCTCCATAATACTTGTTTAACTGTTACAACAATTAAAATATATCAGTAATGATATAATTTTTAAAGTAGTTAAAATTTCAATTTAATAATGGAACCATTAGCTTCCAAATATAGGCCTGGATTGCTTGCTGATTTTATTGGGCAGGCGCATCTTGTAGGAGCAAATTCAATTATAAGAAAATTTATTGAAAATAAAGACCTACCATCTTTAATTTTTTGGGGCCCTCCTGGAACCGGCAAAACAACGTTGGCTTTTATAATCTCAAAGGAGATAAAGGCCGATTTTTACAAGCTTTCGGCTGTTATGAGTGGTAAAGCTGATTTAAAACGTATTATGGTTAAAGCCATTAAAAATTTTAATGAAAACAAAAAGACAATATTATTTTTAGACGAAATTCATAGATGGAATAAATCGCAGCAGGATGCCTTACTGCCCTATGTTGAAAAAGGGATAGTTACTTTAATAGGTGCAACTACCGAAAATCCTTCTTTTAGTTTAATTCCTGCTCTTTTATCTCGTTCTCGGGTTTTTACTTTTAAAAAACACGAAGTTGAGGATTTAATCAAATATGTAAAGTATCTTGTTTCTTCTTACAATCAGGAGTTTAAAAAAAGTTTAGAACTTGATCGCGATGCTCTGGAATTTATAGCTAAAGCATCGGATGGCGATTTGCGTGTTGGAGCCAATATACTGGAAAGTTTGATTTTATCGCTAAAAGATGGAGAAAAAATAACAAAGGAATTTTTGCACAAAGCTGTGGAAAACTTTTTACAGTACGAAAGTAGGGGAGAGGATCATTATAATATTATCTCGGCTGTTCACAAGTCTTTAAGAGATTCAGATCCCGATGCAGGCATTTATTGGGTAACAAGGATGCTGGAAGCAGGTGACGATCCTTTATATGTTGCGAGAAGACTTTTAAGATTTGCCTCCGAAGATATCGGGAATGCCGACCCTATAGCATTAGTATTGGCTAATTCCGTTTTCGAAACCTGCCAAAAGCTAGGGAAGCCCGAATGTGATGTAGCATTAATCCAGCTTACAATATATCTGGCTAGAGCTCCAAAGAGTAACGAAGCGTATTTGGCCTTAGGTAAAGCTAAAAAAGATATTTACGAGTATGGTTCATTACCTGTTCCTTTGCATATTCGAAATGCACCTACAGAATTTATGAAAAATGAAGGCTATGGAAAAGGCTATAAATATGCACACGATTATCCCGGTGCCAAGGTTGAGCAAAATCACATGCCCGATGAACTTAAAAACAGTAAATACACAAAAGCTTAATTAAGTGTATCGAGCACGGCTTTAATTTTTTTGTAATATACACGAGAAGTTTTTTTTGCAAGAGGCAGAACAAGCTCGTATCCTTCTTTTAAATATCTATAGTATTTTTCGGGTTTTAGTATTTTTAAAAAGTCCAGAGCAGAAATATTATTAAATCTATCCGATAGCTTTACTATTTTTATTCCAAAGGAACTATTTTGAATTTTATTAAATATTTTCTTGTTTTCTAAAAATTTTTCTTCAGTACTTAGATCTCCTCTATTGTAGTATTGGGGTTTTGTTAATACTTTTAAATTTTTAAGAATATGTACTCCAAAGTCTTTTTTAATACCCTCATCGGTTACTGCCGGATCGTCTTCCAGCACATCGTGGAGTAAGGAAAGAGTAATAACATTTAACATTATTTTTTTTGGGCGTTTTAGTGAAGCTAAAAGATCCATTGTAACCGGTACAATATGTGTGTAAAAGTAATTGGCTCCATTATCTCGAAGCTGATTTTTATGTGACTTATAGGCTTGCTTATATGCTTTTTTAACTTTTACGGTCCATAAACCGCGCTTTTTTAGAACCATTTTAAGCTGATCGGTAATAGTTTTTTGAGTCATAGCAGATTTTACTATATTTTATGTATTTTTGTTTTTTGAGTCTAAATGTATAATGTGGTAATGCAGAGCAAAAAGATAGTAATTCAAAACTGTTTAATAAATTATATAGACGAAGGAACCTCTTCCCAAACTCTTTTATTTTTGCACGGTTGGAGGTCTAGTTTAACTGTCTGGGAAGAAATTATTAAAGATCTTAAGGATAGTTTTAGATGTATAGCTATAGATTTGCCTGGGTTTGGATTGTCCCAGGAACCACCAGAACCCTTTAACACAAAAAAATATTCCGAAATTGTTTTAGAATTTACCGAAAAATTAAGTTTAAAAAATGTAGTTCCTGTAGGACATTCGTTTGGTGGAAGAATTCTCATTTCGATAGGAATATCGAATCCTAAAAAATTTTCTAAAATGGTTTTGGTTAACCCTTCGGGGGTAAAGTTGAGCAGTAAAAACCGCGCTAGAGATTTGATAGTAAAAATAGTCAAACCGGTATTTAAAATCGGTTTATTAAAACCGCTAAGAAACTGGATTTATAAAAAAATGGGATGGGAGGATTACATTGCAAATTCGGGGAGCCAATTTTATCAGGCTACTTTTAAAAACATACTAACAGATACATACAACAACAGCCTTTCTAATATTAAATCCAGTGTACTTGTTTTCTCTTCCGAAAACGATAACGATGCACCACTAGCGTCGGCAGAATTTATTAATCGAGAAGTTAAAGATTCTGTACTGAAAATTATCCCGAAAGCTGGACACTATAGCTTTCTTAAAAATCCAAAGCTGTTTAATAACGCCCTTCTTGAGTTTGTAGAAAATTAGCTTAGTTATTGTTCGCTTGGAACTAACACTTTTAATTCAACTAATTTATTTAGTATCTTGGTTGCTATTGATACCGTAAAATTCATATCTGTAAACACTCTAATTGCCGAAGTATAATCAAAGTGTCTTAAGTTTATTAAGACTTTTAAAATAGATTGAACAAATTCATGAATAGTTGGAGGGTACTCTCTTCTATGCATTCTAGCCAGCGAATCTGAATATTCACTAAAAATTTCCAAAAACCTTTGTTCGTCAATATTAGTTAGGCTTGGATTGCCTAACGAATATGCCTTATCGGTCATTTTATATTAGTTAACTGCAGTTAAAACTATTGTATCTAATTCTTCCAGTATGGAAGCATCGGTTACACCTTCTGCTCTAACTACGCTGGCAAATGTTGCCGTTCCAAACCCAGGGAAAAATGGGCTTATACATACCTCAGCACCATTAACCAAATCCGTAGGAATTTCGGCACAATCTGTTTGAGCTGCATAATTCCAGTTATTTTCGCCTGCTAAAGAATACCTTACAAGATTTACTATTGTACCCGAGATTACTTCGAGATCGTATTCAGATGGGTTAAGCCCAAAATCTACACCACCAACTCCTCCTAAAATTTTAGAAAATGTTGCATTATTGCCGTTTTTAGATAATGTTACCTCGTATGTTGTAATGACGGGCCCATACTCGCTTCCAACGTTCCCTATATCTTCGGTAATCTGGTTATTTGTGCTTAATAGCCAGCTTATGGGGTAGGTAATGTGTACACTCATGCCAGCATCGGTATAGGTTATTAATGCCTCTTGAGATTGCTCCTCTAAAATTTCGTTTTCTTCTATAACTCTTGCCAGCTCTTCCCTGCTATCTTGTTCAGTAACCTTTAATGTTTTTAGTTCGGTTCCCTGTTGGAGGTATAAAACAACCAAGATAGTACATAAAACTGAAAGGAAAACTATAAACGAAAAAAAAGCTAAAGTACTCTTTTTCATTAAAAAAAAGTAATAAGTAGTTAAGAAATCATCCTCCTTTACGCTACCATTGTCAAGACTTTCTAATTTAAGATCCGAGATATGGAGAAAAATAATATTGAACTTAAGCACAAAGCTAAATTTTACTAAAGAAGCTACAGAAAATTCAATATCAATCGAGTTAACAAGAGGTATTAATGCTGGCCTGTTAAAAGCAGATTCTAAAAACATCGAACAAATTATTGCGGAAAAATTTTAATGTATCTGGCTCTTGCAAGAGGAGGAGACTTTGAAGCATTTACCGACGAAGCAATAAAAATTCTTGGTGATAGACAAGCGGCTATAAAAACTGGTAAAAAAGTATGGATAGGAAGGAGAACTAACAGATTACATATGGTTGTCACAGAGAGTTCGGAGGAAACACCGCCTTGCAAATTTGCATTTATTCTCACAAAACACGACCATAGTGGCATGGAAGGCTAATTAAGATATTTTCAACAACAAATTTATTAAAAAGTTATAACACATGTGACTTTGTTATATTTTTCTATAATAAACCAGCTCCTTTGTATTTAATGCGGTAAAATTATCCACATAAGTTCTAAGCCACATTTCTACCGAAAAAACTCTCCAGAAAAATAAAATATCGCCTTTGATGTCACCTTTAATTGCCTTGGTAAATCCCCAAACAATTTTATCGGCATCCCAGTATTTTCTACTCTTAAATGAATCTGATTTAAAGATTTCCAAAAACTTATCCGATTTTCTTACTATCCATTCCCATTCGGGATTCGTAAACCCGATTTTGCTTCTTCGAGTTCTGTTTTTTTCGGGCATTATGTTTTTTAATGCTTCTCTATAAATGTATCTGTTCCAGCCAAACTTAATTTTTTGATCAATCGGCAAGTTAAACAGATATTCGGTAACAACATGGTCAAAAAAGGGAACTCTCGATTCCAGAGAATTAGCCATCGAATTCTTATCCTCGTATCTTAAAAGGCATGGTGTTGTTGCCGAAGTTACATCCTCAAAAAGCCTTTCGTTGAGATTACTTTTATGAGCAAATTTTATTTCAAAATCTTCTTTATATCCTTTTAAAAAATTTAATGGTGATATCTGCTTACTTTTTTGAAAAATTGATTCTAACTTTTTAAAAATATATTTTAAATATAAATCGTTTCCCATAAATACTTCTCTTAAAGCAGAATAATACTTACCCTGTTTTATTGCCGAAGATAAGTAACTCATAAAATATGGAATATACCCTGCCATTAACTCGTCTCCACCCTGTCCGGTTAAAATTACTGTGACATACTTTCTGGCTTCTCTCATTACCACATAGTAGGCATATGGTGCCCCACTTATAACAGGTTCTTCCTGAAAATATGTCCAGGTTAAAAGATCTTTCCAAAATGTTTCGACATCGGGAATTACTTTTACACTGGTAACACCTGTTTCAGTTACTACGTTATCTATATACACTTCTTCGTTTACTGATTCGCCCGGGTGTACAGCCGAAAAAGTGTAGAATTTTTTTGTATTATCATTTCCTTTCGATTCAAAAAACAATTTAGATGCTAAAGCAGTTATACCGCTCGAGTCCAGGCCACCCGACAGGGTAACTCCAACGGGTACATCGGAAATCATATGAAGTTTTACCGCCTCGGTAAAAATCTCCCGAAACTCGTTTGCATACTCCTTATCCGGCTTTGTACCCTTAAATTGCGGATTAAAGGAAGGAGTCCAATATTTTTCGGTTCTAAAATTTCCGTCCTGCTCTATTGTCATTAAATGACCAGGAAGTAATCTTTTTACATTGTTAAAAAAAGTGTTTTTATCGGTATCATGAACCCGCGAATTTAAAAAACGATATATCGAAACATCATCGGGGTCTCTTTGAATATCAAATCCTGCAAACAAAGCTTTTATTTCCGATCCGAAAACTACTCTGCCTTCTACTTCGGCATAGTAAAGAGGTTTTATACCCAGCCTGTCTCTTGCGATCAAAAGAAGATTTTTTTTCGAATCAAAAAGAACAAAAACAAACATACCTCTAAGGTGTGTTACAACACTATTTCCCCATTCTTCGTATCCATGAACAATTACTTCGGTATCAGATGAAGTTTTAAACCGGTGCCCAAATGATTCCAGCTCTACTTTTAGTGATTGATAATTATATATTTCACCATTTAAAAAAACTGCCAGAGTTTTATCTTCGTTATAAATTGGGTAAATATTTTTTGATAGATCAATTATCGAAAGTCTTCTAAAACCTACCGAAAAAAAATCATTTTCGAGTAATGCTCCATCGTCCGGACCTCTATGAAAAATAGAATCCATCATTGTGTTTAGTACTTTTGAGTTTTTTGCACCTGTAAATCCTACTATTCCGCACATGGTTAATTGTTAAAAAGTATAAGTATGTAACTTAAATTATAAACCAAATATTAAAATTTATGTTGGTAACTATAGTGTTATGCTAAAATAGCGACATCTCTTTTTAGAATTATATGGAAAATATTGAATTTTTAGAAATATTGAAATTTGATTCCAGGTCAAAGAATATAAAAGGTGTAAATAGTCTTGTTGATTTTTTAGAAGTAACATTAATAACTTTAGGTTTCCAATGCATTAGGGAACAAAAACCAAATGCGTCCGATTTTCTTATAGCCAAAACGCAAAAGGTTAATACACAAAAAAAACTTTTACTTTCTTTTCATATTGATACAGTTTATTCGCCATTAGAAATTAAAACAGATAATGCTGAGGGAAAAATTTATGCAGCAGGCATCTCGGATATGAAGGGAGGGGTTATTGCTGCACTGATTGCATTAAAAGAACTAAAAAATGATAGTAAGCTTCCACCAAACCTTACTTTAATGTTTTCGCCCGAAGAGGAGATAGCAACGCCAAATTACACGGACATTTTGGAAAGAGAGGCAAAAAGTGCTCACATGGCATTGGTTTACGAATCTACAAAACATTTTGGAACCAGTAGTTTTTATTCTAAAAAAAGATCTGTTGTAGTTTCCCGCAGAGGGTTTGAACAGTATAAATTGAAGATAAGTTCGGCAGGCGGGCATTCGGGAACTATTGTTAAAAAAAGTGAGCGTAAAAATTCAATACAAATTGTTTCTAGATTTATTTTGGGTCTAGAAAAGCTTTGCAATTACAATAAACTTACAACCGCCAATGTAGGAATGATTTCGGGAGGAACAGCAGTAAATGTGTTGGCACCAAGTGCGGAAATAATATTTGAGATACGTTTTAAAACTATAAGTGAGTATAAAAGAATAAGATCGGAAATTGATGTGTTACTAAAAAAAATTAATCCTAAAAATAGTTTTAGCGTAAAATTGGAACCTTTTGGTTTTTTCCCTCCACTTTTAGAAAGCAAGATAAATAATGATCTTGCAAATAAAGTAATTTATGCAGGAAAAAAACTAGGTATTGAAATTCTAAAAGAGAAAAGAGGAGGGGGGTCGGAGGCAAGTTTATTAAGCTATTTTAACCCACAGATGCCGGTTTTAGATGGTATGGGAGTAGCTGGTGGAGCTGAACATACACCAAACGAATATTGCTACGTACAAAGTATAGTCGAGACAGCATCTTTAACAAAAGAGTTACTTCTAGAATTTTTAGATGGGAAGCTTTAAATAATATCGGTTTTTTGAGGATTTTCCAGTTTTAGCCAGTCAATTGTTTTCATTATAATACTAATAGAACGATCCCCTGCATTAAATGCTATTTCGGAATTGGCCAATAGTGAATGGTCTACATAAGTCTTTAAGTTAAAGATTGACCCGAATGGCGGCACTCCGCCTGGCAATACACCGTTTGTAATTAAAAAAACTTCCTTCTCACTTGCAAATGTTATGCTGGGGGCACTTATTAAACTTTTTAACTTTTTGCTGTTAAATCTTTTGTCGCCCGGTAAAATAACCATAATAAAAAAGTTCTTTTTGTCTCTGCCTTTGCATCTTACAATTAATGCTTTGGCTCCCTGAGATAGCGAGATATCGGATCTTACTTTAAATGCTTCTTCGGAAGTAACTACAGGCTTATGCCGTAACTCTTTATAAGGAGTTTTGTTTTGTGTAAGAAGATCAATAATTTTTTGATAAGTAGACATATTTCTACTTTTTATCTGCAGTTTTCTTTTTGACTGAGGTCTTTAAGGGCTTTGCTATTTTTTCTGCTTTTATTTTAGTTTTTGGAGCTTTTACCGTATCTCCTGCACCTTCTTTTTTTTGCTTCAGCTTGACTGTAGGGTTGGCTTTCTCCACTGGCCTACTATTTTCTGTAATTGGGGCTTGTTTTAGTAAAACATCAACGTATTTTTGGCCTCTTTTATGACCAGTCATTCGCCTAAAATTAACAAAACCTTCAACCTTAGAAAAAATTGTAAAATCCCGACCAATGTCTGTATTAGTTCCAGGGTAAAAAAGAGATCCTTTTTGCCTAATAATAATTTCGCCTGCTTTTACAAATTCCCCGCCAAATTTCTTTACTCCAAGCCTTTTGCCTGCAACATCTACCGTTCTTTTTGCCGAACCCACCGATGCCGAATGTGCCATTTTTTCTTACCTAATAATTAAACTTAAAATTTGATAGATTTAACTTTTACAGTTGTTACTTCCTGTCTTATTCCTTTTGTTCTTCTGTATCTTGCTTTAGCCTTATATGTTTTTGAAACAATTTTTTTATCTTTTTCTGTTTTGAGCACCTCTAAAACAACCTCCGCACCTTTAACAAAAGGTTTTCCCACAAGCGTTTTTTCTCCATCTGAAACTAAAAGAATATCTAAGTCCTTTAATTCTTTATCGCCACTCATGCTAAATTTGGGAAGTTTATATTCTTTTCCTTCCTCTAAATTATATTGTAAGTGATCTATTTGTATTATTGCGTTTTTTGCCATGTTTAAGTACTAAATAAGCTTAGGTATTTTACTAGGAAAGCGTTGTAAATTCAAGTATTTTTGCCATTATTTACTGTTCTGAAAAGTTTTAAATTATATTGCATTTTGCTGCTAAACATGAGAAACTTGCAGCTATTATTTGTTTAAAACCATGCCCAGAATAGTGCCTACCCCACCCTTAACTCAGTTCATTAGACAGATCGAGTTATATGTTAAATTAGTTGATACGATTATTCCTAATGTTCTCGCTCTGGGTAGCGGTCCAGACGTTTTTAGATCAATATTAATAGACCACTACAACATATTATTTCCTAGGGATTTCAGCGAACAGGAATTAAGAAACTATATATTAGCTTTAATCATAACGCTTTTTAGCGATGATAAAGAACATATTGAGAAATCACAAAGTCTTTTGCCTAAGATGTGTATTCTTGTTGGAATCCTTACGGCCACCAGAGTTACCTACAGGCTAGCTGGTACTCAGGATAGAACTTTAATTAATGAACTTTTAGACCATAGTTTAAAAAGTGTTGTACCCGTAAGCGTAGCAACTGTACTAGGAATTGGAATTTTTGACCCACACTCAATTTTGGGGCATTCTCAGCTTGAAGCAGCAGTGAGGAAATTCTATACAAGTTTAGAAAGTGAAGAAACAACAATAAGATTCGATGATTCGCACAAAAATATGTTAGCAGTTGTACAGCAAATTATAATAGATGCTTTTAACGCTTTTTACAATGAGCATAACATAAGTGATCGATCCTCTATTGAGGGATTTGAACAAGCACTGAAGAAAGCAATTGAAGGATTTTTTATCGAATCCGAAAGTTAAGTGATTCTTTTAATCAGTTCAAAAATATTCTCTTCCATAAACATATTCCCCATTATTTGTGCACCAATCGGCATGCCAGAAGAATCTTTCCCGGCAGGTATAGAAATAGAAGGTATTCCTACAATATTTGCAGTGACAGTATAAATATCCACTAAATACATTGCCAGTGGATCGTTTGACTTTTCGCCAAGTTTAAAAGCTGTTACAGGCGAGACAGGTGCAATCAAAAAGTCCACCTCTTTAAATATTTCAAAATATTCATTTTTGATTTTAGTTCTTACCTTGCATGCTTTTTTATAAAACTGGTCAGAATATCCTGCGCTTAATGCATATGTGCCTATCATAATTCTTCGTTTTACCTCCGCCTCCATATAATGGCTTCGGGAATTTATTAGGTTTTCATCATAATTATCGCTTACTTTTTTGCCATATCTAACACCATCGTATCTTGCTCTATTGGAGGAGATTTCGGATGGAACTAAAACATAATAAACAGCTAGGCCAAATTTAGTTGTAGGTAAAGACACCTCTTTTATTTTGGCACCTTTTTCTCTAATTTTTTCTATAAATTGATTAACACTGTTTTTAACTTCATTAGATAAGCCTTCACTAAAATACTCTTTTGCTACACCAATCGTTATCTCGCTTAAATTTTTAGCTGGTTTTGTTGAGGTAATTTCTCTTGTAGTTGCGTCTTTTGGATCTTTTCCCTGCATAATTGATTGCAGTAGCGATATATCACCAATATTTCGAGCAAAAAAGCCTGGCGTGTCAAAAGAAGAAGCCATAGCGCCAATGCCGTAACGTGAATTTCGCCCATATGTTGGTTTAAGTCCATACAACCCACAAAACGATGCTGGAAGCCGTACCGATCCTCCTGTATCGGTCCCTAAAGAAAAATAACCAACTCCTGCCAAAAGACTTGCTGCCGAGCCAGAACTAGACCCACCCGGGGTTTTAGAGAAATCCAATGGATGTTTGGTAGCACCGTAGCCTGAGTTTTCGCCGCTACCACCAAAGCCCCACGGATCGGAATTACATTTGCCAATAAGAATTGCCCCTTCATCAAGGCATTTTTGCACTACCGTTGATGTATAGGGAGCTATAAAATCTTCCATTAAGCGTGATGAAAATGTTGTTTTTGTACCTTTTACAAGGTATAGATCCTTTACGGTAAAGGGTACTCCAAGCAATTTTTTATCTAAAACCTCTTTATTACCCTCTGCAATTAGCTTATCGAGTTCTTTAGCATTTTCTAGGGCATTATCCAAAATTGTTATAAAACAGTTAATCTTTAAATTAATGCTATTGGCTAAGTCGAGATGCTGTTTTATTAGGTCGTAAACTTTAACTTCTCCCCTTTTTATTTTTCCTACAAGCGTATCTATTTGCTCCCTTTCGGGGATATTTAATGAATTCATCTAAAAAAGTATAAATTGTTAGCTTAAGTATTTTAGCAAAAAAGTTTTTAAAAAATAGACTAATAATATTTTTTTGTTTTATAATTGCTATGCGCTTATTTGGAGAGTAGCGGTATTTTAAAAAATACTGAGGAAAGTCCGGACTCCGGGGCAGTCCCGTACCAAAATCGGATTTATCCGAAAGTAAACGAAACGGGATAAGCACCACGTATTCACCTTTTGGTGGAGATTGGCTGGGAGTGATCTTAGGGTGCAAACTCATCGAGGAGCCAAAGAGGGCAACAGAAAGATACAGCCCTGCAAAGGGTAATGGTGAAATGGTGCGGTAAGAGCGCACCGGTCTTTTTAGTAATAAAAAGATGCTGGCAACCCCTGCTTGGAGCAACCTATAATTAGGGCAAAGAGAAATTACTCTCTAAAACAGAATCCGGCTTACTAAATAAGCGCATTTAATATTTTATATTTTTTGTTATGGCAAACATAAAAGAGATAAAGCCTTCCAAATTTCTTTTAAATCTTATCCATGTGTTAAAGCCTTATGCCGACAAAGATGCCGATAAGGTTAATGCAGTAATTGAAGTTGTAGCAGGCTCAATAAATAAATATGAACTTATAACCGAAACTGGAAATTTAAAACTGGATAGAGTAGGCTACTCTTCGCTTGCTTACCCTTTTACTTATGGAGCTATTCCGTCTACCTGGGATTTAGATTTTGATCCGCTGGATATTGTTATTGTAAACGTTACCGAACCACTGGTTCCCGGCTCTTTGGTAGAAGCAAGGATTATAGGAATAATGAAGTTTTCTGACGGTGGGGAAACTGACGATAAAGTTATAGCAGTTTTGGCAGACGATAAAAGAGTTGACAACATTAAAGATATAGACGATTTGGGAGAGTACTGGAAAAAAGAAACTACATATTACTGGGAGCACTATAAAGATTTGAAAAAGCCCGGAACCGGAAAAGTAGATGGATTTTTTGGCGCTAAAGAGGCTAAAAAGATTATTGACGAATGCAGCGAAAGGTACAACAAAGAGTATCTTACTAAATTAGAAGATAGCTGTGCTTGCGGATGCGCTTGTACAGACTGTTGCAGGGACTAATCAACTAAGGAAGATAACGGTTTTTCGATAAAAGTGTAAACAAGCTCTTTAGTTAGTTCCTCTGTGTTTGCGTTTATTTTTATTTGAATAGTGTTTTTACCCGGTTTTAAATTTAGGGTTACTTTAAAGTTACCCAATTCGTTGGCTAAAAAAGTTTTGCTTAACAAGGATATTTTGGCATAAGGTAAGGTGGTTCCTTGTAGATTTAAAATAGGTGTATATACCTCTCCCTCTTTTGGAGTAACGGTTAACAAAATTTCTACTGAGCTATCTGCTTTATTAATTTCTTGTGCGACGGGAGCCGGTTTTGTCGCTCCAAGGTAATAAAAAAGCGCAATAAGGTTTCCCGCAATAACAATCACAATTGCCAGAATTACAACTATCTTTTGTTTTAAATTGATTTTATCCATTTACCTATCTTTAAATTTACCAAACTTTTTTATTAATATCCATTTTCTACTGAACTATATCAAACTCTGCTAAAATTTAACTCAGCTTTAATAGTATTAAACACTAGATCTAACTGATTTTTTTCCTCTTCGGACAAACTCCCTAAAACGTAATCTTTGCCGGGAATTTTAAAATCTAACTTTTTTCTGTTTTCTATCCCTATTCGGCATCTCCAAAAATTTTGGGTAGCAAGAGATTCCTCAATATCGATTATGCCATTGTGCACACGAGGTCCTTTGCCCATTTGAAATTTACATTTGCCTGTGGGAATATCTAGATCATCGTGGCACACTAAAAGAGAATCTGGGTTTATATTAAAGTATTTTAAAAATCTATTGATTGCCCTACCCGAAGAGTTCATAAAAGTAGTTGGCTTAATAAGATAGATTATTGAACCATTTACATGTAATTTTGTAACTAAGCAATTTAATTTTTTTTCTTCTTTAAATTGGTTTTTTCCTGCCAATTTTTCGACTAATAAAAATCCGGCATTATGCCTGGTGTTTTCGTACTCTTTTCCTACATTACCAAGCCCTGCAATAACTTTGATTGTTTTATAATCAAAATTATCCTGTATAGAAATAGTCAAATTACTCATTTATAAAAGTGATAGATTTTCAAATAAAGAGGCAATCGTAACTGGGCCTACACCTCCGGGCACAGGAGTTAGATATTTGGTTTTTTCAATGAGCAAATCGTTATGCACAAAGTCTCCAAGCAATTTGTCGCTTTCTATTACCGAAGTTACATCTATAACAACAGAATTGTTTTTTATATCCTCAGCTCTAAATAAAGAACCTTTTCCTGTTGCCGAAACAATTATATCCGCTACTTTAAGTAATTCTTTAATATTTGGTGTATATTTGTTTGCCAATATAACAGTGGAATCGTATTGAGAAAGAATATTGGCTAAAGGTTTTCCTATAAGATTTGAGTTGTTAATTATAAGTACATTTTTTGATTTTAAAAAACTATTCATTTCGACCTGTTCTATTAACACTATTTCTTCTAAAATTTTAATTACAGCTTTTACAGTTGCGGGAATAATTTTGTTGGAAGAGTAATTAAAAGTGTTCGCAAGAGAATAAGAGGTTAGTCCGTCGACGTCTTTTTTAGGTGAAATAGTTTCCAGGATTTCCTCAGTATAACTTAAAAGTGATAGATGTAAGGGAAGCTGAATAATAATACCTGTTGTATCACTGTGGTTTAAATCCGAGATCTTTTCAATAAGTTCATTTTTATCTTCTCGAATTTCCAAAATGTTAACTATTGCCCCAATCTCTTCTCCTTTTTGTTTTTTTAAATAAGAATATTTAACACTAGAAGTATCTTTTGTAGCAAGAATTATTGTAAGCTTTTTGCCTTTTACGTTGATAGATTGATAGATTTTTTTTGCAATCTCTTTGCCATTTATTTTCATTCGGAAATTATACCATTTTAAAAAACTTTAAGTTAAGGTTATAATTGCTCGGTTATTATTTAGTGATGACATATCAAGACGTAGCAACTGAAAATGTGCAAATTGCTCCGGAAACCCCTGCAGATGAGCCTAATTTCAATCAGGATGAACTCTTCGATTGGGAAGAGATTACAAATCTTTTACAAAAGATTACTGAAGGCAGCTTTGAAAAATATTCCATATTGGCAATTCTATTAAGAAAACTAATTAGCCATATATCATCTCTTGCAGAGAGGTATTTTAGTGGTGATTCTCAAAAATCAGCAGCTAGCTCTATTTTAAAGCATATGCTACAAGGATTAAACACATTACTACTTTTTGAAGGAGATTATGATGAAGCCGTTAAAATAAGAGAAGTCTTAAATAATAAAGCGAAACTAAAACATTCAGCTATGGCCGTGTTAGAAGTTTTACCTGTTTTTACACAAGTAGTTTTAATTTTATGCGAAGAAAAAAGAAGTGCGAGCGAAGTTAATTTGAAAGAGTTACTTGGCTCAATAACACAATTAGTTGATAAGAGAATAAAAACTTCTCTTAAGTTCTCAAACAAAATTGATTCGAAAGCGTTTATGGCTGGGAAGCCAGGGGAAGAATTAACATGGCGATACTTATTTATAATGTTAATAGATGTAGTAGTTATAAATTCATTAAAATATGGAGCAGTCGAGTTAAATGTTAACGTTGCTTATAAGGATGGGAAAATAATTATTACTATTCAAACAAAAAATGAAGGTAAAGATAAATCAGTTGTTTCAACAAAACAGGGAACATCGGATTTGAAAAAAGCTGGCTTTGAAGTTACATTCTCACAAAAAAAAGATAAATTTTCGATTTCCTTATCTATTCCAGCTCAAATAATTGATGAATCTTAAAATTTATCCAATGTAGCTTTTAGCTGTAGCTCCTCACCATCTCTTAAAACTTTTAAGGTAATTGTATCTCCAATTTTGTAACTTTGAATAACATTTGGCAATGGATTTTCCATGTCCAGTCTTTTACCGTCTATTTCTAAAATTATATCTCCTTCTTTAATGCCTGCATTTTGTGCAGGGCTTCCCGGTAAAACTGCCAGCTGTTTTGCATTGCCCGCAATTACCAAAGCTCCATAATCTACATCCAGGTCGTTTTCTTCCTGCAAAATACTATCTATCATAGTTATTCTTACCCCTAGTCTTGGCCTGTCAATGGATCCATCAGCATTAAGCCGCGACATTAAATCTTTAACATCGTCTATTGGGATGGTAAACCCAATATTTTCTGCACTTTCGGCAATTGCAACATTTACCCCGATTACCCTCCCTTCCAAATCTAAAAGAGGTCCGCCCGAATTGCCATGGTTAATAGATGCATCTGTTTGAAAAACATTAGAAATCAATTCGGCATTGGAGCCGGTACTATCTGTCGCAGTAATACTTCGCCCTATACCCGAAATAACTCCCGTACTTACGCTGTTACTAAATTCTCCCAGGGCATTACCTATAGCTATAACTGTTTGTCCAACCTGAACAGAACCGGAATCGCCTAAAGGCAGTGGATTAAGTCCTTCCGCATCTACTTTTAAAAAAGCAATATCTAACAGTGTATCCTTCGCCAAAACTTTTGCTTCAAGTTTTTCTCCGTTATTTAATATTACAGTGTAAGATGCATCTTCATCTTCCACTACATGTCTATTGGTAATAATAAGCCCGTCTTCCGAAGCCACAAAACCTGTTCCCGCACCAACTTCCTGCTCTTCGGTTCCTATTTGTTTTCTTGGCGAGTAGTTCCAAAAATCAAAAAAATCCAACTCTTCAAATACTGGAATGTCTTTAGAAATTACAACACTAACAACGGAATCGGTTGACTTTTTAACAGCCGATATTATTGCAGACTCCTCTTTTACTACTTTTATTTGAGTTTCTTCAGCTAGGGTTTCAGTTGATACTCGATTTGTAAATAAAAATGAGCCAGCAAATCCCCCCAAAAATCCTGTTACAGAGGTAAAAATTAATAAAAAAATAATTCCTATAACAATGCCGGTATTTTTTTTCATCTTGTTAAAACTAAAAATTAGTACAAAGCTACAATACGAAAATTATTTCTATTTATTTCAAAATCTTTATTTTCTTTTTCCAAGAATATATAAAATACGTATAAAAAGGTTAATAAAGTCTAGATAGAGCATTAATGCACCCCTTATTGCCAAAGAGTTAGAGTTTTCCAATTGTGCCATTTGCTTAAGCTTTTGATTATCGAAAGCAATTAATACAACAAATATTGCAAGCCCTAAATAGTTTAGAATCCAAAAAATACCATCGGCTAAAGCAGGGTTGATAAGATAAACTATAATATTAATAAAGGTGCCAATTACGAGTGCAAAAAGTCCAAATATGGCGATACTGCCAATCTGCGTTAAATCCTGTTTGGTAAAATAACCGAATAGCGCAATTACTAAAAATGTTATAGCTGTAGCTAAAATTGCAGTAATTACCGATGAAATTTCGAATTGTAAGGCCAATAAACCAAATGTTAAACCATTCAAAATTGAATATACTAAAAACAACAAACCTGCCCAAAAACTACTAAGCTTTTTATATAGCCACGATAAAATTATTACAATAGCTATCTCAATTAATAAAGCAAATGGAAGTATTAATCCAAGTGGCAGTGTAAGTAAAATATTATTCCCGACTATTAAATATATTAAAGCAGCAACTGCCAGAGTTAGAATTAGCCCTACACTCATCCACAAATATGTTCTAACAAAGAACTGCTTTATAACGGAATGGCTTTCTATTTGAACAGGTGTATTCATAATAATATTGATTATCTAAATAATTAATTATGTATATTATTTTATCATTTAATAAAAAAACGGACAAAGATTATTTCTTTGTCCGTCTAATGAATCTAGGTAAATCTTATATAGATTTAGAAACCAGCGTTAGATGAATAACTGCTATCTCCACCTCTACCTCTACCAGATCTGTTATATCCGCCTCCAAAAGATCGGTTTCTAGAACCGCCCTCCTGCTTTGGTCTGGCTTCGTTTACAACAAGTTTTCGACCCTCTAGCTCGTAACCATTTAGGTTTTCGATAGCTTTAGCAGCGTCTTCGCTATTTTTCATCTCAACAAAACCGAATCCTTTTGATCTTCCGGTTTCTCGATCTGAAATAATTTGTACTCCGTTCTCAATTAGTTCACCGTATTGAGAAAAAAGTGATGCAAGTGCTTCAACACTTGTGTTGTAAGGAAGATTCCCTACATATATCTTGCTCCCCATTAAGAAAAAGATAAAAAATTAAAAAACACCTATACTTAGTAAATCGGGGAAACGATAAACTGACTATATAAGCATAATAATGTTAACATAAATTAATAAGGAATGTAAGAACCCTATATGTTTCTTGTTAAACATTTCTTTTATATCATATTTCCAAACCCTTGAGTATAATTCTACGAACATTAGTAGAAAAAGAGCAATCTGCAAGTGTTTTGCACATATTAAAAATTTTGTTACTGCTGATAATTTTGAAAATTCAGATGTAGGGATAATTTTAGACGCATTAAAAGGAAAGAGCCTAGAAAGTGAGGCTATTATATTCGACACTACCCTGAGCTCTACTGTTTAAGAACAAATGGCCGAATGATACAAGTTTATATGTAAAGAACTTTTATTGAAGGTTAAAAATCAAAGATTTGATTTTTAGTTTTACAACATAACTTTGTACGATTTACTCCCGCTAGCCTCGCTTTATGCTGCAAGCACTCTCTCTTATATAGAAGAATATAATTTACATGCTAAAATAAAAAAAGTTAATATTTTTATATGATCTGGGATTATCTAACTTTTTTGTGCTGCGGATTTTGCTTGTTCTCGTTTGTTGTTCTTACTTTATCGGTTTTGTATCTTTACTTTACTGTTTTAAAAAATAGACCAAACTTTAAGCAAAAGGTTAAGGGTATAAAAAAACCAAACAGTGTATCAAACGATACTGCAAAGGCTACAGATGCAGAATTTAGAGAGGCAGATTAATTTATTGCTAAACTTTCTATTGTGATATGACGCCAATGCAGGAGCAATACAATAAGTTAAAGAAAGAGTATCAGGACTACATTTTACTTTTTAGGCTAGGTGATTTTTACGAAGCATTTAATAAAGATGCCGAAATTATTTCACAGGTTCTTGGAATAACTTTAACAGGAAGAGGCAAAGGTGAAACACGCCATCCTATGGCAGGAATACCCTACCATGCGTTGTCTAACTATCTTCCAAAACTTTTAGATCATAATTTAAGGGTAGCTATTGCCGATCAACTTACCGAAGCTGTTCCCGGAAAGCTTGTTGAAAGGAAGATAACCAAAATTGTAACTCCTGGAACAATTATTGACGAAAAATCTTTAGATGCTTCGACAAATAATTATATTGCTTCAATTTATCTTGAAAAAAAAGATTCCAGATTTTTTGGTGCGCTTTGTTATTCCGACATAACAACAGGGGAGATGTATCTTATTCAATCAGATAATCTAAATACAATCAAAATAGAGCTAAATAAAATATCGCCAAGAGAACTTATTATTCAAGAAGAATATTCTGCTCAGATTAAATCTATTTATTCAGGGTTTTTTAAAGAGCAACCCGAAGAAGTTTACAACCTAAAAGTTCTTGAGAATGTTTTATTAAAACATTTTAAAGTAAAAACTTTAAAAGGGCTTGGAATAAATAGCAATCTCGAGATTTTTTCGCTGGGCATGCTTATAAAATATCTAATTGAGTGCCAAAGAGGAGGAATTTCACACTTAAAAAGGGTAAAAAGATATAGCTTTGATAATGTGATGAAGCTGGATTTCGAAACAATTAAAAATTTGGAATTAATATATTCGTATTCCGGGGAACATCAAAACACCCTTTTAGGTGTTCTTAACAGATGTGCAACACCTATGGGAAAAAGGAAACTAAGAGCTACAATTCTATCGCCATTTACTAGTAAAGAACTTATAACAAAAAGGTTAGATAGCGTAGAAACTTTTTTTGATAACCGAACTTTAACTTTTAGTGTACAGGAGCTTTTAAAGGATTTAGGCGATATAGAAAGAATAATTGGGAGGATTGGATTAAATACGGTTACACCAAAAGATCTTGTAGCCCTGTCTTACGGCCTAAAAAAAATTACTGAATTACAGAATGTAATACCACTAAATAATTCAAGGGCTACAAGTCTTAGGTTTTTAGTAAATAAAATAGAAACTGCCGTCGCTATAGGCGATGTTATTAAACTTATTGACAAAACACTTGAGGAAGATCCGCCAATTGCTCTAAACGAAGGTGGAGTAATAAAAACCGGTTTTGATTTCGAAATCGATTCTCTTAGGAATATACGAAAAAACAGTAAAAATATTTTGGCGGAGATACAGCAGAGAGAGATAGAACGCACAAAAATTTCATCGTTAAAAATTTCGTTTAATCAGGTGTTTGGATATTATATTGAGGTTACCAAAAGTCACCTGGAAAAGGTTCCCATAGAATATGTTAGAAAACAAACATTAAGTAATGCCGAAAGATTTATTACACAGGAACTTAAAGAGCTAGAAGATAAAATTTTAAATGCAGAGCAAAAATTAATTGAGAGAGAAACAGCACTGTATAACGATCTTAAAGAAAGCTTACAACCTTTTCTTGTAGAGCTTTTAGATATTTCTGCAGCAGTCGCCGAAATTGATATGATAGCTAATTTTGCTTTTGTAGCAAAGGAAAATAACTACATCAAGCCGATTATAACCGAAAGCAAAGAGTTTGTAATAAAAAATGGAAGACACCCTGTAATTGAAAAAATTGTTCAATATTTTACCCCAAATTCCACTGATTTTACTAAAGGAATTCATATATTGACCGGGCCAAATATGTCGGGTAAATCGACTTATATAAGACAGTGTGCTTTAATTACTTTAATGGCTCATATTGGTTCTTTTGTGCCGGCAGATTCGGCAACAATTTCAGTTACAGATAGAATTTTTACCAGAGTAGGAGCATCCGATAATCTTTCTAAAGGTGAATCTACATTTATGGTAGAAATGATCGAAACAGCTAATATCTTAAATAATGCAACAGAAAAAAGTTTAATAATATTAGATGAGGTTGGAAGAGGAACAAGCACTTACGACGGTGTAGCAATTGCATGGTCCATTATTGAAGCAATAAGTAAAAAAATTAAGTGTAAAACTTTATTTGCAACACATTATCACGAGTTAATTGAACTCGAAAAAAGAGATAGTCAGATCGCAAATTTTAATGTTTCGACAGTAGAGGAAAAAGGAGTTATAACTTTTTTACATAAAATTGTTTCCGGAGGAGCCAGTAAAAGTTATGGTATTCATGTTGCAAGTATTGCCGGTATGCCCGAATATGTTGTTAAAAGAGCAGAGGAGATTTTAAAGACCTTTGAAGATTTACCGAAAAAAGAGAAATCAAAGCAGGATAAAAAACTTTTAACTCCTAAAAAAATAAGCCCCGATCAGTTAGGGTTAATATAAGTGGCATGTTATTTTGAGACAAAAAACTAGGCGTATTGTATTACTTTTTTTAAAAGATCCGATAGCCTGCTGCAGTAACCCCACTCATTATCGTACCAGGCAATAAGCTTAAAAAATGTAGAATTTAGTTCAATTGATGCTTTCGAGTCGTAAATTGCGGAGAAAGGGCTGTGCATAAAATCGCTCGAAACTACATGCTCATCAGTATACTCTAAAATATTTTTTAAATACGTTTCTGATGCCGCTTTTAAAATATTATCTATCTCCTCTTTCGAAGTTGCCCTTTTGGGTTTAAAAGTTAAATCAACCATCGAAACATTGGCAACAGGAACTCGTAACGACATACCTGTTAGTTTTCCGGTAAGTTCAGGAAAAATTGTCTGAATAGCTTTAGCAGCCCCTGTTGTAGCGGGTATCATGTTTATAGCTGCAGCTCTTCCATCTCTCGGGGCTTTTTTTGAAGGACCATCCACAAGTGATTGGCTTGCTGTATAGGCATGGCTTGTAGTAAAAAGCCCTTCCTCAATTCCGATATCTTCTTTAATAAGTGAATACACAATTGGTGCTAGGCAGTTAGTTGTACAACTTGCATTAGAAATAATTTCTTCGCCCTGATAAGTGTTTTCGTTAACACCTACTAAAAATGTTTTAACTTCCGAATCGGATGGTGCAGTAATAATTACTTTCTTTGCACCACTTTGCAAATGCCCGGCAGCATCTTTGCCTTTAGTAAATGCACCGGTTGCTTCGATAATAATTTCGGCACCTAATTCTCTCCAAGGAAGCTCACTCGGATGTACTCTTTGAGATAAACACTTTGCCCGGCAGATTTCCTCCCCATTATATTTAGATACTGATATAAAATCACTATCTACAATTTTAAGGTTGTAGTTTAGTCTTCCGTGAACAGAATCATATTTAAGAAGATAAAGCAAATTGGTAGCGTCAGTTGTATCGTTTATTGCAACAACCTCTATACTGTTATTTAAAAAGTCATTTTCGAGTAGAGTTCTAAAAAATAATCTTCCGATTCTACCAAAACCGTTTATTGCAATTTTAGTTTTCATATATTTAGTTTATATTTAAATAGTTGCTGCCGAAAGAAAAATTTGATCGGCTTCTAGTATCTCTGCTTCGTTTGTACTTTCTAATGTAACAAATGCCGGCAAATGCACACCCAGACTTGGGATAATACCACCTGCACAATAATCGCTACCGGTTAAATCTCCAAGCAATTCTCCCGAAATTTCCTCGCAATTTTCTATTCCACCATACCTCCATATGGTTTCCTCTTTTAATTTAAATCTAATATATTGATCTGAAATTAATTTATAATCAAACTCTTCATCGGTAAGCCCAAAAGCAGTACCATCTATTGCCTTTAGTATGCCCGAAAATTTTAAAATAGACTCATTTTTTTCAAGATAAATATCAAACTTCTCTAAAATTTTTCCGTAAGGTTCGTAAGAAAAATCACTACTTATATTGGAATCAATATATAGTGACCATTCAGAGTTATATTTAATTAAAATATTTTCTCCGATGTCTTCAAATTTTATCTCAACCGGTAATGGTTTAGGCGGTTTTTCATCTTTGGAGTTACTAATATCTTGAATTTTTGATTCTAAAGAAAGATTTTCGTTTCTGGAATTTATGTATAATCCTCCTAAAATGACCGAAGCCCCGCTGGTTAGTAACAGTGCAAACAAAAGAAGTGATCTTAGAAATCTGGCTATTGAGCTAAACATATCTTTTATAGTGATAAAAATTAAAGCTGACTCCAGTATTAAATATACATTTTTTTTTACTAATTTGCACCTTTAAGAGATTTTACCCTGTTTAGAATTTCCGAAATGTTGTCGAGCCCTTCCAGCCAGAATTCTTTTTGAGTAATATTAAGTTCCAAATTTTCGAATAAATTTTTTATGGATTGAGATTCGCCTTTTTGCAAGAAATTAATATAGCTCTCAATTTTCAGCTCATTTTTTTTGTATTTTGTTTGGATAGATTTGGAGATAAGCGCTCCGGATGCATATGAGTAAACATAGAAAAAGTTTCGAATATGAGAAATATAAATCCACCAGTTTTCCGCGCCCTTAGAGAGATTAACTGCAGGTCCAAGATAGGAACTAAGATTATCTAAAAAAATTTCTCCTATCTGTTTTTTTGACAAATAACCTTTTTCTCTAAAACTTTTGTGCAAATCTTTTTCGAAAAGATAAAGCGCTACCTGCCTTTGAATTGTACTTATATCATCGTCGAGTTTATGCATTAAGAGTGTAAAGGAATCTTTATTTGGAAGAATATTTAACAGCTCCTTAAGGGTAAAGTCCTCCATAAAGGTACTTGCAACTTCTGCGGTTGCAGTAGATGCACCATAGTAAAGTGAGTTACATTGCTTAGCCAGCTCGAAGTGAATAGCATGTCCCATTTCGTGCGCTAAGGTTAAAACATCGTTAATTGTATCTGTATAATTTAAAAGAACATACACCGGATAATTTTTTAAATCGTGAGCACAAAATGCGCCGGAGACTTTCCCTTTTTTCGGATAAACATCGATTTGCCCATTTTCCGAAAATCTTGCAAAAATTTCTTCGAAAACCGGTGATAATTTTCCAAACACAATTTTAACTATTTTTTGCGCTTCGTTATATGTGATTTTTTTGGATAGTTTTCCGACCGGTATATTTCTTTCGTGAAATTCGAGGTATTTTTTGTTTAAAACCTCGGCTTTAAATTTATAATACTCTTTGGAAATATCAAATTTATTTTTTACTGTTTTTATAAGTGTGTCTACAATGTCCGAATCGATCCCATCTGCAAGATGCCTGATTTCGTCGGGTCTTTTAGTTTTTCGTAAGATGTCGTTATTAAGTTTATCTTCTAGAATTGAATTAATTTCTATTTCGGCCACATCGGAGTGTTTTTTGAGTATTGAATTAAATGCTTTTGCAGCAAAGTCTCTTGTTTTTTGATCTTCGTTTGTAATTAAAGAGAGTATAGAGCTAAAATCTTTTTCTACTAATTTGCCATCTGTTAGAACTTTTGCGCTTTCACGACTTAGTAACGATTCAATCATCTCCTGCCAGTTATACATTGAAGTTTTGGCTTTAACTGCAAGAATTTTTTCCTCCTTTTCGGATAAAAGGTATTTACCTTCTTTAAACAGGTTTTCCAGAAAAAAATGAAACTCTTCTAAAACTTTAGACTGTAAAAAAATTTGTTGAATTCTTTTTTTAATTCTCGAAATTTTATGCGTAAAAAAGATTATCTTATTCTCCAGTTCGACAGCTTTTAGTGTTAGCTTATTGATTGCCGATTTGATTTCGGCATTGTTTTTATCGATCTCCAGTTTAAGCCAATAATAGTACGATGCGGGGCTTAATGTACCTTGCTTTCTGTTTAGTTTTTCCAAGTCACTTAAGGCTTCAAACATTACATAAGGGTCTGTAAGATAATCATTGCGTGGTTTCCATTTGGTCACAAAGTTGTTATTTTCTTCTTCGCATTCTTTAACTAAAGCATTTATATTCTCTTCTGACGGATTATTTATTAAAAGGTTTAAATTCCACAATGTTTTATCTGCCATATCAAAAAAATAATAAGATGTTGTAAGATTTTACCTTAACTTTGTTAAAATAAGAACGATAAAGATTTCTAAAAAATATGATACTAAATTTAAAACAACCGGTAATAGGCCTATCGCCTATGGATGGGGTTACCGATTCACCATTTAGACAAATTACAAAGCTGGTTGGGAATCCAGATTTAATATTTACGGAATTTTGCCATGTTAAGGGTGTAATAAATGCTTTAGATAATATTGTCGATACTTTCCATTACGAGGAACCGGAAAGACCTGTTATAGCTCAAATTTACGGTAAAACTCAGGAGGATTTTTACCATGTTGCAAAAGTTATAGCTGCGCTGGGGTTTGATGGAGTCGATATAAATATGGGGTGTCCAGCAAAAAATGTGGTTTATAGCGGTTCTGGAGCAGGCTTAATTAAAACTCCTAGCCTTGCTATTTCTATTATTAAAAGCGTTAAAGAAGGATTAACGGATTGGGCTTTAGATGGAAAAATAACTGGGCTTTCGGGTAGAAGTTTATTAGCACTTACAAAAAAAATTGATGAGTATAAATCAAGGATAAGTAGCCAAGCACCAAAAAATTTTATCGGTATAAAAAATCTAACTGGCGAAAGAGAGATGATTTCATTATCTGTTAAAACAAGAATAGGTTACGATAAGCCAATAACTCAAGAATGGATAAGCTTGCTTTCGAGTTCCGAAACTGACTTTATCTCTTTGCACGGTAGAACTTTAAAAGAGATGTACGGGGGTAGCAGCAATATTGAAGAACTTAAAATTGCTGCACTTACTTCAACAAAACCACTTTTAGTTAACGGTGATATTACTTCTTTGGAAAAAGCCTGGGAAGTAATAAACTATACAAAAGCCGCAGGTGCGCTTATTGGTAGGGCAAGTTTTGGCAACCCATGGGTTTTTTTGCCGAAAAAAGAAGTAAGTATTGCCGAAAAATTTGATACATTGTTAAAACATGCTGAACTTTTTGTTAAAGTGTATCCCCACACTTCCGATTTTGTCAGATTAAGAAAACACCTCGGATGGTATGCAAAAGGTTTTGAAGGTGCATCGGAAGTTAGAAACAATCTTGTTAAAACAAATAACCTAATGGAGGTTAAAGAAGTTTTAAAGACTGTAAAAGAAATTTAATCATCCAAAATAAAATCGGGAATACCAACCTTAACGAAAAGCTCACCTTCTATTAAGTCTAATTCTCCTGTAAGATTAGGCATTTTACATTGAGAGGCATTTAACATACTCCAAAGGCGGTCTGCATCAAATTGACAGTTTGGATCTACAGGTAGGCTCGAATGCCAATCCAAAAAAGCTCTTGTATCGATCGAAAATTTACTAGGAAGTTGTACTTCAATTTCCGAAATTTTTCCCTGTAAAAATACAGAGAGAAAGTTTACCAGTGGAACTGTTAACAGCACCTGTTGTTCATGCGTTGGTGGAGTGAAGACAATATGCTCAACATCTGTCATTGTATTAAAGTAACAAATTGTTTAATTATACTGCATATTATTGTAGAATCAAGCTAATTATTTAAATATATCGAATTTTTTCTAACTTGTGATACTCTTTTCAGCCCCAAAACTAATTTGATTTTAATGTTTTATCATGTACTGGATTATTTATTGGCAGCAAAGTTTCTGGTAATCTCAAGACATTGCGTACTTTGTTTTCGGAAAGACTATAAACAATGTATTGCATATTACTTGAATCAAAAACATATTGTTCGTCTCTCTGAGGAAACACAATAGGCAACATTTGGTGACGAACAGCAGTGCAAATAATTTCACATGCAGCAATAATTGATTTTACATCTGTAAAATTATTTGTATTTGGAACAAAAAAATGTTTAGCAACTTTATTAAAATAAATTGTCGGACTATAGCCGTAAGATAGCAGCTCATAAATTTTTTGAGGAACCATAATACTATCGCCGGGAGAAAATTTTGTGAAGTCTACATTTTCTGTCTCTGGATTAATTTTTTTTACGGCTTTTAGTATTTCTATTATTCTTTCTATTGATAAAACTGAAATTTGTAAATAATCTTCAGGTGACTCAGGAAATTTGTTTTTTAAGTTTCGCTTTCTTGCACCGGGGGCGAGCAAGGTTTTTCCGTCAATTTTTACAATTGCGTAACAGGTTATTTTGCCATTTCCATCGATTATTTGTACAATTTGACATAGCATCTGCAACGGTACTTCTCGTTTTTCTTTGGGCGATTCATATCCATCCATGGCTTCTTAGCTTTCCAAATAAGATATTGAGACACTGCCCCCTCTTTCCGAAGCAGTTTTTAGTTCTGTTATAAAATTACCTAAGAAAAGTAATTGATCGTTTTTTTTGTTTTTAAATGCCAATACTTTTTCTTGAGCTTCGCTTTGCAATTCAACCTGGTATGTTTGTCCATTCGTGTTAAGAGGATTAGTAGCTAGCTCAGTAACAGTGATTTCTAGCGAAAAAAGAAAATCTAAAGAAATTTCTTTTAAATGGTTAAATAAGTCAGTAAGAATATCGGGATTAATTAAAAGTTGTAAAGCCTCATCTCTCAAAAATGTATTAATTAAACCTGCTGCCGGTTCTGGGATTCTACTCACAACAATAGGCGAAATCTGACCTAAAAGCACATCTAATGTTGCCATAATATAGCGCTAATAATAACTTAACTGCCAATAATAACATGCTAAAATAATATAATGAAATACAAATATTTAAACAAAG
Source organism: Candidatus Dojkabacteria bacterium (assembly GCA_025993875.1). Taxonomy (GTDB): domain Bacteria; phylum Patescibacteriota; class Dojkabacteria; order J137; family J137; genus JAMQHH01. The sequence goes on from JAMQHH010000035.1 coordinate 39,644, forward strand.
CCGGTTTAAGTTTAGAAACAATTAGAGAGCTTTCTGATTTTAAATCCGAAGATAGCTGGATGAGAGAGCTTAGGGTAAAGGCATATAATCATTATGTAAACCGCGATGTACCTACCTGGGGAGTTGATTTGGCTGAACTTACTGATAAAAATATTAGGTTTTATGTTGAGCCGGGTTCAAAAAAAAAGAGAAGATGGAAAGAGGTACCTGGTGAGATTAAACAAACATTTATTGACCTAAAAATCCCCGAGGCGGAGCGAAAATATTTAGCTGGTGTCGAAACACAATTAGATTCCAACGTTATTTATGGAAAAATTAAATCTAAATGGGAAGATAAAGGGGTAATTTTTACCGATACCGATACAGGTTTAAGAGAACATCCAGAGATCTTTAAGAAATGGTTTGGTAAAGCAATACCTTTTACCGATAACAAATATGCTGCTTTAAACACAGCTTGCTGGAGTGGGGGGAGTTTTATTTATGTTCCCAAAGGGGTAAAAGTAGATATTCCCTTGCAAGCATATTTTTACATTCAAACGCAAAATCTTGGGCAGTTCGAGAGAACTCTTATTATTGCAGACGAAGGATCGGAAGTTCAATATATAGAAGGCTGTTCTGCCCCTACTTACTCCACAGACGTGTTACATTCGGGAGTTATTGAATTGATAGCGTTAAAAAATGCAAAAATAAGATACACAACTATTCAAAACTGGTCAAAAAATGTTTATAACCTGGTAACGCAAAGAGGGCTTGCATACGAAAATGCAACAATTGAATGGGTAGATTGCAATCTTGGATCGAAGGCTACAATGAAATACCCATCTGTTGTTTTGATTGGAAAAAATTCTCATGGCGAAGTTTTGTCTATGGCTTTAGCCGATGGCGCTCAGCATCTCGATTCGGGTGCTAAAATGATTCATTTAGGCTCCAATTCCTCCAGTATTATTACCACAAAGTCAATTTGTAAAAATGGAGGTAGAACAAGTTATCGGGGACTGGTAAAGGTGCATAAAAATGCAAAAAACTGCAAAGTAAAGGTTGCGTGCGATGCTCTTATATTAGACAGTATTTCTCAAACCGATACCTACCCTTATAACGATATTTATGATTCTTCTGCAACGGTGGAACACGAGGCTTCGGTTTCCAAAGTTTCGGAGACACAGCTTTTTTATTTAATGTCTAGAGGTCTTTCCAAAGAGGAAGCAAATGCCTTGATTGTTGCAGGATTTGTTGAGCCGATTTCGAAACTTTTACCAATGGAATACGCTTTTGAGATGAATGAACTAATAAAGCATTCAATGGAAGGAAGCGTTGGGTAATTTCTTTGCTTTTAGTTTAATTTTTAGTATTCTATAGTAGTAGTTTTAATCTTTTAACAAGCTAGAAATGGGGATATTAGATATACTAAATAAAAATGTAAAACAGGGAACAGGTGACGATGACTCGTCGGGTGGTGCAACTGATCCAATAAAATATCCAATTACAGTAGAGCCCGAAAATTCGGATTCAGAAGTTAAAAAAACAACAGAGGTTATTGATCAAAATACTTTTAGCGAAAATATGCAAGATACGCCCTCGGCTTTAGAGGAAAAATCTGAGAAAGTAAATATTCCCGATACCTTCCTAGAAGATACTAAAGATAATATTTCTGAAGTTTTGGAGGTTAAGGAAGTTGCCAAAAAATTTATACCGAATATGGTTTTGGGCACAGAACTTGAAAAATCGGCCCCAATTAATTTGCCGGTAAAACAAAATGTAGAGGAAATTGTAGAGCCGGGTTTTAAGCAGGTTAATATTAAACCAAAAATTAAATCGGAGTACAGAGCAATTAAAAATGTTGGGTTTGTTTGTTTAAATTCTAATCTTTTAAACAATGGGGTTTCAGAGGAAATAAGAGAAACTGCATATATTCTTTCCGAAAATAAAACAAAGATTTACATCGACTCTAACAAAGGTTATGGGCTAAGTGTTTTAGACGGCGTGAAACGTGCAAGCTACAAAAATTTGATGGGCGTATACTTTAAGCCATTCTATTCCAATTATTCTGATTTTGCCGAAATTTCTATTGATTTTTCGGAATACACCCAATATTTTTACTCTAATTACTTGGATAGATTAAAATTTTTAATTAAGAATGTAGATCTTTTTATAATACCCGAAACTGGAGGAGTTTTTAATCTAGCACAGCTTTTTTCGATTTGGAATCTAAGCAATTTGTATCTTGGTCAAAATAAACCACTAATTTTGGTTGGAAAACAGTGGGACGAAAATATCTCGGTAATAAAGGAACTTTTAAAGTTAAATACCCAGGAAATTCAGGCAATAGAAATTGCGTACGATAGCAAAAGAGTTTTGGAGATAATTAACAGGATTGATAAATTGTATTCAGGAAAAGTTCCGTTCTCTATAAAAAAAACCTTCGATATGCGCAGTGAAAGCGACGAAACAGAAAGCTTTTTGGATATTTAAATTTAAATAATAACGAGTGATAATATATAATCACTGAACTCGCAATAGCCGCGGTAAGGTGTATGGCAGGTATAGTATAGTGGTTATTATGCTGGTTTTCCAAACCAATGACGTGCCTGCCTGAGGGCAGTCAGGGGTTCGAATCCCGCTACCTGCTCCAAATGAAACTTTTTTACGCTACTTCTTCAAAACACCCAATCTCAAAGCAAGTTCACAAATAACCTCAGTTCGAGTTTATAGACGAAATAATTGAAGAGAAATCGGAGAAAAATAATATTTTGACCCCACGGAGTATCCATGCCTACGCTACGCTTCGGCAGGCAGGCGAACTAGTTCAATTCCTTATGTATCTTTTTGGAGTTTGAATTTTTGCAAATTGAAAGTTGATTTCGTTTGATACAAAATAAAAATCCACCTTTGGTGAATTTTCATTTTGACC
>JAMQHH010000036.1 GCA_025993875.1 Candidatus Dojkabacteria bacterium
GAAGGAATCAGAATTTAGGTGGAATAATAGAGGGAATTTGTATAAAATACTTTTAACAGAGTTTAGGAAAAAACCACTCTAAAGTATCCTAGACCCATTTTTTCTTTATATATTTTTTCTAAAAAGAGTGCAAATTCATGTACGTTGCCTGTATTGGCATCCGGCTGCATCCATATTCCTTCTTCACCAGATTGCTTAAAATGCGGAAATTCTTCCCCAAGCATTTTTCGAACAGCACTATCTCTTTCCTGAATACTTAAGCCTGGATCAAGCTTGCTATAAACCTCTCTTATTGCTACGCCGATTGTCGAATTTGAAGATAAAACAAGGGCCATATAGATAAACTGCTTTAGTGTTATTTTTATCGGGAACCCGCTACTGCTTGCCACTTCGTTGATTAACGCTTCTAGAAGCTCCGATTCTGATTTTTCTTCAGAGCGTTCCGGCAGTTTAACACCAAGTTCGTTTAGTTTATCTTTTAGTGGGTGAGTTAGATTTGAATCCCTTAAAAACGCTATTATTGCGGAAAGGTCTCTTTTTACAAGTTCAACAAAAACATTTGCACCAACATTAACCTCAATGGTACTAATATCTTTTTGCAAAGGATTTTCTTGAACTAGAAGTTTTAGATAAAAGTAAATCCATGCAATTTTTGAAGTGCTTGCCAAAAAAGTTTCCCCTTCCTGATCGTTTAAGTATTCAGCAATAATATTTTCTGTAGGCAATTGAGGAGTATCTTTATTTAAGTTGGCAGACGACCCTCCTTTAGCAAGAAAGTTTTTTCCCCCCTCAAAATATGTCTTAACTACTTCCTGCATTCTAATCTGGAGAGGATTATTATCCGCAGTGGAAGGTTGTGCAGGTTGAGAAAGATTCATATAGAATTATCTTTTTTCCAATCAGTAATTTTAGCATGATCCCCACTAAGTAAAACTTCAGGAACATCCCAGCTTTCACCTTCCTCTGTTAAAAACTGTGCCGGGCGTGTGTACTGTGGATATTCTTTTTTCATACTTTCTTCAAAACTCTCCTCTTTTAAAGATTCCTCGCTTCCTAAAACTTCGGGAATCTGCCTGGATAACGAATCTAAAATAGCCATTGCGGGAAGTTCTCCACCCGATAAAATATATTCCCCAATACTTATTTCGTAATCAATTAAATGCTTATTAACTCTGTAATCTACCCCTTCGTATCTTCCGCAAATTATTACTAATCTATTAAATTCCTGAGTAAATTTTTTTACAAGATTTTGTGTCCATATTTCGCCCGATGCCAAAGTTAAAATAACTTTAGTTTTAGGATCTCTTTTAGGGTAAACTCCTAGCGCTTTTAACGCTTTATATATTACTTCTACCTTAAAGAGCATTCCCGCTCCTCCGCCAAATGGTTTATCGTCAACTGTTCTATGTGTATCGGTAGCCCAGTCGCGAAGATTATGAATTTTTATATTAATTAATCCCTGATCAGCTGCTTTTCCGATTATACTCTGCCTTAGATAAGAAAAAGATTCGGGGAAAATTGTTAAAATGTCAAACTGCATATTTCTTATTGAATTATTTAATTTTTTCCAGCCTAGCATATTCTATCATTAATTCTTTCTTCCCATAAACCGCACCAAAATCTACCACTATCACCTCGGAATCAATTTTTTCTACGGTTCCCTTCCCAAAGTATTCATGTTTTACCCTGTCTCCTACTTTATACTTACTAAAAAGCTCTGTAAATTTCTTTGTTTCTTCGTAATCATCGGTTATATTATAGTCGTATCTTTTTATCTCCTCGTCCAAAAGCTCTTTTTCGATATCTCTTAAAAATCTTGATACGGGGTTAAGTTGAGTTGAGCCAAAATACCTTCTCCTTTGTGCGTAAGAAAGATACAACTTATTTTTTGCTCGGGTTAGCGCAACATATGCAAGACGTCTCTCCTCTTCCAGCTCATCTTCGGAAGTTACCGAGTTTATGTGTGGAAAAAGATTCTCTTCCATTCCCGACACAAAAACATGTTCAAATTCCAGCCCTTTTGCAGAGTGTATTGTCATTAAAGTAACCGCAACAGCTGTGTCTCTATTTACGCTCACAGCTTCTAAAAGCGAAACTTCATCTAAAAATTGCTCTAAAGCTTCTTCCGGAGATAAATCGTTAAATCTAACTGCAACACTTAAAAGCTCTTTTATATTTTCGATTCTCGATTCGTTTTCTAAAGTTCCATCGGAAAGCATCTCGATATACTTTGTAGATTTTAAAATGAGATCAATTAATTCTAAAATGGGAAGGTTTGTTTTTTGAGCTATAAAATTACTAAAAAGATCTGCTGCCAGCTTAAGCCCGGGAGAGTCTACTTCATTTCGATATATGTTAAGGTATTCCACTATGCTCAAATTGTTTTGTGTAGCCTGACTTAACAGCTCTTCGAAAGTTTTTTTCCCTATCCCCCGTTTTGGAACATTAATAATTCTTTCCAGATTTTTATTATCTTTAGGATTAAATATTACCCTTAAATAAGCCAAAATATCTTTTATCTCTTTTCGTTCGTAAAACCCTACAGAGCCAACAATTCTATAAGGGATTCCTGCATTAATAAACGATTCCTCCAAAACACGCGACTGGGCATTGGTTCGATACAATACAGCAATGTTATTTAAGTTATAATCACTGCCTAGTTCGGCAATCTTTCCTGTAATCCACGTACCCTCTTTCTGCTCATCTTCCGCACTAAACACCTTTATTTTTTCTCCTTCATTATTTTCTGTCCACAACTTTTTCTCCTTTCTATTTCTGTTTTTAGAAATAACTTGATGAGACGCCTCGAGTATCAGTTTAGTTGAGCGATAATTTTGCTCGAGTTTAACAACTTTGGCCTCGGGATAATCTTTTTCGAAATTCAAAATATTTCGGATATTCGCACCTCTAAAAGCGTAAATACTTTGGTCATCATCCCCCACCACATAGATATTGCGATGCATCGAAGCCAGCATTTTTATTAAAGTGTATTGCGCATGATTAGTATCCTGATACTCGTCCACTAATATATACCTAAAGTTTTCAGTAAAGTATTTTAAAACTGCATCGTTTTGCTTTAGTAACTTTACCCCCAGTAGCAAAAGATCATCAAAATCCAATGCGTTATTTTCTTTTAGTATTTTTTGATACTGGGGGTACACCTTGGCAACTATACTCTGAAAATATCCCTGAGCAAACTCGTTATATTCCTCTGGAGTTATTAGCTCATTTTTTGCCGAAGATATGTACGAGTGGATAGCTCCTGGATTAAATTCTTTAACTGATATGTTTAGAACTTTCATTGCTTCTTTTATAGCTTCCTTTTGATCGGAAGAATCGTAGATTGTAAAATTTCTATTTAACCCTATATTTTCTCCATATCGCTTTAATATCTTTACGCAGATTGAATGAAAAGTTCCAACCCATGGCATATTTTCTATCGAGGAATCTTTTAAATTTGAACTAAGCCTTAGAAGCCTGTTTATTCTTTCCTTCATTTCTCCTGCAGCCTTGTTTGTAAAAGTTACAGCCAATATATTATCCAAACCAGCAAGCCCGGAATCTAATATATAAGCTATTTTGTAGGTTAAAACTTTTGTTTTACCCGATCCCGCTCCCGCAAGAATTAATAAAGGTCCATCCAGGTAAGAAACTGCTTCTTTTTGAATTGAATTTAGATCATCGAGATTAATCATTTCTTTTTAAACAGGTTAATGTATAATTTTTTATGAGGCAAATAATTTTAACAGGAATTATCGTTTTAGTTGCAGGTTTTATAGTAAAAACAGGTATTGCTGCCGATGCTGTGTACAACAAAGCCATAGAGGAAACTTTTTCTGTTTTGGACAACGAGGTAGAGGTAACAGAGATGAGAAGAACAGAAATTCTTGCCCCGGGCTGGTATATCCCCGCAGGCACGGAAGAAACCATTGTAATTAACAGTTTAAAGGGTACTAACGATAAAGTTCAAAAAGTAATTGAATCAATCTCCATTACCGATAGTGAAGGAAGAGTTCTTTCTTTTTCCCATTCAACCGACTCTGAAAATAATATTATTATTAGTGTCTCACTACCAAGAAATATTGAATATAGTTCTCCTTATTTTATACAAACAAAGTATAAAAGTTCACTTTTATTTTTTAAAACCGGAACTCTTCGAGATCTTTATATTCCGGGACTCGATGAAGGTTTTCAGTTCAGCGCGGGGCAATATCATTTCTCTTACCTTGCTAAAGTGTTAGTTCCAAAAACATTCGGAGAGATTAATCTGGTTTCTCCTTCAAATAGTATTGTTGACAAAGGCGATTTATGGGAAATTTTAATTTCAGGCGAATCATTAGTAGGCAAAACCGGTTGGGTTCAAATAGGTCGAAAACAATTTTACGAATTTATTATTTCGCAAAAATTCTATCCAACAAGTAGTATTCCTTTTACTTTTAACACATTTAAAACAGTTTTACCAAAAAGTATAAGCAATTCCAAAACCACTCAGCAAACTTTTTACACCTTTTTTTCTCAAGAACCGTATATGGTAGAAGAAGACAGTGACAAAAACATTATTGCAACATTTAAAGTACCTTCGAACGCAAGTGGTGAGATAATAATTAAAGGCTATTCCGTTTCAGAAAATAATCCCGATATCTCTGTTTCCAATGCCGGAACGATTAGTCAAATAGATTCCAAAATAATTGAAGATAACACCAAGCCTGCACAGTTTTGGGAATCCTCTTCTGTGAGTATCAAAGAGGTAGCCGAGGGAATAAAAAATTCCTTAACCGAGGAGGAGAAAACAAACGAGGTATATTATCTTACTGTAAAGACCTATCAGTTTGTTATAGATAGAATAGACTACAGTCAGACTAAAAAATATGGACTTAACGAAAGAAAGGGTGCCTTGGCAACCTTTAATGGCGGTGCAGCAGTTTGCATGGAGTATTCCGATCTTTTTATTGCAATAATGAGATCGCTGGGAGTTCCGGCTAGAGCTGCTTTTGGTTACGGTTATAGCGCAATCGATTTGGAATCAATTAACGAAACTACAATTAATCATCAGTGGGCAGAGGTATATTTCCCTGCACTAAATATGTGGATTCCGGTCGATACAACCTGGGGAGAAAAAGGAGACCAAATAATTGGTGGGGATTTAAACCATTTTTATTCTCATGTTGCGTCCATTGATCCTAACACACCTAACTCAGCTGAGTTCTTCTTTTTTGGGTTTGCTCAAAACCTCGAAGATCGAGTATTTACAGTTAGACCGGTTGAGTCTACTTTATCCACCGGTACACAAATAGAAAGCTCGCAACTACCCAATAAATATCCTGTAAAAGAGTCGGGGCAAACTGTTTTAGATAATGTAGTAGGGGGGATTGGGAATACTTTTCAAACTATCGATACTGCAGTTACTAACTTTTTAACCTCTTCGCTTGCTAATACTTCTCTTATCAACAACTTTACAATAGTAAAAACCTCTATTTACATAACTCCTGTTGGTCTATTATTGATATTTATAATCATAAAAATATTTAGAAAAGCAAGAAAAAAATCTGTGCCTCAACTTCATTAATAGATAAAAAAATTGACTACCAAATTGTTTTAGGTATACTTTTTATAGAATGAAAAAACTTTACACCAGAATAAAAAAAACAGAAATTGATTATTTGGACGATGTTTACACCTGGGAAGCACCCGACAGGTTGTGGCAGGAGAAAGGAAAAGCCTGGTATGTAACATATTCTTTTTTCTTTATTGTAATTATTGCTATTGGTGCGCTACTTGGTGAATATATTTTTATAATTGCCATAATAGCATTTGCTTTTTTATGGTTTGTTCAGGGAGCTACACCACCGGAAGTATATCAGCACAGTATTAACTCTATAGGAATTAAAACATTTGAACATCTTTACAAGTGGGAGTATATTAGTTGCTTTTGGATTTCTCGAAAAAAAGAGGATTTTTTTCTAAATCTGGATATTACCGACCAGGAAGTTACCAGCTCAATGCGAAGGCTTACTTTGCTTCTGCCAGGGGAAAATCAAGACAGAGAAGTTTTTTTTCTACTAATAAAACATCTCGATTATGGGAAAAAATCACAAATAAGTGCAAATATTCTTTCGAGCATGCTTCATGGACAGTACATTCCAGTAAAATACTACCTTCCCGACAAGATAATTGAATCCCTTTAGTATTTTCGTTGTATAATACAATGCATTCTTTTAGTAGCTAATTATGTTTAATAATTGGACTAATTGAGTTTTTCTAGTGTTGCACTAGTAGCTCAGCTGGATAGAGCACTACTTTGCGGAAGTAGTGGTCAGAGGTTCGAATCCTCTCTAGTGCAAAAGAGTTTTGACTAATTTTATGAGAATAACCATATGTGGTAGTATTGCGTTTTATAAGGAAATGGAATCTGCAAGAGATAAGCTTGTAAAACAAGGTCATCTGGTAAAAATTCCCGAACTTGGATTTGAAGTTTCAAAAGAGATTGGCGGAGGTAAGAATGTTTATCTGGGACAATATATTGAAAACAATGGAGGAATTGATGCTTTCCCAGCAAATCATGCAATTTGGAAGATAAAAAAAGAAGCTATAGTTGATCACTTTTCAAAGATTGACTGGTGTGATGCAATTTTAGTTGTTAACCACGACAAGAGGGGAATCAAAGGCTATGTTGGGGGGAATACACTAATTGAAATTGGGGTCGCTTTTTATCTAAAGAAAAAAATTTACATTCTAAATCCGGTATCTTCAGAACTTTCTTATAAGCAAGAAATCATGGGCATGGATCCGGTTGTAATTGGTAATGAACTCAGAATCTAGCATGCTCCACTCTACCCTTACATAATGGTATAATCAGGAGATTTTGGAATTATCTGCTATCCTATCCCCAAAATCAGGGCTAAAACTTGGAGAGGTGACGGAGTGGTCTAACGTACTCGTCTTGAAAACGGGCGTCCCGCAAGGGACCGTGGGTTCGAATCCCACCCTCTCCGATTATAAAAAGTGTAAACCTGGTTTGTGCAATGGAAGAGGTGCCAGAGCTTGTCCCGCTTTGGCGGAATGAAGTCGAATGGGCTTATTTTTGTTTACTTTTTGGGTTAATGGAGAGGTGCCAGAGTGGTCGAATGGGCTCGTCTCGAAAACGAGTGTTCCGTAAGGAACCGTAGGTTCGAATCCTATCCTCTCCGCCATTATTTAATGGTTCCGCAAGACTCGTTTACTTCCCTTTGGTATGCCTAACACCCTTGCACATTGGTGATCGAATATTACTAGATTCTCAAAAATAGCCTAAGAACCTCTAAAATCCTCAAAACCTAACGATTCATAAACTCGTTTGGTTCTAAGCTTTTTTGTTGTGGGTATTGGTTATTCAGAAGTAATATTTTTGGTTCGAATGTTGCGTTCTATTTTAATGTGCCAGATGTTTTTCCTTGTAGAATTTGCTCCAGAAATTTCTTTTGAATCCTTTCATATTCTGCATATTTGCTTTCGAATTCGGAAAGTTCTACAGAATATAATTGTGATAAAGTCCTATGTAACCAAGTATAAAATCCACTAATAGTTTTCTGATAGTCACTTGTAGTTGACTCTACGTTCACTACATCCTTAATATTCTTTATGAAATTTTTTGAATGTCTATCCCAACTATCAAATTCTAAGAGCTCTTGCTTAGAAAGTGTTAATTGTTTTATCTCTATATTTTGATCAACAACAATAACCTGTGCTGCAATAGGAAGGATCGAATAATGTTGGGAGAATTCCCTCAAATCTTGAATAAAGGAAACATAACCATGTTTCAACTGTCGGTTGATTAAAGTCCAGCAAATTAAATATAGTTTTTAAATCTTGTTGGCCCATCCTTCTCGTACCAATAATTAGAACCATACGAACCACTATCACTTCCATAATCTCTGCTCCAACCACGGAATAGATCGTAAACTTCTTTTCCGTATACGATAACTTGTTGGCGATTCTGCTTAACAACCATATGCAAAAGGATTGTAAGGGCATCAACTAAATCATCATGTTTTTCAACACCAAAGTTAACTAATTGAGTTATTAAATCTTCACATGCACCTCTCGGAAACATTACTCTACCGAGCTCTATTAATGGGGTTACAGAACTTAACCTAGCCCTTTTATCTTGACCATTTACAGGAAATCCTTTAACATGATAGCCTTCTGTTTTTAATTGTTGAATTACAGATTTTTGGTAGCCAACATCTTCAATAAATATGTCAAGTACCCTTAAACTAGAATCTTTTGTGAATTAATATTATTTAAATTTGTAAAATATTTTTCTTTAAACTGCTTTGGACTCATTTTTA
>JAMQHH010000037.1 GCA_025993875.1 Candidatus Dojkabacteria bacterium
AGATAATTACATGGTAATTACAACCGGTTTGCCATTCTCTATTAAAACCATTTCTTCCCTCATAGCAGAAAATGAGCCATCTGAAGTTAAAAGTGTCCAGCCATCTTTTTGTAAATTTAGCCTGCCAGAACCTGTTGTTATCCAGTTTTCTATACAAATTAGCATCCCATTTAATAATTTTTCTCCTGTTTTAGGATTCCCCGAAAATGGTATAGAAGGAGACTCGTGAATAGATTTTCCAATTCCATGGCCACAAAATCCGGTTACCGGGGTAAAACCGGCCAATGTTGAAATTGTTCCTAAAACATTAGCAATATCTCCCGTTGTATTGCCAGCATACGCTTGTTCAACAGCTTTTTTAACACTAAGGTTTACCGTTGAAACCAGCCTTTGATGTACAGGCAATACCGGCTCTATTAGAACTGTAGTACCATGATCGGTAAAAAAGCCATTATATATAATTCCAAAATCAATTTTAATAACATCTCCTTTTTGAAAAGTGGTTTTAGAACTTGGTATGTTGTGTACAGTTTCCGCATTTACCATAACACAGCAAAATTCCGGAAAAGGCATTTTAGGACCATTTACTCCGAAAAAAGAAGAAGTCACATTATTTTGCTTACACAGAGATTTTGCCAAATTATTAACTTCGAAAGGGGAAGAACCCTCTACTGCCGACCAACTAAGTTCCAACAAAATTTTGCTGGAAATCTCTGCAGCCTTTTTTATCTGTGTGACATCCCAAACTGATGTAAAAATATTTTTATACATACCACTTTTATTATATCTCGAGTAGGGAAAAAATAATCAGAAATTTTGCGCTAAGAATATCTTTCGTAACTTTTTGTTGCTCGCAAAGAGCGATATTGTCTTATTGTATCGAGTACTACACTAACAACAATTAACAAAGTTGTTCCTCCAATTCCCGATAAAATTGCCAGCTGACTCCCGGTTGAACTTAACACTAAATCTCTTGCCAATATAGGAACTAGTGCAATAAAGGCTAAAACAACTGATCCTGCCACCCCCATTTTAAGAAGCACACTCGAAATATATTTTTCGGTCGACTTGCCCGGTCTTATACCCGGAACAAATGCTCCGGACTTTTGCAAATTTTCGGCGGTTTCCTTTGGATTAAGAACAATGAAAGCATAAAACACCCCGAAAATTATAACCAGGAAAAAATAAACTATTGCGTAAACTGTATCATTACTATTTACAACAGCATCTGAAGAAGCATATAAAAAACTTGTTTTTAAACTTTGTAAAAATTGATAGAAACCGCTTTCGGGCTGCGTCACTTTTTCCAATATAGGAACTAAAAGCTGAGGAACAGATAGTATTGCATATGTAAAAATAATTGGTAAAACACCGGTTAGGGTAAATTTAATTGGTAATGATGAACCCTTGCCGGATTCAGCTCCTCTTACCCGTCTGGCATATTGGACCGGAATATTTCTTTGAGATTCATTAATAAATATCAAAACAACTATCATTACAAGGATGCCAATTATCGAAAGAATTATAGAAACAGAAACAGCGTTAAAAAGAGATAAAATATTACCCTGAGATAGCTGATTTAAAACCTCAGAGATGTTAAGTTTAGAAAAATCTACTACTATATAAGAAGGAAGAGTAGCCAAAATCCCTACAGTAATCATTACAGAAGAACCATTACCCATTCCCTTTTCTGTAATTATTTCCGAAAGCCACATTAAAAAAAGCGTTCCTGCCGCAAGAACCAATGTCATTAGTAAAATCTTTGCTAATGTCGGATAATCCGATCCCGGAGCATGGGGTATTAAATACGATGCAGCGCCGGACGTGCTAAAGTTTTGCTGCGATAAAAATACTAAATATCCAAATGAATAAAGAAGCGCGAGAGGTAAAGTTAAAAATCTTGTATATTGATTAATAATCTGCCGCCCTCTTTCTCCTTGTTTTTGAATCTCTTTTAGTTTAGGTAAAGCATAAGGAAGCATTTGCATTATAATCGATGCATTAATATACGCTGCAAGTCCCATTCCCACAATACTTGGGGACTCCAGTCTCCCACCTGTAAACAATGAAAAAAGATAGTTTGCCTCAGTTGTTGTTCGGTTGCTTAAAAGATTTTCAAAGACTGTCATGTCCATTCCGGGTAAAGGTACTGTAGAAAGAATTCTGTATACTACAACAATTCCCAAAGTAATTAATATCTTGTTAAAGATCTCTTTGTTTTTTATGAATGTGGAAAAAAACCTTGTAATTTGGTTAGAAAAAAGTGGTCTAAAAATTCTGAATACTCCGTTAGATCGATATGATGATTTTGTTGTTTTTCTGGAG
>JAMQHH010000038.1 GCA_025993875.1 Candidatus Dojkabacteria bacterium
ATTGAAGATCAGGAAGGAATAAACAATATAGACGAAATTTTGCAGGAAGTAGATGGAATAATGATAGCAAGAGGTGGCTTAGGAGTAGAACTTGGATTGGAAAAAGTTCCACTGGTACAGAGGTTTTTAACTGAAAGAGCAATTTATTTTGCAAAACCGGTAATTACGGCAACGCAAATGCTAGAAAGTATGACAACTAACCCGGTTCCAACCAGGGCCGAAGTAAACGATGTAGCAACTGCGGTATTATTAGGAAGCGACGCTGTTATGCTTTCGGGCGAAACATCGGCGGGAGAGTATCCCGATCTTGCTGTAAAGCAAATGTCCGATATTATTATTTCGACGGAGCATACAATAAAAAATTATAATTTTAAAATTTCGGGAAACAAGTTTTTGGATCCGATTCTGATACAGTTAAGCAATAATGTGATTGAAAATATTTTTAAAGATGCTTCTTTAAGTATGATTATAATAAAAGCCAGTGACATAAGCTTTAGTAGATATCTTTCGGCCAAAGGAATAAATATCCCTGTGTATTTTTTTACAGAAGATCACAAAAGCGCACTAGAACTTAGCCTGTCTCGGGGAAATACACGAAGCTTTTATATAGATAATCTTAATACACTTACAGAAGAGCAAAAAACGGATGAGATTATAAAAATTTTGGACTTAAATAATTTAAGACATAAAACGGGGTTACCTGTTTTATACATCGATGCCGATCAGAGTGTTATCGAAACTTTAAGGATGTAACTGAATAAGAATTTCAGAAATAACTAAAGCTATGTAAACAGCTATAAGTAAATATCCTTCGGTTCGCGAAAGTTTTTTACCTGTCCAGCTAAAGTAGGCAAACAATACCAATGTAAAAAATAAAATTACAATTCCGGGTATAAATGCACTAAAATTTGTTATTTCAAACCCACCCGAAAAAACTGCAAGCAGCCCTACAATACCTGTATTAATAACTGCACTTCCAAAAAAGTTTCCTATTGCAAAACTTTTTTCGGACAAAGTAGGTTTTGATGTTAATAGTATAGTAATTTCGGGTAAATTAGTTCCAAATGCCAACACAAATATCCCAATAAGGCTAACCGAAATTCCAAGGTTATTTGCAAGAGCAACTGCCCCCTGGACAATAAAATAGGCAGCAGTTACTAATATCAAAGCAGAACCGAGGCCTACAAAAAAATTTCTAAAAAAGCTTTTTTTAGCAAGACCATTTAAGTTAATTTTTCTCCGGTTTAATTTGTGGCTAAGATGCAGTACATAGATAATATAAAGAACAATAAGTATTACACCTTCAAATACCGAAATCCTGCGATCTAAAAGTGAAATAATAATAAAAGATATTAGTAGAAGACCTGCTCTTACATCGGTTTCGGAAAATCTTCTTTTAAATTCATAATCCCCAAATTTTAAAAGTCCTCCTCCTATTAAAAGCGTTAGAAGAATAACTGTTGCTCCTATCAAGTTACTCATAGATAGGGATGGATCTTTGTTGCTCGAAAAAATTGCTATAGAAATTTCCGGAAGAGAAGTTACAAAACCTAAAACAACAAATCCTAAAAAAAACGGGTTTAGCTTAAATCCCAAAGCTATATGTTCAAATTCTTTTTCGAGAGTTCTGGCAGATTTTATTAAAATTGCCAATAATATGCTTATGCCTAAAAATAAAAGCAAATTATCGATTATGTTGCTTTGATTCATACAGATATTTTCTTTAAAAGTTCTTCCAAGGTTAAAAGTTCAACATTCTCGGAACTTCTAATTTTGTATTCAATTTGAGTTTGATTTCGGGTCGAAATAACTAGACGTATTGGTATACCTATTAAATCGGCGTCCGAAAGTTTTTCTCCAGCCGATACACCAATCCTGTCATCAAAAAGAA
>JAMQHH010000004.1 GCA_025993875.1 Candidatus Dojkabacteria bacterium
GGAATAATTGCCTTTAGTATACTTTTTATTATATGGCTAACAAGCGCAATATTCAGAAATAAACTTACATACAGGGTATGGAAAAATATACATGTAATTACTTATATAATTTTACCACTTGTATTGTTACATAGTTTTAATATCTCTATAAAAGATACCGATTTATACCTTACACTTTACTGGGGAATTTTATTTGCAATTTATCTGCTAGTAACTTTAAGCAGAATTTTTGTATGGTCGGGAATTTTTTCATTACAATATAGCATTACCAAAAAAGAATTTATTACCTCTGATGTAATAAAAGTAGATCTTCTCCCGTTAAATAAAGCTCTCAATGTTTTACCCGGGCAGTTTGTTTATTTCCAATCTAAGCCATTTGGTGAGGCGCATCCTTATACTATTTCACATATTGCCGAGAATGGGGCGATATCTATAACTTCAAAGTCGCTAGGAAAATTTAGCTCGAAACTGGTTAATATCAATGTTGGAGATAAAACTTATCTTTACGGACCGTTTGGAAATTTTACTGCAAATGCTAGAAGTGAATTTATTAAATCTGATTTGGTTTTAGTTGCAGGCGGGATAGGGATAACACCATTTATTGAGCTGGTTAAATCTGCATCAAAAACTTTAGATAAAAATATTTATCTGTTTTATGGAAATAAAAATTCTAAAAATATTCCTTTTGAGAAAGAATTAGCTAGTACTGCAAACACCTTACCTAATTTTAAGCTTGTAAATGTTATTTCAGATGAGCCAGGTTATACTGGTGAAAAAGGATTTATAACTTTAGAAATTGTAAAAAAATATCTCCCAAAAGAATTGTCATCTTATGTGTACTATATTTGCGGTCCGTTGCCGCTTATGCAAAAAACTGTTGCTTTACTTTTAGATGCCGGCGTAAGTAAAAAAAGAATTTTTACAGAGGATTTTTCCATTTAACAATGAATAAGTTTAGTTTTAAAATAGAAAAAATTTATCTTTTTATTTTAGGTCTGGTGGCTTTTCTTCCTGTTGTTGCCCCGGTTTTGCTTAACTTAGGATTGGAGTGGATTGCAAAGAAAATATATTTTATTTACAGCTTTTTTTGCCATCAGTTTAGTGAAAGGTCATTATATCTTTTTGATACCCAATATGCCTGGTGTGCAAGAGATACCGGCATTTGGGCAGGAATTTTTTTTACAGCTTTGGCGGTAAAGTTTTTTAAACTTAAACCTATAAAATGGTATTTTCTACTGCTTTTTTTTGTGCCTATTGCTCTCGATGGAGGGATTCAAACAATAAGCACAATACGTGGTATTGGAATCTCTTACTCAGAATACTTTTACTTTAGTAATAATTTTTTAAGGTTCGTAACAGGATTTTTTTTAGGCATGGGTGTTTCGCTATGGATTAGTCCACAGATAATTAATAAAGCTAGTGCCAAAATAACTACAAAAAAATTTCTTGCAATTTTTTTCCTTGGAGTTGTTTTTTATCTGGTTTTAGTGTTTTTATGGCAGGTTACATCCCACAGGGTATTGCCTTCCAATGTGCTAGATTCTGTTCCGAAAAAAAGAAGTGAAATGTATTTTGAAAGAAGAAAAGATGCTCCTTGCTCCACCAGTGGAATAGCAGATATAATGCAGGTAGATTGCTTTTTTAGATAATAAAAAATTATGAAATATCTTCCTGTTATAGGTTTGGAAATTCATTTGCAGGTAAAAACATTAAGCAAAATGTTTTGTAGATGTTCCTCCGAATATTTTGGGAAAAATCCTAACATAAATATATGCCCGGTTTGTTTTGGCTTACCCGGTGCTTTGCCTGTACCAAACAAAGAAGCGTTTAATAAAGCAGTTAAAATGGCAATGGCATTAAACTGTACTATTGCCCGCCAAACCAAATTTGATCGAAAAAATTATTTTTACCCCGATTTGCCTAAGGGATACCAAATTTCACAGTTTGAACAACCTATAGGGACAAACGGCTATGTCGAAATTGAACTTAAAGGTGATTCTAAAAGGGTAAGAATTCAAAGGTTGCATTTGGAAGAAGATACGGCTAAATCTTTACATCTTGAAAATAACGAAACGTTAATAGACTACAACAAGTCGGGGGTGGCTTTAATAGAAATTGTAACCTTCCCCGATTTTGAAGAACTAAACGAAGTAATTTTGTTTGCCAAAAGATTAAAGCAAATTGCCAGGTACAACAGTATTTCGGATGCAGAGATGCAAAAAGGCCAAATGAGGTTTGAATTGAACATAAGTGTAAAACCGTTCGATATGCCGAAAGGCGAATTGCCAAATTACAAGGTCGAAGTAAAAAATATAGGATCAATTTCGGTTTTAGAAAAAGTTTTGGCGTTTGAGTTTAAAAGACAAACAGAACTTTTAGATAAAAACGAAAAAATTACTTCTCAAACTCGTGGATTAAAGGGTATGACAGGCGAAACGGTTTTTCAAAGATCCAAAGAAACTTCTGACGACTACAGGTATTTTCCCGAACCCGATATTCCTCCTATTAAAATATTAGAAAGCGATCTTAACTCGATTATTTTGCCCGAACAACCAGCAGAACGTAAACTTAGATATATAAACTTAGGGCTGGAACTGGAACAATCGGATATTCTTGTAGAATACACCGAAAAAGGTGACTGGTTTGATCAATTTGTAAAACTTACATCTGCCGATAAAACTTTAATAAAAGAAGGAGCTAAATGGTTAATTGGTGATATTGCAGCACTTTGCGAAAAAAAAGAAACAGAACTTGGTAAATCTCTTATAAGCCCCCAAGCTCTTTTGAGCATTTTAGAGTTACTGCATAGTAAAAAAATATCGGGTAGTATTGCCAAAAATGTTTTGGAAAAGGTTTTTGTAACAGGGAAAGATCCCGTTAACATTATCAAAGATGAAGGATTAACGCAGTTAAATTCTGAAGATGAAATATTAGAGATTGCAAAAAAAGTTGTTGCCGAAAATAGTAAGGTAGTTTTAGATGTAGCAAAAAATCCAAATGCTTTAAAATTTCTGGTAGGTCAGGTAATGAAGCTCACTAAAGGAAAGGCAAATCCAAATATAGCAATGGAAATTTTACAAAGAATAATTAATAAACAATAAGATATGCCAAGAAATCTAGGCTGTTTTGTTTCTTCTGCTGGAGGAATATTTAAATCCCTCGAGAATGCAAAAAATCTCGGTGTAAACTCATTTATGATTCATCCTTCACCTCCTCAAAGGTGGAACAGTGAACCATTTAAAAAGGAAGATATAAAAAAGTTTAACGATGCCAGAGGCAGTTATCCCGAAATAAATAAAATATATTTTCACGGAATTTATCTTATTAACCTGGCAAATCCGGATAAACAAAAATTTCATCTCTCTAAATTATCGCTACTAAATCATTTAAATCTGCTTTTAGAGATAAAAGCAAACGGATTGGTTTTTCATACGGGCTCTTTAAAAGACTGGACCGACGATTCTAAGGGTATTGAAAGAGTTGTTTATGGAATAAACTGGATTTTTGAAAACCTTGCTTTACCTTTAACTTTGCCAAGTGCTCCATTTTTTCTTTTAGAGTGTGCCGCAGGATCGGGAAAAGTAATTGGCGATAAAATGGAAGAGTTAGCCGATATTTTTAATAAAGTTGATGATAAGTATAAAAAGTATATAGGATTTTGTTTAGATACCCAGCACCTCTTTGCTTCGGGCTATAATTATTCGGAAAATATCGACTTGTTTGTTAATAATGCCCAAAATATTTTAGGTCTTGCAAACATTCCGTTAGTTCATTTTAACGATTCTAAAACTCCGCTCGGATCTAATAAAGATCGACACGAAGATTTAGGAAAAGGGCTTATTGGCGAGGAGGGTTTAAAAAAATTTTTAAATCATCCAAAGCTTATGGAAAAAGATTTTATTCTCGAAACTCCATCACTGGGAGAGTTTGAGACGGCAAAAATTGAAGTAGAGAAACTAAAAAGTTGGGCAATTTAACTCTTCCACTCTCTTATTCTCTAATGTATTATAAATTAGGATAGTTTTGCGGAAACAAAGAATGTTTCGGTCCTAAATATAAAAAATTCAATGAACAAAATAATAGTATTGGTTTTTATTCTTGTATCTTGTGTATTGCTGGCTTTCTGGTCACCCTGGAGATACATAAATATAAACTTGGGAACTTTGTTTGGAGTAATAAAACCGGAAGAAATTTCGGGACTTACCGTTTATACACTTTCGGGAACACTGGAAGTATATATCGATGGCGAAAAAAAAGGGGAAGTAACGCCCGAAAAAAAATTTGAAATATTTGATAACATTTTGCCAGGCGAAAGACTTGTTAACATAAAAAAAGTTTCGGAAGTAGCTGGATCATACTGGGAATTTAACAAAGTTGTAGAATTTGAAAAAGGGGTAAATTGCGTAATCTCACTGAACTTAGGCCCAAGGGAAGAATTTTCGGAAGGGCATTTAATTTACGCTGTTCCTAAAATTGATTCTGATAAACAAACACAACTTAACATTACATTTAATGTAGAAAGCCCACTTATACAAATTGATTCTTTACAGCCGGTAAAGGTGAACTTAGATAAAATTTCGGTGGATTTAACACTGGATAAACAGCATAAAATTTCTATTTCGAAAGAAGGATTTGAAACTTTGGAGTTTTCGTTTTTGCCCGATACAGCTCAGGAAAGAGAAAAATTTACAACTTACGATATAAATATGGATGTGTATTTAATGTACATACCATTAGAAGTAGTAGATATATAATATTTATGATTCCGGAAAGATATAAAATAAAAACAAGTGTAAAACATCCTACATCCCTACTTATTGGCGGGCTAACCCGTTTAGGGGTAGAGATTGCTGATTCTTTAATAGAGCAGGGTGGCTACGTTATAATAATTGATACATATTCAGAGAATAATATTAAAGCACTGGACGTTTTGGGTAAAAATGCTTTAGTGAGCTTTGCCGACTATACTGCATTACCTCATTTAGAAGAGGAGTTGCGAAGATTGGATTATGTTTTTTATTTTATCAAAGAGGGAATTTCACCTACCGATAAAATTTCTACACAGCAATTTCTTAACTTCTCAAATTATCTGGATGCGTCTTTATCGCTGGCTTCCAAGTTTGATGCAAAATTTTTGCTTTCTACTTCAATTAAAGCTAATCAACAGATTTTTTTAAGTTCGGAACTAGAGCTAAATTATGGAACAAATAATAAAAAAAACCATGCGGTTTATACCGAGATGGAGTTACAGCGCTATGCCGAAAGCCTTGTGATGGAATATAACGAAAAAGTGGAACTGGATACTCGTATTGTAAGAATAGGCGAAATAATAGGCGATGCCCTGGATTTCTCTAACATATCGACTTTTTCTGAACTAGTATTAATGGCTGCAGCAGGACAGCCAATTGCATTAAAAAAAGACGGATTGGAATCTGAGTGGCTGGTGCATTTTTTAGATGCAGCGTACGGCATTGTTAAAGCTCAATTTTCTAAAAATACAAGTGGAAAGATTTATTCAATTTGCTACGAAAATTCTATTACTCATCTAGGTATTGCCTATAAAATACAGGAGGTAGAAGACGGAAATCAGGAAATTACTTTTGTATCCGAAAAAGACAGCCTGCCAAGCCTAAAATTATATAAGCCTGCACCAAATCTTTCGACAATTGGCTGGATGCCGAGAGTCCCATTCGATAAAGCAATAAAACAATCCCTTGTTTCTGCACGAATTTTTTTGCTGGAAGCAAACAGTACAGGAAATAAGGGTGATAAAAAAACTAAAGATAATCTTAAAATTTTTGTAGATTTGGCAAAACCAAATAGCGTAGATTTAGGAAATGGTGGGCTGGGGCCAATTACAAAACTTATAGAGGAAAGAAAAAAACAGGAGGAAGCCAGAAAACAAAGCATTGAACTTGCAAATACTTCGATAAAAGTAAAGCGGCGTAGAAAAAATCTTTCACGTATGGAAAAATTTCAGGGAGTCGTCTGGAACATTTTAATAAGTCTTGGCAAGAGCTTTTCGTTCCTAAAAAACAGGACTCCTGTTGAGTTTGCATTAATTTTAACAGGCTTTTTAGTTATATTATGGCTTTATTTTAATTTGATCTCGCCTGTAGCTGTTATTGCTAAGCATTACTGGAGTGTAAAATCGGGCATAGCAGAGTTAGAACTTTCGGTAAAAAACTTCGAATTTGATCAAATTGTTCAAAAAGCAAGTAGTTTATCATCCGACCTTACGCAAATTAGTATTCAGCTTGGCGAGCTGCGACGTGTGGGTGGAATAGTTGGTGTGAATTCTAATATAGATGGTGTAAATACAAGCATTGTGATCTACAAAAAGTTTTTAGGTGGGCTGGAAAATCTTTTTAAGGCAGCAGCACCTTTTACGGAATATGTAGAAAGTTACACAAATAATTTGCAGTATAGATACAGTACCGAAAGTTTTCTCTCGGCTTTAGATACGGGTAAAGACTATACAGCGATTTTAAGTAAAATAACAACTAACTTCCCTTATCTCGAAAATGGAATTACTAAAATAAAGGAATCGGCGGCAGAGCTTTCGCAGATCAACTTTGATTTTATTCCTTCGTTTTTACAAACAGATATTTTAAAGATTAACAATATAGTAAGAGAAATGAGTGTCTCTTCGGATAGTTTTACATCGATTGGCTATCTTCCCGAACTTTTAGGAACAAAAACTCCTGTTAATGTAGCAATTGTGGTGCTGGATAACACAAGACCATCCCCAATGGGAGGTGCCTTTTCGGCTTTAGGAATTCTTTCCTTACAAAATGGAAGTATATCCTCGAGTAGTTTTCAGTCAACAACAGATACGACTTTAGACCTTTCTTCTATTTCAGACCAAGACCTCCGATATATAAACGAAACCAGATTTCAATATAAAACGCGTGAAAATCTAAAACTATCCGATCTTACAAGCATAAATTCTTTTGCAAAATTTGCTGAAATTTTAAAAACAGTTTTAGATAGTAGTATAAACAAAAAGATCGATTTGATTTTATCTGTAAATTTAACAGGGCTGGATAGGATTAAATCTTTCTCGAAAGAACCTGTCGAAATTTCGGGTGTAAATTTTTCTACTAACGAGATTGTCGAAGGTTTAAAACTTCTTGCGGCCGAAAATGTAAATATACTAGAAAGGGATAGACTGATAGCTCAGATTTCGTCCAATTATCTATTCAACTTAAGCCAAGATTTAAAGGGAGGAATAGCCGAATTTATTAATTTAGCAACACAAAATTTATCGTTAAATGACATGGCAATCTCTGCACCCTTAATGGGATATGGAAAATATGTTAAATCTAACTATTTGGACGGAAGTATATTAAAAAATGCCTCGCTTTTCTTTAAAGTAGGTGTAAACCAAGAGGAAAGTAAAACGTTGCCTTCACTAAAAATTCCTTCTATAACATTGGCTTCTCAAACAGAAATAACTAATAACTTAGGAGTATTAACAAAGCTTAATGTAAGAATACCCGATAATTCTACCTCGCAAGAAATTTCGGTGTGCGTTCCAGCTCTTACAGCTTCTTCGAGTATCTCGGTAGATGGAATTGCCAAAGAAAGGGTTGCAATAAACTTTGCAGATGAAGGAAAATGCATTGTTGCTTATGCTCTTGACGAAACCGAAATGACATTTAACTGGCAGGTAGAAGCCCAGACACTCGGAATAGTATCGGATACCGAAATTCAATATATAATGGGTATAAATAAACCAAGGGGATTTGCCGGCAATTTGGATTATAAATTAAGTTTGGACTCGAATATAAGGGTAACCAATATAGAGCCTTTTTTAAGCCTGCAAAACAACTCGACAATCTTTACTAAAGAGATAGAAAACGACTTCCTGATTTTTTTGACATTTAGACTGGAAAATAATTAAGCCGGCAAAAGCACCTCGAACTCTGCTTGCAAGTTTGTATGGTAATTTGCTAAACTACTCAGTGTTAATCTTTAGAATAAAAAAATGGCAAGAAGTAAAAAATCAATAAAAAATGACAATTCAATAGAGATGGATCAGGATACTTTCGATAAGTTAACAGTTGAGTTGCAACATCGAAAAGAAGTATTAAGAAAAGAAATAGCTCAAGAAATTGCTCAGGCAAGAGATTTGGGGGATCTTTCAGAAAACTATGGTTATACAAAAGCCATGGAAAAAAAAGAGATGAACGAAAACAGAATAACTGAACTGGATGACATGCTTTTAAATGCAGTGGTAGTTAAGAAGAATTTTTCGGATGGATTAATAGGAATAGGTGAAAGTGTAGAAATTCAAAATTTAACAACCAAAAGTAAAAGAACAATAACACTGGTTGGCTCGGAGGAAAGCCAGTCTGCCGATTCTACAGCTGGAAAGATATCTATAAGTTCTCCAATTGGAAAAGCTGTTTATAATTCAAAAATCGGAGATGTTGTAAAGGTAGATATTGAAGGAAAAACTACCGAGTACAAAATAACAAAGGCTGTTAAATAAAAACCAGTCGGTTATTTGTCACTACTATACTGACTGTATTCACGTTAGTAAATTAAAAGAGCATTACTTTAAAATTACCTTACCCATTGCTTTTTGCGGCTTTTTATGGAATAATTCACCTCGTCGCTTATTCATTGAAAAATCATACTTTTCGTGTTGAAAAAGCTTGTAATTAATTAAATTTTTTTATTTCTAACTTTTTATTTTATGGCAGGAAACATTGATTATAGTAAGGTAAAAGATACAAACTTTTATAGAAACATTGGGATTATTGCTCATGTAGATGCAGGAAAAACCACTACTACAGAGAGAATCCTTTTTTTTACAGGGAGAAAACATAAAACCGGTGAAGTTCACGAGGGACAGGCCGAAATGGATTTTATGGATCAAGAAAGAGAGCGTGGAATTACTATACAATCTGCAGCCACAACCTGTTTTTGGGAGTTAAACGGAGAGTTTTACAGAATTAATATTATTGATACACCTGGACACGTAGATTTTACTGCCGAAGTAGAAAGGTCGTTAAGAGTGCTGGATGGAGCAGTGGTTGTTTTCGACGGTAAAATGGGGGTTGAACCTCAATCTGGAAAAGTTTTTCATCAGGCCGAAAAATACAGAGTACCAAGACTTTGTTACATTAACAAGCTCGATAATATTGGAGCAGACTTTTACAAATCTTTTGCAAGCATTACAGAGCATTTAACCGATAGGGCAACACCAATTTCACTTCCTGTTGGTATAGAGGGAGACTTTAAAGGGATAATCGATTTAGTATTTAAAAAAGCTTTTATCCATAAAGACGAAGAGGGCAAAGCAATTTCCGAGGAAGAGATCCCTGCCGAATATGCAGCAAAAGCAGAAGAGTATAGAAATAAATTGATAGAAATGGTTGCAGATGTAGATGATGATATTGCTACAAAATATTTAGACGGAATTGAGATTACCCCACAGGAACTAGTCGAAGGAGTTAGAAAAGCAGTGTTGGCTTTAAAGCTTTTTCCTGTTATGGCCGGTTCTTCTTTAAGAAACAAAGGGGTACAGGAAATGCTCGATAGCATTGTAAGATATCTGCCTTCTCCACACGATAAAAGTTTTACAATAGAAGATAAAGAGACAAACACCGAGATTGTTTATAAGGGAGAGGTTCCGGGAACAGATCCAAAAACCGATAAAATTACAACAAAAAAACTTTTAGATTCCGAACCGTTTTGCGGGCTTGTATTTAAGCTTATGGTAGATCATCATGTTGGTAATCTTGCTTTTTTTAGGGTATATTCCGGAAAATTGCAATCCGGGTCTTATGTTTACAATAGCACAACAGGCAACAAAGAGAGGGTCGGTCGAATTATTTTAATGCATGCAAACCACAGAGAGGAAGTTAAAGAGGTAAAAGCCGGAGATATTGCTGCAATTGTAGGCTTTAAGGATACAAAAACAGGCCAGACAATCTGTGATGAATCCAGCCCAATTATTTTGGAGAGTATTGATTTTCCCGAGCCAGTTGTAAGTTTTGCAATAGAGCCTAAAACAAAATCCGACCAGGATAAATTGGGAGAGGCGTTAGGAAAGCTAGTTTCGGAAGACCCAACTTTTAAGGCAAGAACCGATGCCGAAACAGGACAGGTAATAATTGCAGGAATGGGTGAACTTCACCTGGATATTAAAGTAGATATTTTAAAAAGAGAATATGGGATTGAAGTTACAGTAGGTAAACCACAGGTTGCTTACCGCGAAACAATAACCGGTGAAGGTGAACACAGAGAGCTTTTAAAAAAGCAAACAGGAGGTGCAGGTCAATATGCCGATATAGCATTTTACCTAAAGCCAAGAGCAAGAGGAGAGGGCTACAGATTTGTTGATAATATTAAAGGAGGAGCAATTCCAAGAGAATATATTCCTGCAATCGATAAAGGAATTCAAGATTCTTTGGTTTCCGGTCCATTAGGAGGATATCCGGTAGTTGATGTAGAAGCACAAATAACAGACGGTTCTTACCACGATGTAGATTCTAATACAGATACATTTAGAACGTGTGCTTTTTATGGCTTTAAAAACGCAATGAAAGTTTGTAAGCCAACATTGTTAGAACCAATAATGAAAGTTTCGATTAATGTTCCAGATGAGCATGTAGGGGCAGTAACAGGTTATTTATCTTCCAAAAGAGGGATTATTAAAAACCTTTTACAAAGAGGAAAAACTAAAGAGATCTCGGCCGAAGCGCCATTGGGAGAATTATTCGGATATATTTCCGATTTAAGAAATTTAACATCGGGTACTGCAGCTGCCAATATGGAGCCAAGCCACTATGCCGAGGTGCCAAGAAATGTATTAGAAAAGATAGTAGGTGAAAGCAAAAAAGCTTAACAGCTTTTTTAAAGAAGATAAAAAAAAGTCCCTCGAAAGAGGGACTTTTTAGTTATATGTTAGAAATTACATTTATTTTTCTTCGTCTGTTTCTTCTTCCTCTAGCTCTTCTCCACCGTGCCCTGGGTTTTCTAAATCCCATAAAGATCCTTCTAGTTGTGTAAGATCCTCTTCTGTTACATAAGTATCATCCATATCGGCCAGTCCATTCATCACTGTTTGGACAATTTCATAACTATCGGTTTTCTTAAATGCTTCTTCACCTCCTAAACTTTCGATTCTTTCTTTAAGAACACTTATACGCTCTTCTCTGGTCATCTCTTGTTCTTGGTCTATCTTTGGCATATCCATATATTTATATAGTAAAAATTAAAATATATAAGATTATACCATAAAAGTTATTTGAAGGTGGCAACTGAAGCAGTTGGAAAAAGGTGTAGTTATGGAGGCATCTATACCCGAACAGCCCTGAGGGAACTCAAAGGGCGGTCTAACCCAAAACGTTTCTGGCAATGTAGTGGTTCGAGTCCCCTCACCACTACAAAATGTGTAGTCTTGAGGGGACTCCCTGGTCTACCCGCCAGGCAGGCGGCAGGCACGCGAGCGCTCACTACGTTCGCCCTAACCACTACATGATGAGAGTCTCCCCACTTCAAAAGTGTAGCCTTGAGCTCCGAGCTCTGCGAGGAGTCGAAAGGTATCACGCCTTGTCGGGGTCGCATCGCAGTTTTGATACTTTGTTTTGTGCCACCTATATTGTATTATTAAATATATCTATTTATTAAAAAAGTTTTTTATGAAAATCTTTATTGCAGGGGACCATGGCGGGTTTACCCTTAAAAACGAAATTATTAAAGAGCTTGCCGAATTTAATTTTACAGATCTTGGCCCACAGGAACTACATTTAGATGATGATTACCCCGATTTTGCCAAAATTCTTTGTGACAGGCTTTTACAGGAACCTGGTTTAACAGGGATTTTAATCTGCAAATCGGGTATCGGAATGAGTATAGCTGCAAATAAGTTTAAGGGGATATACGCTGCACTTTGCTTTACTCCCGAACATGCCAAAAAAGCAAGGGAGCATAATAATGCAAATGTTTTATGCCTCGATTCGGAATATGGTTTGCTTAAAAACCACCTGGAAATTGTTAACGCTTTTTTGCAAACTGAGTTTGCAGGTTGGGAAACAAGGCACGGAAGAAGAGTTAAAAAAGTTTTTGAAATTGAGGAAGGGCAAGAAAAAGCAATTAAAGGCTGATCCTTTTAAGCTCGCTTTTGCCCACATAGCGTGGCTTCGGCGGTGCAGGACGTATGCAATAGCAAATAATGGATCCCTTGGAAAAAAAGAATGTAAAACTTTTACATTTCAAAGACCGAAGCATCACCTACATCATCATCTGGGGCTAGCCCTTGGTCTTTATTACCACTGTGCTCACGCATTGCCCTAATAAACGGACCGGGAGCTAGGTCTCCTACAAATCTAACTTCGTTTACTTTTGATCCATCTGGAAGTACTACATCGTAATAAAATTGATAAGAGGTGTTTCTAAAAACAGGTGTTCCACCAAGAGATATTGAAAAAACACAAATATATTTGGGACTGCTATTGGAATCTCTAAAGCAAAGCATTACCAGCTTCTCTCTATCTGTAGTCAAAATAAAAATATCTTCCTGAGTTTTAGTTTCAAAAAATGTTTTTACTTCACGGTATAAAGTTTTATAAATATCCTGCTCATTTTCTTTTACTACGGGTTTTTGTAATTCAATAGAGGTAACCTCAGAATATGTTTTTAAAGCTTGAGCTGAAATCCAGTTATCTAAGTCGTCGGTAAACCCGGGATAATTATTTAATCTTAAAATTTCTTCTCCATTATTTAAAAATCCAAAAAACTTTATATCGCCACCAACGGTTACACCAATTACAATGGCCCTGAATGCTTGGGGAAATTCTGTATTGGAATTGGCTGAAAAAGATATTTGAAACTGTGAAAAGTCAGAACCGGCGGGGGCAGAAAAAATAAAAGACTGCCCGTTAGAGTAAAATCTTTCTAAAAGGGTGGAGATTAATTCTCCCAGCCTTAGAACTTTTTCTAGATCATCAACAATTTCTGCAAATAGATCGTCGGTAGGCATTTGCTAGCTGGTAAAAAAATAACAAGCAGAAAAACAACAAACAGTCCGGAATTAGAAAGTTTAAGTCTTATCGGCCAAAGTTAATCTTGCTGACGGAAACATAACTTTTATAGCCATCATTGCGCAAATACTGGCAATTGTACTATTTGCATCTTTTTTACCCAATAGTTTTTTATACAGCACGTTACTTATTAATTCATCAATGTCTTTGATTCTTATTAATTCAGCAATTTCCAAAATGGATGGGGTGCTAAAACTATCTATATCGGAAAGCATTCTTGCATTACTATAAGGTGCATTTTCTCTAAGAAAACTTTTTATTTCTTCTTTTGCGGTTTCAATTTTCTTTACTTCTGAGCTGTGTAGTTCTATTGCACTATCTGGTTGTTTATACGGCACTAATGAACTGACCACGGGTTCAACTCCCAAACCGGTACTTGTTTCTGAAACTGCAGATCTTCCACTTGTATCTGGAGTATCTGCAGCTACTGGTGGCTGCACAGATTCTAAACCCGTTTGCAGCCTCGCCTTTATTTTCCAAAACAGCGAATTAGTTGGCTGGTTTACACTTAGCGAATCAATCAACAACCTTAATTTAGAAAAAAAATCTTGTTTATCTGTAATATTATCTAAAAAATTTGGATTTTTTTCCCAGTATTTGTAAAAAATAGCAAGAAACTTTTCTATTGTTACATTTGGTACCGAAAGTAATTTGTTTCCGTTGAGCTTTATCCTGTCAATATTGGACTTTAAAAAATCCTGTAAAAGGTCAACGAGACTACGGCTAATTAAATCATCTAAACTGCTAAATTCCAGTGTGGCGTCCGTTAAACCCGCAATATTGTTTGCTAAAGTTGAATCTATCCTACCATCATCAGCTTTTTTTGCGAGCTCTGCTGTTCTTCGCTTTAATGAGGCAATATCAATGGAGGACACTGAAGAAACCTGATTTTTGAATATAGAAAGATAAGAATCAAGATCGACAACATTTTCAATAGTTTTTAGCTGATCACTGTTTTCTTTTGCCTGAGAATAAATGTAGCAAATCTGTCTTAAATAGGCATCTCTCAAACGCTCTGGGCTTTGCATCCTGTCTTCTACTGCCAAGTTATCTTGAGTGGCAGCAGGTTGTATGTCAACCCTCTCCTCTAAGGAAGTCCCTGCCGTTGTATTCATTCTCTATAATTAACAAATATTTAACATTTTACAATTGGCATAAGCACACGTCAATAAACACAAGAAATGTAGTGGTTCCTGCCTGCCGGCAGGCACGGCGAGTTCCCTCATTTATCCCGCCTTGGCGGGACCACTACATGGATATAGCTTCACCACTATATGGAGAGAGCTTTACCACTACATGTACCCAAAGCGTAGTCCTGAGGCTCTCGAAGGACGGTTTTTTATCTATTCTTTACTTACAATCTTACTTGTTTTTATGTAGTTATCTTTAATTCTCGATTCGCCCGAAACGGCAATAATTTCGGCGGGCAAGATATCTGTTACAACTTTATCCTCCTGTAAAACAATACCGTTGTAATCTTCCAGGTTATGTTCGGCTTTAAGACCGGTTGTATCGCATTCTTTTATCTCCGAAATATAGCCCAAAATACTGTTAAACTCCTTTGCAAATTTTAAAAGCTCTGTATCGCTAAACTCAAGCCTAGCAAGCTTTGCTATATGTTTTAGTTCTTCCAAAGAGATTTGTGACATATGGTTTTTATTTTTTAAATTATAACACTACTGTTCATCTCGGGAATTTCGCATTCGGGAAATCGATTATTTTCAAGCTGGGTTTTTAGTGCCAAAGCTCGTTCCTCTTCGGCATGAATTAAAAAGATCTTTTTTAATGATTGTGTTTTAAACCGGTTAATCCAAAGCTGGTAATCGTTTGTATCTCCATGCGCCGAAAACCCCTGCAACCAATAAATTTCGGCTTTTACCCCTATATTTTTTCCATCCAAATTTACACTCTTTTGCTTTTCCACCAAGGCTCTACCTGCTGTTTCTTCGGCCTGAAATCCCACAAAAATTACTGAGTTTTTTTTATTTAACAATGCTGTTTGCAAATGATGTACAATTCGACCTCCATCGGCCATACCACTACCTGCAATTATTACCTGACCTTCTTTTTTTGTAAGGCCAACCGACTGCTTAAACTTTTTTACGTAATTTAAGTTAGGAAAATCGAACAAACTTTCTTGGGTAGACTGCAAAGCACTGGTATAAATTCCTGTTACCCTTTGCGCTAACGGGCTATCTACCCACACCGGTAAATCTTGCGAAAGTTCTTTGGATTCTTTGGCAAGACGTAGATCGTTTAATATCTCCTGTGTTCTTTGTACCGCAAAACTTGGAATATATACATTGCCTTTCCTTTTTATAGTTTCGTTAATAATTTTTACAAGCTCTTTGGCAGATTCATCTCTATCGGGATGTGTTTTCCCGCCATATAAGGATTCCATAATTATGTAATTAGGGTTAGAGCTGTATTCAAAATCGAAAGAAGAATCGATATGCGTTTTTACACGACCTATATCTCCCGAAAAAATAAATTTTTTAGTCTCACCGTTATCTAGAATAGAAAGTTCTATACTTGCGGCACCTAAAATATGCCCTGCTTTAATAAATTTTACTGTTACTTCGGGTATTGGCGAAAATTCCTCATCTAATCTTACGGCTTTAAATTTTTCGATTGTTTTAGAGGCATCAAAAGTATTATACACTATAGCTTTTACCTGAGTGTGCCTTCCATAAAATTCTCCACGCTGAAAAGCATTTTCTTGCAGTTTTGCCGAATCCATTAAAAGTTCGGAGGAAATTTGAATTGTATGGTTTGTGGCGTAAATATTTCCCGTAAATCCGTTTTTTACAAGTTTGGGGAACATTCCCGAATGGTCAATGTGCGCATGGGTAAGTAATGCGAAATTCAAATCGGAAGGGTTGTACTGAAACTCCTTTAAATTTAAATTTTCAACATCCGGTCCCTGAAACATTCCGCAATCTATTGCAAATTTAAAATTATCGCCTGTGATTACATAATGTGACCCGGTAACTGTTTTGGCAGCTCCAAAAAATTCAATTTTAACCATAAATTTGTTTATAATTTAACTTGTAATAATAACATATAGCGTTTGCTTTAGATATTTTGTTTTGCCTAGCCAAGACCCGCTTTATGATAAAATCAGAAGATGGATAAATTAAAATTAAAGACATTACGGTTAGACCCTAAAGAGATCCCTTTTATCTCCCGAAAAGGCTTGCGAATAGTGCAGTCACATATGGATGTAAGGGTATGGAGGGATGATAATATTGAATATCCTATGTTTGCTGTTTCGATATCGACAAAAGTTGATAAAAGAGCCACAGTTCGTAATAAAATTAAAAGAAAAATACGGGTTGTATTCTTTGATTTATCAAAGCAAGGCCTAGTAAAAAAAGGCAAATATGTTTTAATAGTAAAAAATCGAGAACTGCTAAATATGAATCTTGATGAAATCAGAAAGGAGCTAGAGCCTATAACTTATAAAACATAGACTTTCGGTAGTTTATATTGCACAAAGCAAAAATTTTAGACAGTTGCGTATTATTTCTATTACTAATCAATTTTAAGTACTTTTAAGAAGACGTCTTTAGGGATTTCTATGCTGCCTATCGCTTTCATCTTCTTTTTTCCTTTTTTCTGTTTTTCCAGAAGTTTTAATTTTCGGGTAACGTCTCCTCCATATAGTTTTGCCAAAACATCTTTTCTAAGAGCGGGAATTGTTTCTCTTGCTATAATCTGACTTCCTATTGCAGCTTGTATTGGCACCTTGTATTGTTGTTTTGGAATAAATTCTGCAAGTTTTTCGGCCATTATTCTTCCTTTTCTTTGAGCATTATCCCTATGTGTTAAAAAAGAAAGAGATTCTGCCGATTCACCGTTAATTAAAATAGATACCTTTACAATATCACCGTCTTTATATCCCGAAAAAGAATAATCCATAGAGGCATAACCATGGCTAAGTGATTTTAACTGGTCAAAAAAATTTACAATTATTTCTACTGTTGGAATTTCATAAACCAGCAACGCATGCTTACTACCTGTTTCGAGTTTTGACAGAAAATTCATTGATTTGTAAATCCCTCTGTGCTTTTGGCAAAGTTCCATTATAGCTCCAATGTAGTCTTCGGGAGTTACAATATCTAGTTTAACCCAAGGTTCGAGTACTTTGTTGTATAAACTTCCGTCTGGAAATTCTGCTGCTGTTCTTATTGTTGCAATATTAGTTTGGGTATCGATATTCGAAACATTTATATTTGGAACTTTTCCATAGTCTTTTGTTGCAAGTTCAACTTTAAATTCTACAGTTGGCATTGTGCTTATTAAATCAATATTATATTCTCTCTCCAGCCTATCTTGAGTTATCTCCAAATGCAAAAGCCCTAAAAATCCGCAAACAAATCCTGTTCCCAATGCTTGCGAATACTCTTTTTGAAAAGAAAGTGCAGCATCGTTAATAGATAATTTTTCGAGTGCTTCTTTAAAATCGCTAAAATCGGCTGCATCTACTGGGTACAAACTGGCAAATACCATTGGTTTTGGCTGCCTGTAGCCTTTTAATGGTTCAATATTCAAATGTTCACCTTCATTTAAAAACTGGGTTACTGTATCTCCGGAATGAATTTCGTGAATGTTTTTTAGCCCGGTTGCAATATAGCCTACCTCGCCTTCGTGTATTTCGTGTGAAGGTTCCATTTTAGGTGTTAAATACCCAATTTCAATTGGCTTTACCTCTTTAGAAGTTCCAATAAAAAAAAGGTGATCTCCCTTTTTTATTTCGCCAGAAACTATTTTTATAAGTGCTGTTACTCCTTTATATTCGTGGAAAAATGCATCAAATACTATGGCTTTTAACACAGGCTTATCCTGAGTTTTATTATTTTCCAAAGCTTCCAGATCTTTTTCCGAAAAGGTATATATGCTCGACGAATATTTATCGGGAGCGGGAATTCTTTCGACTACTGCATCTAATATCTCTTGGACTCCTATCCCACTTTTTCCCGATGCTAAAATAATTTCGTTTTCGTTAAACCCAAAAATTTCAATTATTTCTCTTTTTGTTTTTTCGACCTCTGCAATATCCATATCAACCTTATTAATAACCGGAATAATTTTAAGGTTGTATTCCATTGCTTTGTAAACAGTTGTAAATGTTTGAGCCTGAACTCCCTGTGTGGCATCGATTAAAAGCAAGGCACCCTCACTTGCTGCAACCGATCGGGAAACTTCGTAACTGAAGTCTACATGCCCGGGCGTATCAATTAAATTAAGAATGTAATTACCCGAGGGAGCTTTCTTTCCTTCGCCGGAATTATATCTATATTGAAGCCTTGCCGTTTGTAACTTTATGGTAATTCCCCTTTCCTGTTCTAATTCGAGAGTATCTAAAACTCTATCTTTCATCTCTCTTTTAGAAATTGCTCCGGTATACTCTATAAGCCTGTCGGCAAGAGTAGATTTACCATGGTCAATGTGCGCAATAATGCAAAAGTTTCTAATATTATTCATAAATGTTTTATGTTCGACTGGTAATTATATCAGTAAAATCGAAATTATATAAAAACCTATTATTAAAAAAGAAAAGTTACTAACATTTGGCAGGTGGTGGAGAGAGAATTAGTCTCTCTAAGCTTTTTAACGAAAATACTTTCATCAATCTAACTGATAATCGTCTTTTCGCAACTACTTTTAACAGGTATGGCACGCTTTACGCAAGGCTTAATCCAAACTATCAGCAGGGGACAATAAAGCGCCTTTTAATGTAAAGGATAATTTGAATACAATATACACAACTGAAAATGCCAAGAAATATAATCGAGACAAAGATAATGAGAATCTTTAACATGCCGAATTTAAAGTAAATTTTTTGTTTTGTCTGCATAGTATTTACTATTTATTTTTAATCTGTTAATCTTTACTCAGTTTAAGCCTTTATTTTTTATCATTAGAGTTTATGCCAGAGACATCACCGGCGGAAGTTACAACTCCTCAGCCACCTGTTCAGCCAATTGCTTCAGCTCCTCAACCTGTTAAATCGGGAGGAGGAAATTCAGTTCTTATCTTAATTGTTTTAGTGTTAATACTAGTTCTGGTTATTGGAGGGGTAGTTTTGGTTTCGGAGCTAAACAAAAAAAATGCTTCGACTAACTATACCGAAAATTCAAATACAAAGGTAACTCCAACAAACAAAGTCGAAGATAAAAACGATTCGGCAAATTATGATGATGAAAGTTCAACTTCAGAAGAGGAGACTAACTCAAATTCTGAAGATACCGAAAATCCGTTTGATTTTGGAAACCTTTCTGCCGATTTACCATCAGATTTTCCAAAAGATGTAGAAATATTAGCAGGTTCGAAAGTAACAGTTTCCAGTTCTACACAAACAGAGATTAATGTGATGTTTACAACCGATAAATCTGCCGAGGAAGTAAAGGAATTTTACAAATCCAGTGTAGGCAAAAACGGCTGGGATATTGTGTCGGAACAAAGTATGTTTGGATATTCGTTAACAGCAACCAAGGATAGTAGAGAACTTACTGTTCTTATTTTCGAAGCAGGGGAGGGAGACGAAAATCTAACAAGCTTTACTATTGCAGTAGCATCTAACTAGTAGTAATACAGTAAGAATTTTTTAGCATTTGAACGGAGATCCAAGCGGGTCTCCGTTTTTTAGCTAATTATAAAATCCGGCTTGTACAGGTTATAATTAAATAAACTATGGCAGACTTGGATCTAATAAAATCAAAATTAGATATTGTGGATGTAGTTTTATCGTATTTACCCGATTTAAAAAAAGCCGGGTCTAACTTTAAAACACATTGCCCTTTTCATAACGAAAAGACTCCTTCTTTTATGGTTAATCCATCACTCCAGCTTTTTAAGTGCTTTGGATGCGGTAAAGTAGGAGATGCCATTACTTTTATAAAAGAGATTGAAAGAGTTGAATTTAAAGAAGCTCTGCAAATTGCGGCCGAGAGAGCAGGAGTAGATATAACTCAAAATAACCAGTACCAAAATAACGAGTTAAAGAAACAAAAAGAAAGAATACTTGAAGCAAATACTCTTACTGCAAAGCTTTTTAACTATATTCTTTCTACTCATAAAAGCGGTAAGGTAGGAAGAGATTATGCCCAAAAACGTGGGATAGATGCTGCCAGAATATCAAAATTTCTTATCGGCTATGCACCAAATAAAACAGATAATTTAAAAAAATTTTTGTTAAGTAAGGGGTTTACCGAAAAAGAACTATTTGAATTTGGGCTTTTAGTTGAACGCGATAAAAAATTTATTGATAAATTCCGGCACAGGCTTATGCAACCAGTGTTTAGCACAAAAGGCGAAATTATTGGTTTTAGTGGAAGATACATAGGAACATTTAAAGACGCGCCAAAATATTTAAATTCTCCCGAAACACCAGTTTACAAAAAAAACCAAATATTATATGGGCTTTATCACGCAAAGGATTCGATTAGAAAAAACGGGTTTGTAATTTTGGAAGAGGGGAATATCGATGTTCTTTCTTCGCACAGAGTTGGTATAGAAAATATTGTTGCTCCTTTGGGTACAGCTTTTACCGAAAATCAGGCAGTGTTAATTAAAAAGTATACCGATACAGTATATTTTTGTTTTGATACCGACGAAGCTGGAATAGCTGCGTTAGTAAGGGGAATAGGAATACTCGAAGATGCAGGATTAAAATACAAAGTTATAAATATTGATAATTTTCAGGACCCCGACGATTTAATATCAAAATCACCCGATTTATGGATAGAAAAAGTTGGTTCGCCTGTCGATGCGGTAGAATATTTAATAGCTCGATTTACAAAAGGTCAAAACTTATCTACCAGTGAAGGAAAAAATAACTTTGCTGAAAAAATTGTGCCGGTGCTTAGATCTATAAAAAATCCGATCTCTTTTTCTCACTACTTAAACGAGGTTTCGGTATTAGTTGATGTAAATCCAAAAATTTTTGAAGAGAGGTTTATCTCCAAAACGGCATCCTATAAAAATAAATCGACAAAAAATCAGGAAGAATCTGTATTGTACCCAAAAACAATGCCCGAAAATGAATTAAAATTACTCTCCTTTATTATTCAAAATTTTAAAAAAATAGATGCCGAAAATTTTGTTCCGGAAGTTTTTTCGGATAGCAGATTAAAGGAGTTATTTATTGAAATAAAAAGAAATTTAAAAAGCGATAATTTTAGCGAAGTCGCTTTGGCGCTAAACGACGAGTTAAAGACGATATTTAGCGAACTGGTTCTAAAAGATCTAACGGGGTATAAATCTGTTGTAGAAACAGCTAAAAAGCTTTATAGCACGCTTTTAGAAAAGTACTTAAGAAGAGAGATTCTAAATTTAAGAAAAAAGGTAGCAACAGACGACGAGAAAACCATAAACGAACTGGCCCTTAAAACCAAGGAATTAAAGTCGCTTCTGCAAAAAATTAGGAGTACATAGCCTTTTGTTAGAAAAGCTTACAGTTACCTTCTTCGACCAAACCTTTTGTTTTTCTCCATTTTCGATTTCCCGAATTCATCGGAGACAGTAAGGCTTGCTCTTTTTTTATCTCTTCTCCTTTTTAAAACAAGTTTTCCTTTTTTGGTCGATAACCTTGCCAGAAAACCATGTTTTCTTACCCTTTTGATTTTGCTAGGGTTGTATGTGGGACCTTGTGTCTTTGCCATAAAGTATATATTATTATTACAGGCTATATTTTAGCATTTGTATTTAAATAAAAAAAGTAAAATGGAGATAAATCCGCCGGAACTTGTGTTTGGGGATGCCTTTAAGAAAGAAGAATCAAACAAATTAATAAAACCCAAACAAACGAAAAATGAGAAAATCAAGCTTATTTTGGCGGTATTTGGGGTGCTGGTTACCCTTACTGGTATTGTTTTCGTTTTAAGATCAGCGCTTTTTAACCTTCCAGGTGTTAAAACCCCCGAATTGTTAGAATTTGAAGCAAATCCACTTTTACCTGCCACAGATTTTGAGGTATCTGTTAGCACATCGGGAAAGACTTTAGATTTTGGGCAAAATATAGTAACCGGTTATCCTGCTTTATTTGAAGATAGGCTATGGCTTTTAATAAAGACTAAATCAGAAATCCAGATAGGCATAATTGATAGTTCTATCACTTATATGCCTATTTTTAAACTTCCAATAGGCGCCCGCGATATTAAGCTGTACGAGGACAGTTCTATTTCTTTTTTTATAAATGGTAATTTGGACTTTCCTTCTACCCTTTATGTACAAAAATTAAACTCAAAAGCCGAAGTTGTAGTTACTTTACAAGAGGGTGCAAAGTTTATTAGCCATTTTTATTACCCTACAGAGAAAATTTTTTACTATACTGAATACCAAAACAAGTCAGTTTACTTAAATGGTGTTAACTTAAAAGGCGAAATCTTTAAAATATATAATTCGGGATTTTTTTCGGATAAATCTATGTTGACAGGATTTTACCTAAATAAAAATGCTTTTGGGATAATCGAATCTGATATCTGCTATTATATCGAGGTATCTACCCGTAACGCTGTGCAAAAATCCTGCGAGCTTTTACCAGCAAATCCAAATAACATTACCTATTGGAGTAATTCAAACAAGGGGGGAGTGTATCAAAGCGTTGTAAAAGGAGAGTTGTTTTTGTCGGATATAAACAGGAAAGAAAGGGAGAGTATAGGTAATCTTAATAATGGTGAACTTTTCCAAAGTTATAATATGTGGAACAATAATATTTACTTTGTAAAATCAGTTCTAAAGCCTGTCGGGTCATTGTTTAACGCGGTGGCTCAGGGAATTTACAGATTAAATTTAAAAAATCAAAAAACAGTTGACCAGCTATCGGACTACTTACCCGATCAAAATTTAAAATTTATATTTACATTTAAATCTTCTGTCTATGTTATTGCCAATAACCTCGAAAAAGGTGATTCTATACTTAAACTTAATCATTATAATATTTTAGAGCCTGCAAGTTATCCTATCTCGAATCCTCTATCTTATCCGGAAGCAAGCTCTATGCCTATATCCTATAATGTTATCGAGAAAAAAGAATGGAACCCAATGTCTTTGGGCATAGAGGGTATTTTAACCATAGACCCTATTTATCCCGACTTTACCATTTAGCTCGTTCTAGTGGATTTATTATGATTTAGCTGTTATAATTTGTCTGCTTTAAAGATTAAGAATAAGTTTATGTCTCAAGAATTAATATCGAAGATCCAAAAAAAATATACAAGTAAAACAGTACCGGTTATTAAGCCAGGTAGTACTGTAGAGGTAGAAACAATAATTAGAGACGGCGATAAGCAAAGAATTCAAAAATTTAGGGGGCTGGTAATTGCAGTAAATGGCAGCGGATTAACTACTACAATAACTGTAAGAAAAGTGAGTTATGGAATTGGAGTTGAGAAAAAGTTTCCTCTTTATTCTACAAACATAGGAAAAATTAAAGTTTTAAAGGAAGAAAAAGTAAGAAGAGCTAAACTCTATTTTATGAGAGAGAGAGTAGGTAAATCTGCATTAAGAGTTAAGAGGGGAAAAGCAGTTATTATCCCACAAGAAGGTAAAGAAGTTACTGATACTGAAATTATTGAATCTCAAAACGAAGCTACTCAGGAATAAATAACTTTCCAAATTTTTCTGACACTTTTACACTTAATCAATTTCTTTTCTTCTGTTAACGGTTATTTCATTTTGTCTTTGAGAATTATCTTAACAGTGGTATAATCCCGCTATGGACAACTGTCTATTTTGTGACATAGCTAAGGGTGTAGCGACTGCCTTCTTTATCGCCGAAGATAATAATCATCTCGCTTTTCTTGACATTCATCCCCTTGCAGAGGGACATACTTTAGTTATACCTAAAAAGCATTATCCAACAATTTGGGATATGCCTGCGAGAGAAACCGAAGCCATGACCGAATTTGCACGATATATAGCAAGTGACCGGTACCCTGTAAACTAAGACAAGATTCTGAGAAAATATATTAATTGTTAAAATAAATATATGTTCAAAAGAATCGGTAAGGAAATCAAGGA
>JAMQHH010000005.1 GCA_025993875.1 Candidatus Dojkabacteria bacterium
ACTAGTAGAAGGAATACATCAAACCATAAATTACTACAACAACGAAAGAATACATTCCAAACTTAAAATGCCTCCTACTAAATTCAGAAAACTTTATGCAACTAGATCTATCTTATCCACATAACACCTGTACTAAAAAATGGGGTCTTGACAAAAGTTTGAGAAGTAGTTTCAAAGTTACTAGTCTTATCAATTTTAGTATTTCTGACAACATTTAGATTAGTTTCTTTGCTGCCATGAAAATCAGGGTCATTACTTTTTTCTTGAAAGCTTTCAATATACCCACCTGTAGCCTTCATAACTGGATACATTGAAGAAAGGTTGTTAATTCTAATAATTGAGGTAATCTTTTCAAATCTTTGTGAAAGGTCATAAAAAGCTCTTTGCAAGAGTGCCTTTCCTATTCCTTTACCTTGATAGTCTGGCAAAATCCCCAATAAATGTAGATATGCTTCTTTGTCTACTTCAATATGATGAATATCATCATGCATATATCTTAATGTTGAAGCTCTTAACAAAGGCTGTAGAACCTCCTCATCAGGATTTTTGAATAAAACAGTCTGATACCCTATTATCTTATTTGTAACTTCATCTCTTGCAATGTAAACTTGTCCAATACCGCCTTCTAGTATTTGCCTCATCTCCTCAGGATGAATACTTACTCCAAATGCAGCTTTTTCCACAGCAAGTATCTCCTGTGAATCTGAAGGAGTTGCTAATTCAATCCTAAATTTTAATGTAGGACTATTTGGTAAAGCTTTCATAATTTTATCTTTGAAAAAGTAAGAATTTATCCACATCTTCGTTAACCATACTCATAGCCTTATCGTAAGCTTCTTTTAAGTCTTTTTCTTTAAAAAATTTTAACAGTGTTTTTCTTAAAAAATATAATCCGAGAATACAATAAAATATTGCGGCAGCAGTTACCGATATAGAATAAATCCCTTTAAAGTAATCGTTTTGGCCAACAAAATTGTTAATTAGATCGGCAGCAATATAAAAAGGTAAAACTAAAAGCGCAGTTCCAA
The DNA here is from genome assembly GCA_025993875.1 of Candidatus Dojkabacteria bacterium. Classification (GTDB taxonomy): domain Bacteria; phylum Patescibacteriota; class Dojkabacteria; order J137; family J137; genus JAMQHH01. Next base: position 1,029 of record JAMQHH010000005.1, read on the forward strand.
TGGGATATTTGTTCAAAAAATTCCCATTTTCTAATTTTATTAATCTTCCTGTTGCTTCGCCATATTCGGCATCTGTTAAAAAATCCCACGTTTTGGTTCCCGATATATCTTTAAATTTTAATATTTGGGGCAAGTATAAGTAATACCCAAATCCATCTGATGTAATTGGGTTCCAGCTTCTAGCAAAAATTCGCATAAAAATAGGTAAAACAAAAACAACCAAGCTTATAAGCACAAATATTGTGCGAGAGTTTTTTAGTATTTTCATAAAGGTTTAACAGTTTTTATTGTAAACTAATCGTAAAACCCTTAACTTCAGTCAAGGGGATGGAGATTAGTTATAAAAATAAGTTTTTACATTACCGACAAAATACCATAGGACTTTATTTTATTTATTGTGAGTTATGGAAATGTATATGTCAAGGATACACTTTGGCTAACCGCTCAGTTTTTTTGACTAATAGTTAATTTCTACCGAAATAAGCTAGCCGTTTTTTATCTGCTTAACATTTCTACAGGTTCTATATTCATTTTCGTCCACAATTATTTTATGCTGTATGGATCCACATCAAATTTTGTGTGAAATTAATTCCATCTTAGATGTTTTGGTATCAATTAATAAATATGTTAGGTTATTGTATTTATTTACGCCAAGATTAATGTAATAATTTTTTAAATCAAATTCGGATGCGTGGGTATGTCCCATAACTAAAATATGATCAGGAAAGTATTTTTCCCGATATTTTTTTGCTGATCTATTCTGAAGTTTCAAAATAAGTTCCAGTTTAAAATATTTAAATAGTAGTCGGACAAAAGGTTCTGTAACATTTAACATCAATTTAAAAAGTATGTTAGGTTTTACATTGAATTTACTATCCGGACCAGGGCAAATTCTGTTTCCGTGTACAATAAATAATTTACTTTTATTTTCCAAAATTAGTTCCATTTCCTCTTTTGTTTCAAAGCAAAACTGATTTACTCTGAAGTCTGTATATTCTTTACTATCATGATTCCCAAACAAATATGTTGTTTTAGGTTTTAACAACTTAAAAAGGCTGCTCCATTTTGAAGTGATAAAATTATCAAAACTACACAAAAAAGCATCCCAAAAATCTCCGGCAATAATTACCCTGTCGGCCGACATTACAAGATCGGATAAAATTTCCGCATATTTCGCTTTAAATTTTGCGGTAAAATGAGTATCAGAAAAGATAAGGTATTTTGACATTTAACTAATTAATTTAATTAAGCTATTTTTAATTTATTATTTTTTCTTCTAAATTTTTTAACATCTTCTTTTTTAAGTTTGTTAATATCCGATTCTTTAGAAATTTTTGTAAAAGTCCAAATGTCCAGGGCATCCTTAAAAGCTCTGGTAAAATCATCAAAATCAGATAAATAATCTTTGGCATAAAGGGCAAGCGGGTAGTCAGTTTCGTCCCATGTAGAAATATCGGAGATATTATGCTGAACAAGGACTTCGGTTTTATCAATCATTCTTACTAATTTTGATTCATTGCTTTCTCCTTTTTCGTATTCCTCCCATAAATTCCGCAGTTCTCGTCTAACATCTTTAAAAGGCAAGTCTTTCAGTATTTTTTTTATGGCTTTAATTTCATTTTTTGTTTTATCTTCTTTTCGTTTGGAAATTTCTTGCGCAGGGATATCTCCTGTTAACGCCTCTGCTAAATCATGTATTATGGCCATTTTCAATGCTTTTAGCGTATCAACTTTTTTACTTTTAAGCTTGGATACAAAAATTATTACCATTAAAGACATCAACCACGAATGTTCGGCTACGGATTCCTGTCTATTTTTATTGCCTGTCCAACTGTGCCTTACTTCTTGCTTTAGTTTTTCTACATTTTTTAAAAACTTGAAGAAATTTTGCATTGTTTTATCCATAAACTATTTGTTGTTTTGCTTTAAATATTCTCTATCGAAAATATTGCTTATCTGGTCAATAGTTACCCCAACTCCACTTTTATTCCAGTCAATTTCTGGTTGTCTAAAGTTAGGGATTTTAAAATTGTTTAATAAATCCAAATCGTCATCATTCATTGTAAACTCCAATGCAGCTAAATGTTCGTCAATATGCGAAGTGTTCTCCGATTTTGTAAGAGGTAGGTAGCCTTTCGATATAATCCAATTCAAAATTATCTGATTCTGAGTTTTGTTATATTTACTGGCTAGTTTTACTAATGGCTCCCAGTTATAGTTAGCAGTTCTATTTCTCCTTAAAGGCTGGTAAACAACAGTTTTTATATCGTTTTTTATACCATATGGAATTATACCTAAATCTTCGTTTATTCTAATCTCAAAATTGAATACAACTTCATGAGAGAAGAGTTTATCTTTAAATCGAGAATGGTATTGCTGCAATAACTCTAAATTTGCGTTTGTAATGCTTGTATATCTGGTCTTTTGATTAGATAGCCTTTCATCAATCCAATTAGCAATATCTTCAAAAGATATTCTTAAAAAGCTTCCTTGACTAAATTGTAAGGTGTCAACATAATCAGTTTCAAAGAGTTCAAAGACCCTATTTAGTTCATTATTGGTATCTTCTAAAGTTTTATTATCCTTTATATAAATAGCTTGGCAAATAAATAAGTCTTCTCGTTTTTTACCTGACCTTTTCAAAGCTTTGGCTAATATCTCAACAGAATAACCTTGAGAATACCAAATATTAGCTTCAACAAAATTCATTCCTTTACTAATCATATATGCTAAAGCATCAACTTGTTTGCCTTCGTCAATTGAGTTATCTTTTTCTGCGAAACCACCGATGCCCCAAGTTCCAATGCCTATTTTTGATATTTGTTGAGGACTAATCATTTTTAACTTATAAAATTTATTACATCATGACAATTTTAGCAAAAAGGAAGCTATCGGCAAGTATCGGGTATACAGATATCGATATTTTTTATCGGGTTGATGTGCCCCCCCGTAAACTGTACAGTGTAAAATATATAAATTGTTGCACTTAAAAAATATGGCAAGCATTACTATTAGGTCAAGACTTTTTTTTTAAACAGCAGAAAGTCTTTATACAAATGAGTTCCGAGTTTCAGTTAATTTCAAAACACCAAAAACAGCTCAACTCACTTTCTGGAAGGATCGAACCAATTCAAAACAGTTTGCAGAAGGCACAATCGGAGGTTTTAGAAGAACAAAGTTTCATTTGGGGTCAGTTGTTGGACTCGTTCTTAAACGTAAGTATTGACTTCAAATTTAATATAAATAATATTCACAGTTTACTGAATACTGGAAATTTAGATTTGGGAGTTTGAACTATTTCTTTTGCAGGACGTGTTTATAATAAATTGCAATACCCTGTTCCATTAGTTCTGGCATCAAATAACCTGCAACTGCATTTCTGACAAACATATCAGGTAGAAACTTTGTTAATAATTTTCCAATTACACCAAGTTTTATAAATGCTTTTGCTAATCTTTCAAAACGCTTCATTGTAGGTAACACCTTACTCGAAAGATTTATTTCTTCAACAACTTTGAAACCATTGTCCTGAATTACGGATTGAAAATCGGGCAAGTACTGAAATTCCTTGACTGCCATACCAGTAGCAGTTAGTTTTGATGCTTCTGATTCAGTCTCATCAAGTTGGGTTGGGTTCTTAGCATAATATCCATCAAATATAACAAAATAGCCATTGGGCTTTAATACACGTTTAACTTCCGAAACCACCTTATTGACATCATTTGCGTGGCAAAGTGCTTCAATTATAAATACTAAGTCAAAACTGGAATCTTTGAATTTAGACAAATCGTGATAATCCCCAAAGTCGAAACTTGTATTGTCTAAGTTGTAAAACGCACTTTTAGGCTTGGTTGAATAGTCGAGTGCAGTAAATTGTACTTTTTTATAGTTTTCGGCAAGATAGGTAGTATTTGCACCTTGACCACTGGCAAGTTCAAGTACTCTGAAACCATCTTTATTTTCTATGTATTGTGAAATTTGTTTCAGGGGTTCTAACAAATCGACATCGTTATAATGCCCATTTTCAGTTATGCCCATGTGCAAAAAACCTTGTCTATTATGAAATAACCTATATGCAATTCGATTAGTTTGATAATAGTCCTTAACTACTTTGCCATTGTTTGTTTCAGTTAAGTATTTATCAGTATTCAGGACTGATTTTAATCTTCTTAGTTTTTCAGCTAATTTTGTACTCATATCTTGGTTTTTTACTCAATAAAGTATAAGTGACTGGATTACAAATATCAATGAAAGTATAATTACGATAAACAGTAATAAATAAAAAAGTAATGAATGATTTAACACTTACATCCGAATACTTAGACCTGCTTGATGTATTCTGCTATAAACTTAGTCTTGCGGAACCAGATAAAAACTTTGGCAAAGATATTGAAAATGCTGATGTGGTTCCAATCAAAATTACACGTAAAGAAGTTCCTGAAATTAGCCTTTCAGCAGTAATGCGTCTTGATGACTACTTCAAAGATACAGGACTAAAAGTTTTTGGCCATCCTTATCCAGACGTAGAATCTGAACTTGATGCCAAATATTATGAATGGCTATCTGTTCGCCCGCATTGGTTTGCTGGCTGGTATACAAAGTATCAAAAAATTCGATTTTATAGATTTGTGCAATTAAGACCAGACGAATTAACAGCAATTGCTGCAACCGTTCAGATAATCAGGGAAACAAGAACCGACAAAGGTGTTTCAAGAATCCAAGAAGGTTATTTGCCCAAAAGTGATGAAAAACTTATTTCTGAAAGTAGCAGTTCACTCAATGATTTTTACTCGAAAGTAAGGGCAACTTATCAAATGCTGATGGGGTTCGGTGCAATAAAATCATTAGGTCTAAATGGGGATAATACAACAATACTTGATTATGACGAATTATTAGTTAGACGTGTCGAGTTAGGTGTTGAAGATGTTTTTAGAATTGGCGTGCTTGGATTAGGTCAACCAGCAACGCTTGTTCCAAAAGATGATGATAAGAAACCCAATAACAAGCAAGCAGATTCAATGCAAATGGCGAAGGAATATAGAATAACCCTTGTAAATCGACACATCATTCTAAATGACCTATTTCTACTAAGTAGACCAGATTCTTTTGGCGAAAACGAAGTGTTATTTGAATTTCTATACAACAATCCAAATAAGCCTTTCAGTAAGACAGATATAGAGAAAGAATTAAAGCAGAAAATATCGAAGGATTTTAGTAAGATTCTGGAAAATCTTAACTTCAAAAAGGATTTGCTAAAAATCTTCTTCAAAGTTTCAAAAGGTAAAATAATGTTCAAAAATCCAGTTCCCATAGAAGAAGTTAAAGCACTCGGCATAGATTTTGCCAAAATCAGCCCCAAATAACCCTAAATATCCCCGTAGCAACGACCATAAAAGTATTTCGAAGTAATCTGCTTATATGCAAGCAGATATTTCTAATCAAAATTCAGAACAACTGGAACTTCAAGAAATTGAAGTAGAAGAATCTGTCTGCCAAACAGTCGAAGAAGAATACCGACTTACTAAGTTGTTCGAAATATTTATTGAAATAGATAAATCCTTAAAAAAGAAAAGTAATGAAGACAATCAGCGAAATACAAATAATACCAGTCAAAGCTGATAAAGGGTTGATTGGTTTTTGCAGTTTTATTTTATACGAAAGCATTTATTGCAGTTCAGTTGCCATATTTACCAGACCTGATGGCAGTTTCAGATTGGTTTATCCAACAAAGAAAATTGCCGACAAAGATATTCATATATTTCATCCAATAAATAGAAATATTGGCAAATATATCGAGCAAGAAGTAATTAAAAAATTTAACGACGTAATGAAAAATGATAGATACAATTTCGATAACTTTACCACAAGATAAATTCAAAATTATGGACTATGAAAAGTTTTCACCAAGTGCCAGAAACTTTTATGAACAGCCATACTATAAGCTGACTGGCAAAACGCCGATTAAAGCAGTTCTAAACCCAACAAAAGAACAAACTGACAAATATGGCTATCTACCAAGAATAACTTTGTTTAAGGCGGTTAGGCGTGGAAGTTTTCCAATATTTTTGAAGATTGAATTTTCAATTCCAAAACTTCTATATGGCAATAATTTTGATGAAGTAGTAGAAAGCGATTTTGGTGAAATATGCTGGCAGTTAAAAGACAAGCTATACAAAATGGGTATAAATGTTGAAGACGTTAAATTTTTATCATTAGCAGACGTTTCAACAATCCATTATTCTAAAAATCTAATTCTCATAGATTACACCGACCCGTATACATATTTGAAGGAATTGCGAAAAATAAACGTAAGCAAGTTGCAGGATACCAACCAATCTGACTATCGAAATGAAGGACATTCGTTCAAGTTTCATAGCAATGATTACGAGGTTATTTTTTACGACAAATTGAAAGACCTGCAACAGGCTAAAAATTCTGAAAAACGAGCAATCGAATCTGATAATTACACACAGTTAAACTTATTCGAAAAATATGAACCCAAACAGCCTTTTGAAGTGTTACGAATTGAAGTTCGCGTTGGTAATAGGACTAAATTAAAACAAATCCTTAAAAAACACGACTTTGAAAAAGTAGAATTAAACTTTAACAATCTTTTTAATAAGGAAGTATCGCAAATAATATTGTTAAATGTATTAGCTGAAACAGAAAGGGCGTATCCAGTAATTCTGAAAGGTGATGACCAAACACTTGCAGAATTTACTGCCCAATTACAAGTAAGTAATCCTAAACTAAACTTTAGCCAATTATTAAAGTTTGTTGGTGCGAAAGCATTGATAGAAAGCGTAGGTATCCGTGAGTTTCGTAAACTGACTAATCGATTTGGTGATTCGCAATGGTATAGATTGAACAAAGCAATGCAAGAATTAAAGTTGAGTAATAAGTTTGATGTATTTGATAATTTACGAAAGCAACTCGAAGAATTTGTGCAAGTAAAACTTGAAGATTATAAATTACGGATGTAATATAATGTTAAATAATTATAAATAACTAACAAATGGAAAATCAAAATATAATTTCTGAAATTGAGCAGATAAAAGCAAGAAATTCCCGTGTTGAATTAGATAAAGCGTGGGAAACCAGTAGTTTTAGAAAAGTATCAATAGCAATAATAACCTATCTGTTTATGACAGTATTCTTTTACACTATTGGCGTTGATAAACCATACATAAATTCATTAGTACCTACTTTTGGTTATTTGTTATCAACCATGACACTTGGCGTAATTAAAAATATTTGGATTAAAATACAAAGCGATGGAAGAAAATAAATTCTACACAATCGAACAGGTAGCTGAAATGTTACAAGTTGTTTATCTGACGGTTTATCGCTGGATTCAAGATGATAAATTAAAGGCCGTTAAGGCAGGTAAACAGTATCGAATTAGGCAATCTGACTTAGATAAGTTTTTAGAAGCAAAAGATAAGTCATTTGCAAAGGGTGTTGAAAATGGAGGTAAGTAAAAGCCAAAAACCTTTACAGGGCTTATTTGTTTAGGAATCGTCCATTTGCAAGACGCCTTGAAAATGAGTAATAGTTATTACAAATAAAATTATGATTCATATAGTAATGGGTATTTCTGGAAGTGGTAAGACAACTGCTTCGAAGTATCTTGCAGAAAAGTTAGATGCTGAAATAATAAATACTGATGTACTGCATTCGCTTTTATTCCCAAATGGTGAAAGAACCGAAACAGGTGATTTTACGCCAGAACAATTAGCAGAAATATATAGGTGTTTAAGACCGCTTGCTTATTATCTGTCAAAGACAAGTCCTACAAAACATATAATCTTCGAAGGTAATTTTAGATTCAAATCACAGCGAGATTTTATTACCGAAATGATGAAGGCAGAAAATTTATCTTACAAAATTTTGTTTATTCAAATAGGCAACGATGCAATAGCAGAAAAGCGCATTACTAATAGGCACTTGAATGAAGGTGCTCCTGATACTTACGAAGATTATTTGAAAATAAAGCAGGTATATGAAAAGCCTGATGACGCCTATATTATCGATAATTCAGACGATGTTGGTTCTTTTGAAACCAAATTAGATGACTATATAAAATCTATTTCTTAATTACAGTGTTATGAAACTTCTAAACATAAATGTGGGCATAAAGATTAACAATACTCTGGAAGTCGGCAATTACATTAAAGAGCAAAATGCAGATTTTGTTGCAATTCAGGAAATTGTCAGGCATCTTGAAGATAGTGTCTACGATGAATTTCGTTCAAAAGCAGGTGTTGAAGAAATATTAGGTAAGTTGTACCCACACAACTTTTTTGGAGCACTTTGGGTCACCGATGCTTTTAGAAAAGGTGGTAAAGTACATCGTGACTTTGGCGGACACATCGAACAGGGTAACCAGATTTTATCGAAATATGAAATTGTAGAAGGAACTAATGAGCATTACTATAAAACATATTCTTATGCCAAAGATTGGACTAATTGGCGTGATGAAGACCACGGCAGGGCTGTTCTAATAAGTGAGTTTAATGTTAGTGGGAAAAGGTTACAAATATTAAATCTTCACGGAATCTGGACACACGATAAACAAGGCGATAATAGAACTATTGCCGAATGTGAATATGTTCTAAAAGCTGCAAAGCGTAAAGATATACCAACAATTATTACAGGTGACTTCAATTTATTACCAGAAACAGAATCTATAAGGATACTCAATAAGGAGTTTACTAATCTTATTTCCGAATATGGAATAACTTCAACACGTCCGCATTTTGATGATGGAACTGACAAAGGCAACCAAGTTGTTGATTATATTTTTGTGAATAACGGAATTAAGGTAAACAGCTTTGAAGTACCTGAAACGGATGTATCTGACCATTTGCCGTTAATTTTGGATTTTGACATTAAATAAATGAAAAAAGCCATAATACTTGCCCGTGTATCAACTCCTGAACAGGAAAAGACAGGATTATCACTGGAAGACATTCAGTTACCGCAAATGCGTGAATATGCCCTTGAAAAAGGGTTTGTTGTTGATAGCGAGTATGTATTTCAAGAAACCGCCAGCCAGAAACTTAGAAAAAAGTTTGATGAAATGGTTGACTATGTCAAAAAGAGTAAAGATATACGAGCGATAATCGCATTTAGGGTTGATAGAATGACCAGAAACTACCGTGATGCTGTCGAAATGGATAATTTACGGATTGAATATCACAAAGAACTTCATTTCGTGAACGACAGATTGATGTTAGATGAAAATAGTGTCGGTCGGGATATTCAAGATTGGGACTTAAAAGTGTTTTTAGCAAAACAACATATAAACCGTTGCCAAGAAGATGCCCATAATACTCTTCAATCAAAGTTAAAGTCAGGTGGTACTTACGGTCGAGCACCTTATGGATATAGAAATATCAGTAAAGAAGAAGAAAGAAATAATCTAAATCTACCTCGTGTAGTTGTCGAGCCGTTCGAAGCAGGAATTGTTAAGAAAGTTTTTGATTGGTATACAACAGGCTCAGATTCTTATTTATCCATTGCAAATCGACTACACAAAGATTATCCAACACAATTTCCAGTGCTAAAAACAGCCAGACGGAAAGTCGAGAATATTATAAAGAACCCTTACTATCACGGCGAACGTGAATACAAAGGTAAAATCTATCCGCACAGATTCGAAACCATAATTCCAAAAGAAGTATTTGAATTGGCAACGGAAAAAAGAACTGGTCGAGCAAGAGTAAAGGATAAACAAAAGAAAGTCACAAAATCAATCTATGGCGGTCTTATAAGATGTTCAGAATGTGGATGTGCATTTAGTCCAAGCCCAAATAGACATACTCGTTTAGGGCGTGAAGTTGAAAGCGATACTTATTACTATTGCACTAATTCAAAACGACAACACGAACAAAAGCCGCCTGGAACTAATGATAAAGAATTAACTGAACAATTTGCCAAACTATTCAAATCAATAAAGATTCCACAAAAAGACTTAGACAAACTAACCAAAACACTTCGTGACTCACACGAAGGCAAGAAAGCATTTACGATTGCGGAAACACAAGAATGTCGAACACAAATAGATAAACTACAAAGACGAATTGAAAATGCTTATGAAGATAAACTTGACGGCAGTATTACTACCGAACAATATAACAAATTCCGTGAAAACTGGACTAAGCAAAAAGAAGAATATGAAGGCAAACTGGCAAGAATTAGTAAGGCAGATAAAGAGTACTATATTACGGCATCTTACTTACTGGAATTGGCATCTCGGAGTTATGAATTATTCTTAGGTTCTGAACCTGAACAAAAAAGGCAGATTATCACATTAACACTTCAAAACCTTACTTTGAAAGATGGAAACCTTTGCTATGATTGGGTTAAACCCTTCGACAGTATCTTCGTTTCGGCTAAAAGTCACAAATGGGGTAGATTATGGCGAGAAATACGAACTGCTCTAATGGCTCATTATATTGATTTAGCAATATAATCTACTCCATAAATCAATGGGTTAATTCTTTATCAGGCCAGGGATAAGGCATAAGTTCTGATATTGGAACTTGTTTTATCTTACCTTCTTCTTCAATAATTATAACCGTGTCAATTTTGGACCTTATGCTACTTTCCCAGACTAGTTGTTTGCAGTTATGACAATTTGGTCCAGTCATAGCTACTATCCGAGTTTCTCCATGCTGGGCTGCTCTTGCCAAAGCTACTGCCTCACTGTGCATAGTAGTATTGTGAGTATCAGACTTGTAAGAAGCACCTGTTATTACTGTACCTTTGTCTGTAAGAAGTGCAACTGCAAAGCCACTATTATTTTCAGGGAAAGTGAACTGTAGAGCCTTATCACCTTCATTCAATAATAATTTGCAGGTTTCTTCATCTAGCTCATAAACCAAGAAACCATCATCTTTTTGCTTTGGTTCAGTTAATTTTATTTGTTGAAACATGGTTTTTGCAATAAAAGCTATATAAATTTTACTCTTTTTTCCACTTTACTTACGACCATTATACGACTATAATATGAATATGTTCAAGCCTAAATATACAATAACAAATACTCTTGCTACCAACATGCGTAAAGTTGGCGAAATTGTGGGAGAGCTTAATAGTAAAGTGCTTTCAAGCACTGTTCTAATGAATATGGAGCGAGATGCTAGAGCATTATCTGCTCATTCTTCGACTCAAATTGAAGGTAACCCTTTACCTTTAACTGATGTGAAGAAAATCATTAAATCCAGACCTGAACATATTCGGGATACTGAACGAGAAGTCCTAAATTACAACAAAGCAATGTTGATGCTTGATGAGCAAATTAGAGCTGGGAAAGTTAGTAAATTATCTAATGAATTTATCTGCAAAATCCAAAGTATAGTTATCGATGGTCTAATAAGTGAGTCATACAAGGGTAAATATCGAACAGAGCCAGTGTTTGTAAATGACCCAGTAAAAAGAGAGACTGTATATTTACCACCTGATGCCAAAGATGTAGAAACTTTAATGACTGAGTTAGTTGAATTTATAAATGAAAATAAAGGCAAAATTGACCCTTTGATAATTGCAGGACTTTTTCATAAACAAGCAGTTGTGATTCACCCATTCATTGATGGAAATGGTAGAACTACGAGGTTAGTAACAAAAACCTTACTTGCCGAGCTTGGTATCAATACTTTTCCATTATTTAGCTTTGAAAACTATTACAACAATAATGTAACTAGATATTTCCAAAATGTAGGGGTATTTGGAAATTACTACGATATTGTAGAAAGCATAGATTTTACCCAGTGGTTAGAGTACTTCACCGATGGAATTATTGATGAATTAAATAGGGTTAAATCGCAGTTTCCACAATATCAAGAGAGACTTGAACCGCATCACAAACAAATTCTTGAATACATCAAAGAACATGGCTCAATTACAATGAGAGAGTATGAAGAAATTACAGACAGAGCAAAAGCAACAAGGATACAGGACTTTAAGAAGTTGGTAGATTTAGGGCTGATTGTGCCTGTAGGGGCTGGCAAGGCTACTTATTATATTTTGAAAAGCGAATAGTTAAATATTTTTTACTTTTACATTTATGAATGATGAAATAGAAGCAAAATTTAGAAAAGTGGATAAAGATGAAGTTCGAACAAAGTTGCAGCAAGCGGGAGCTAGTCTGTTAAAACCTGAATTTTTGCAAAAAAGAGTTGTATTCAATCTACCCACCCTAGAATCGAATCTCCCTGAAATGCCAATAATAGAAACTATTGATGGTTCTGACTTTGTAGTTTTTGAAAACGACAAAAAAGTTAAGGTCAGCAATGGAGCTAATGCCCAACAAATAATCGAAACAATATTTTCGACCGATATTAGGGCAAGAGCTAACAAGGGTTGGCTTCGAGTTAGAGACGAGGCAACTAGGATTACAATGACCTACAAAAGACAGGATAGTTCTTTGATTGATGGAATGAGAGAAATTGAAGTTACTGTAGATGATTTTAACTTAGCTTTTGAATTATTGACCTATCTAGGATGTAAATATAAAGCATATCAAGAAACTAGACGAGAGTTATGGGAGCTTAATGGTGTGGAAGTCACTATTGATGAGTGGCCTTATTTAGAACCTTTTGTCGAGGTTGAAGGACATTCAGAAGGAGAAGTTAAAGAAGTGTCTAATACGCTTGGTTTTGAGTGGGAAACTGCTCACTTTGGTGCAGTTGATACTTTATATTCTGAGAAATATGGCGTTACAGAAAAGCACATAAACGAAGAGACACCTGAGATTCTATTTGATAAACCAAATCCTTTCACTAAATAATTTAATTTTTATTCTATGAACACTAAAATGAACACCACAAACGAATACTATGATAATATTATGGTTTATTCCAGACCGTCTAAACACTCACTTTGAAAATTAAATTATTAACTAAAAAATTATGAGCAAAATACGCTACCAAAATGAGAAGATGAAGCGAAAGTATTTCGATTGGGCAAAGGGAGCTTTGGGTTACTCAGATAAAACCATGAAGGTTAAAGAAGCAGCTTTGTGGAAGTACGATGAATATACAAAGAATCAGGATTACAAAAAATTTAATGCTGACTCAGCAAAGGGTTTTAAGAAATGGCTTGAAGTAACTAAGAATAAAAATACTGGTAATACACTAGATAAGACTACCCAATACAGCGTATTGCGACATGTGAACCATTTCTTTAATTGGCTATCTATGCAGTCAGGCTACAAGTCGAAAGTAACGATGGATGATGTAGCTTATTTAAGACTAAGCAAAGCAGATACCAAGATTGCAACTAGTTCTAAAATGCCAAAGTATCCAAGTCTAGCTTACATTCAGAAAATGTGTAGTTTCCCTATTGAAAATGAGATTGACCAACGAGACAGAGCCTTAATTGCTTTTACAGCTTTATCAGGGATGCGAGATTTAGCGATTATTAGTTTACCTATTGGCTGCTTTGCTCCTGAGAAATTACTTATTGAACAAGACCCAGCACAAGGTGTAAAAACAAAGTTCTCCAAAACCATATATACAACGCTTTTTAAGTTTGATGATACCCTTCTAAATTATATTTTGGAGTGGCATCAATTTTTAAGAAAAGAGAAACTATTTGATAATAGTAACCCACTATTCCCAGCAACTAAGATTGAACTAGCGAGTGAAACTCAACATTCATTTATTGCAGCAGGTGTAGATAAAGTTTACTGGGCTGACACTAATCCAATGCGAAAGATGTTTCGAGCAAGAGCCGAACAGATGGGTTTGGAATACTACTCACCTCACAAGTTCAGGCATTTTGCGATTAGTGAAGCTAACAAGTATGCAATTGGGGCAGAGCAAATGAAAGCAATTAGCCAGAATGTTGGGCATGAGAGGTTAACAACAACTTTTTATGGATATGGAGCAGTTGATAACTACCGAGTCTCTGACATTATTTCAAGTATGGAGTTTAAGGGTAAGTAAAATTGTCGTTTATTGTAAAAGGGATATAAAGTAAAATATTTTTAACTATAAGTATGAGTAAATTTATTAAAGAACACAATTTTGCCAAGAACCGCTACTTTCTCTATGCCAGAAAGTCTAGTGAATCGGAAGACCGCCAAGTCGCTTCAATATCAGCACAAGTAGAAGTAATGACTGACGTTGCAAAAGAGCTTGGTTTGAAAATTGTCGATACTCTTAGTGAGTCTTCATCAGGATTCCATGTAGGCAGAAAAGTGTTTAATGAAATGCTGGAAAGAATAGCTAATGGTGAAGCGGATGGAATTATTGTTTGGAAACTTTCCCGTTTGTCTCGTAACCCTGATGACGCTGGCAAAATAATGGGTATGCTTCAAAGAAAAGAAGTTAAACATATTCGTACAATTGATAGAAACTGGCTTCCAGAAGACAATGTAATGATGATGTATGTCGAGTTTGGAGTAACCAATCAATTCAGTAGGGATTTGAGTGATGACACCACTAGAGGTTTAATCAAGAAAGCAGAAAGAGGTTGGAATCCAAAGGCTTCATTGCCACTCGGCTATATGCACTCACCCTTCAAAAAAGTTGGTGACCAAGAAATAATGCCCGACCCAGAACGATTCGAGATAATCTCAAAAGCACTAAGAAAAGTTGCTACTGGTGAAATGCGCCCACTAATTGCTTTGAATTATGCAAATAATCTTGGTTTAAGGACTAAGAAAGGTGAGGAAGTGTCTGAAAGTGTATTCTACAGAATGCTTTCCAATCCTTTTTATTGCGGAAAATTTGAATATCCAGAAGCTAGTAGTAATTGGTATGACGGTAAGCATGAAAAAGCAATTTCAGAAGAAGAATTTGAACTAATACAAAAATACAGAGGACATAAAGATAGACCAAGACCTCAAAAGCACTTATTCCCGTATACAGGAATGATGAAATGTGGTGAATGTGGATGTTCAATTGTTGTAGACCCGAAAGTGAAGGTTCAGAAGAATGGTAATGTACACAAATATTTTTATTACCGTTGCACAAAATCCAAAGGTAATTGCAGTCAGAAGTACTTAGAAGTAACCCAACTAGAAAAGCAACTAGCTGAAATGCTTGAATCCATTGAAATACCTGATTCTTTCCATCAATGGGCATTAGATGAACTAGAGCTTGATGTTCAGAAAGACATTTCAGATAGAAATGAAATTATTGAGGCTGCGCAGAAAGGCTATGATGAAGCCCTAGAACAGATTCATAATTTGGTGAAGGGATATTCAAGTGGCAAAATTCCAGAAGAGGCTTACGATTCTAACCTTGCAGAATTTAATAAATCAAAAGCGAAATACAAAAAGATTTTAGACAATACCGACGAACGCATAGCAGAATGGACAGAACAAGCTAAAAAATCGTTCAAATTTGCTCATGAAGCTAAACAGAAGTTTGAGGATGGAGATTTGACAGTTAAGAACGATATTTTTCTAAATTTAGGAGCCAATATTGTAATTAAAGATTTACATCTTTCAGTTGATATAGATAAACCTTTGTTAATAATCAAGAAAGCAAAGTCAAAATTTGAGAAATTGGAGTCAACCTTCTCACCTGTCAATACCCTGAACGGTGGGGAAAATATTGAGATTTTATCGTCTAAAAAAATCATGATGGGTGATCTGTTAGACATATTCAGAACAAAATTCCCACACTTTAATATTAGCTTGGAACAGTTTAAAATCTTCTTTCAAAACTTCGGGATTCAGCCTTTAGTTATTTAAAAACAGCTCCATTCAGTCATATTACTTGAATATCCGATAATGACTGGTATGGTTTCTGGTACTAAATCAGGATTCATTGCATAAACAGTAAGTCTTAAATGTCCTTCTAAAACTACTAATTTTTTGCCATCGCTTACCAATATTAGCTTATTAAACTTTTTACCTTTTTTAAAATCTTCACTTGCATTTAAGAATCCTTCATTACTCACTTCAAATACAGTTTTTCCTTCTTTAATTGACTTAACAGCATCTTTTGGTAATCTACTCCCACTAGTTAATTCAGTCCAATAATCATAATCTATATAGAAAACTTGATTAAGTAATTCTTCTTTAGTTATATCAACTTCATGCCATTCGATATTGGTAGGAAAACCTTCAAATAATCCTACGTTATTATCGTAATCCCTGTATATATTAAAAAGTTTTTTCCTTGTTTGATTTTCTTCTTCATTTTTAAGGTCCGCATTAGTAATGATTTCAGTATTTGCATTTAACTTATTCAAACCTTCGGTTAGCTTATTCTTGAATCTACTGGAATCTAATTCTGCCTTTAAGAACTCTAAAATCATTATATTTTCAGTTATCTTCTTTCTGTTGTTCATAGTTTTTTATATAATTCAGCTATATGAAGTATATTGCATTTGTAACAAAAGGTATAGAAGCTATTTGTG
Organism: Candidatus Dojkabacteria bacterium; assembly: GCA_025993875.1. GTDB lineage: Bacteria > Patescibacteriota > Dojkabacteria > J137 > J137 > JAMQHH01. The sequence goes on from JAMQHH010000005.1 coordinate 17,409, forward strand.
CTAAAGAACTTTCTTTGATTGAAGGGCTTACTGTTATATCTATACAGTCTAAACAGTCTAAATATGTAAGGTTTGAATATACTGATAATCCCTTAAATCTAAGCCAACTTAAAACTATTGATGATGTAGCCTTACTACTTGGTGATTTTTCATTGCAGGATATAATGGATTTAAAAATTGAGCTAAATGTTGTTCAACAGGATTTCATCCCCTTTATTTCCAAATTTAGAAGCATTTCAAATAATTTCTCGGTTACTTTAAGCAATTACAAATCCAATATTAACAAAGAAGAATTAAAACTTAGTTTACAGAAATACTTTTCTAACAGATTGAATTTATCTTATTCTGAATTGGACCATTCAAACTTAGACTTTAGAATAAACATAGAAGAAGACACTGCTTTCATTTCTTTAAAACTTTTCCCCGAAAGTCTTTATAAAAGAAGCTATAACCACACAACTACTTTAGGCAGTATACGTTCAACTATTGCTTCAGCAATCATCTTAGAAATACTTAATAAATTAAATAAAAAGCCCAATTGTTTAAGTTTAGTTGATAACTTCTGTGGAAGTGGTACTTTTCTTTGCGAAGCTAGTTTAATGGGATTTAACGTATTTGGAGGTGATATAAAACCATCTAGTGTTACACTAACTAAGAAAAACTTAGTGAAAGCTGGTTTAAAGAATGTAGAAATTAAATTGCAAAATGCAGAACAAACAAAGTGGCAAAATAATTATTTTGATATTGCTGTTAGCAATTTCCCTTGGAACAAACAAATTAGTGAAAGTAATTTATCAAAACTTTATGATAAATCTATTAAAGAATATGCTCGAATACTCAAAAAAGATAGTTCCTTTGGATTTATAGGAATGAAACCTGATTTAATAAAGAAGTATATTAAAATCTACTTCCCAAATTATGAAGTTGAGGAATTTAAAATTGGATATTTAGGTCAGAATCCGACGATTTTAATTTGTTATTTATAATTGTAGAAATACAAAATTGTGTTATTTAGACGATTCTAACGCTCTGTACTTTGAATCATCAAAGTCTTTATATTTGAGCTTAAGTACTTTATCTACAATTAAATACAAATCATCTAGATACTTTTGCTTCTTGATTGCCAAAGCAGTTAAAAATAAAAGTTTTTCTAAAGAAATTATTTTATAGTCCTTCATTTCTATTGCACCATCTGAAAGGTAATCATAGTCAAATTGACAAATTGTTTTCCAAATCTCAAATTCATAAACTACAATTCCAAAATCTCCCCACAAATCTTTTAGATTACTTGGATACATTTTAGATAAGGCTTCGTAATCTTCAGTCGAAACTATTAAGTCAGTGTCCTCACCAGATTTTCTAATTTCATAATATTCTTTTGCTTTGCCTCCTACTAGTAAAGGCTTATTTTTGAAGCTGTAGTTTAGTTTTGATAAGTCAATATTCATAGATTAGTTATTTAATATTTCAACTTTAAAATCTTTTATATCTTTAGACTTTAATGCATCCCTAAGCTTTTGTACTATCTTAAATACAAGTTCTTTGGGAGCAAGATTTTCATCGTTAAGAAACCGTATTGTTCCTTTGCCAATAAAACCTTCGTCCGTAAAAGTGTGTCCTTCAAAAACTCTTTCTGATAAATATCTAGGTTGTAAATGTATATGAATCCTTTTAACGTTATTCCCTTGCTGACAGTAGTTAAACCAGTCAGGATTGAAACACTCTTTTAGTAAATCCTCAGCAATTTGTCCAATTTTCTTAAAGTCTAACATCTCCTTGTCAGTTAGATGTACCATTGAACCTTCAAATGCTCTTGGAGGAAATATTATTAGCCAACCTAAGACATGTTGGTTTCCTCCAACTCCTAATGTCCAGTCATCAAATTTAGCAATATGAAGTTTTGACCATTCTTCTTTAGGTATTATCGACATAAATTTTCTACTCTAAAAGTTTAAAAAGTTTCTTAATAAATTCAGATACATCCGAGCTGCTTCGATATATTTCTTTGGCTTTAGCAATGAAATCTTGATGGTCTGGATAACCACTATCTCCTTCAGTGCCTAAAATTTGAGTAAATTCTTGAGAAGAAAGTACAACACTGTTGAATACTTCTGCAACATCCCACCATAAACCATTATTAGTATCTAAATTTTTTGTTATTTCGGGAAATTTGTCTGCAGAATATCCATAAAATATAAAGTGCATTAGTTCGTGGCTTGTTACTCTTATGCTCGAATCACATTGATAAAATATTTGGAAAGTTTTATCTTCTAAAAACCTGGGATTGCAGTTAAAAGAAGATATGTAACCTATATACTTACCTTCAGGAAATTTACAGCAATTAAAGAGTATTACGAAGGATTTTTATGAAGCAAAGTGGAAAGAATACAACGCAAGACAAAGTGAAATTACTGACCAATTATCTAAGCTAACCAAATCGGATGAATCTTATTATATTACGATGGGTTATGTCTTTCAGCTTGCTCATAGTGCTTATGATTTATTTTTGTGTTCTGAAATGGAAGAAAGAAGGCAAATTATCAATTTAGTATTTCAGAACGTCAAGATGAATGGTGAAAAACTAGAATACACAATGGATGAGGCCTTTGAATTACTACGAAATTTAGACGATTGTACTATATGGGGTGGTTGGCGGGGCTCGAACCCGCGACAACCGCTTCCACAGAGCGGCGCTCTACCAACTGAGCTACAACCACCAACACAATATCAACGTCTTGTAACAATTCTACCTAATCATTAAATTTATGTTAAATTATAGCATTAACAGCAGCTCGTAGGCATGTTAGTATACAAAAGTGGACAATATTCTAAAATTAAAATATATCTACGCATCTTCTTTTATATTTTGGCTGGCATCAAATCTTGTAAGCCCGTTTTTGGTTTTATTTGCTCTTACATATATAAATGGAATCAGCGCGCTCGAAATCGGCATTGCGTCTATGTGCTTTTTTCTATCGTTCGGTGTAAGTGTAATTTTATTTGCTACAATTGCCGATAAAATTAAAGGTGTTAAAGACGATTTCCTTATTATTTTTTGCGGTTTTATATTTAGGGGTGTTATTTTTATCTTTATCAGTGTAGTAAATAGTATATGGGGGTTTTATGTTATTCACATACTTTTAGGTCTGAGTCGAGGTCTTACGGATTCTTCGCAGGAAAAAATTATTTCTAAAATATCATCTGAGGATTTTTTGGGAAGAACATTTGGCTTAAAAATAGGACTTGTAAATATAGCTGCAGCTGCCGGCGCAGCTTTGGGTGGTATCTTTATTGATCAATATGGCTTTAATTATGTGTTTATTGCTGTCGGCATTTTAACAATAATTGCCGGATTTCTTTTTTACTATAATCGAAAGGTTATAATATAAATAATTTTTTAATTGCGGCTTTTTCCGCTAAACTTAATAATTGATACCAGCAGCCCAAAACTCGAAATTATTGGGGGAACGATTATTAAAAATCTAAAGATTTTATCCCATGTTTCTTTATTACCAAAAACCTCGGTGCTAAAGGGAAACACAACCCAAAATATGTACGCCAACACAATAAAAAATATGTTTTCTATTACGTCGGTAAATAACTTATAGACTTCGGTTTTTATAAAATATCTAAGAAAATTAAGTAAAATGCCAATAACCAGTACAGCATTGTAAAAAGGCTTTATACTGTCAAAATTATCCGATAAAAACGTAATTTTATAGTACAAAAGATTAAAAAGTATTAAAAATCCCGTAAAGAAGAATAATCCTATGGTATTTTCGATTAAATCTCCTACTCTATTCTTTTTCATACTAAAAACCATTAATTAAATTATTGAATAACTCCGTAAATTCGACTGGAAGGTTAGCTTTTATCTCTCTTATACTCCTATCCAAATTATTTACTCTTAGTTTATGAGAATGAAGCATAAGCCGGCTGTACTCTTTCCCGCCGTATAAAGTATCTCCAAGTATGGGAAACCCTAATTCAGAAAGATGGACTCTAATTTGGTGAGTTCTCCCCGTCTTAGGAACAATTTTTACGGCAGATAAGCCATTTTCCAGTCTCCCCAAATATTTAATTTCGGTTTCGGCTGGCTCAGAATTAAACACATTGGTGCTTTTGTACCTTAAATTGTTTGGAGATTTTGTTAAATTCGATCTTATTGTAAGCTGCGTAGAATTTTTAAACTTTTCTCCAATATCTCCTGCAACGATTGCAATATACTCTTTGTATATATTTCTTTTCTTAAACTGTACCGAAAAGTAGTTATGAGAATCGATATTTTTTGAAAACAAAACTATTCCGGAGGTGCCTTTATCCAGCCTATTTATTGCTCTTGGCTTACAAAATGGAGTTTTTGAATTATTAATAACATAGTAGATAACTCCATTTAAAAGAGATTCGTTTTTGTGCTTATACGATGGATGTGTAACTATCCCCGAAGGTTTATTGATTGCCAAAAGATTATTATCTTCAAACAATATATTGAGTTCCATTTTTACCGGTGTAATTATTGCCGACTCCTTCTCGGCAAGTATCTCTCGCATTCTCACCTCATCGATGGTTATTTCGTCGTTATTTTTTAGCTTATAGTTTGGTTTTTTAACTATATTTCCGTTTACTTTAACTGCTCCGTTTAGTACAAGCCTTTTGGAGGTACCTCTTTTAAGTTCTAAAATAAAAGAAAGTAATCCTAAATCCAGCCTGGTGTTTTTTAAATTTTCGGTGAAAATGTAGCTCATATATTACAATATTTTGGGTTTGGTGGGATTCGAACCCACGACCAATCGCTTAAGAGGCGACTGCTCTACCACTGAGCTACAAACCCCATATTTAGGAAAGAGTTACACACGACTGGATTCGAACCAGTGACCTACTGCTTAGAAGGCAGTTGCTCTATCCACTGAGCTACGTGTGTGAGCTTTGAATTATACCACTACACAAGAATAAATTTAAGGTTATTCTACTTCTACTCCTGCAAAAATAGCCGTCCCGTCGATGATAAGCTTTGGAAGTGTAGACACACTTTGTGATTTGCTTTTTCCCTCAAACCCGCCAAATATGCCAAGACCTGCTACTTTTACCTCGCAATTTTCGGGTGTTATTATTTCGACACCTCCAAATATTGTAGTAATGTTTATTGTTGCCCCGTCATTACTTATTTTGCACTTGCTTAGATCGAGTTTTCCTCCACCAAAAATAGCTGTTACATTTCCACCTTTAAAATTTTCGGAGGTAATTTTTTTGTCAAATGCCCAAAAGAGTACCGTAGTATCGGTTCTATCGTCTTTTTCTTCCATTTTTGCCTGGCTAATAAAATTTCTGTTAAATATCATCGATACTCCAATAAATATAAGTATTAGTGGCCATAAGTCCCATATATTAAATCTTCCTCCTACAAGAACAGATATTTCCATTACAACACCAGCAAATAATATTGTGCCTCCAACAAGTAATTGCTTTGGACTTCTAATAATTACAACAAGTCCTAAAACTACTAAAATTAGGGGCCAGCTTTTAGAGAAGACTACTCCGAAGTTAACATTAAATAGTTGATCTAATAAAAATCCTATTCCCAAGAGAATAATACCCCCCCCAATAACTAACCTGGTAAAAAAATCAGAGTTATTCATAAAAAAGTGTAATAATATTTAATTTACGGTTAAACTTCCTGCTGTTTGGTTAATATTTATAATAACTTTTTTTACCGAATCTTTGTTAAAAGTTTTAGTTTCATTGGCTTTTAACACCTCTCCAAAAATTGTTGTGGATCCGGCAATTGAACTGTTACTTACTATTAATCCCGTATCGTCGGGGAGTTCTATTTTAACGCTTCCGGCAGTTAAAGAGATATCTAAAAGTAAGGGAAGAGATTTATTTGAAAATTCTAAATCTGCGCTGCCGGCAACCATATTTAAAGAGAGATTTTCAACTGCTTTTTCTTCAAATTCCAAGGTGGCACTACCTGCCGTTAAATTAAGTTCCATATTGAGGAGTTTTTCGGTATCCCCGATTTCCATATTGTAATTTAGATTGGCAGATAGTTTTAACAATCCCTGTTGAAAATACTGCTCAAAATCTACCTTTTGGATATTGTTATTGACAACTTCGGTTATTTTCGGCTCGCCGTAATTGTTGTAAAACGTCGATTCGATTTGCACACCCGCAATATCCTCATCATCGGTTATGGCAAGCTCGCCGCTTTTTAAATTTATAGTTACCTCCTGAGAATTGTACTCGGTCTCTTTGGTAATAAATGTGCTATTTGTTTTTCCCTCCTGGGAAGAGAGATCAAGGTTTATTAACCAGCCGAATTGAGATCTTAGCTCTTTGGTAAAAGGAGTTTCCTGCGAGTAATTAACAATGCCGATAAAAATACCTGCAGCAAAAATCAAAAACCATACAAAACTAAAAAACAGATGAGATAAAAAGCTTTTTCCCAATATAATTTGTAAACCTACTAAAATTAAAAAAACCGGCCAGATTTTTACAAAAAGAAGGGCAAAACCTCCCCAAACCGACCAGCTTACAACACCTGATGTGTTTAGTAAAAATACAATACCTAAAGAAATTAAAAAAAGTGCCGAAAATACCCTGCCCGAGGTGTTTTCGAAAGAAAATCGCTTATTTTTGTCTACATCCATTTTGTGGGGATATTAAAAATTACTGTAACATTATCGCCCTAATAGTATTTAAAGTCCAGTTTAAGGTTCGGGGTTTGGAAAACTTATTTTATATTCACCGTTTACGAAAGTAATAATACCTTTTTATATATCACTGCCATATGAATTAAGCGAATTACCTTCTGCATTTGGATTGTTAGGATCTACGATTGTACAGCAATATACAGGGGTGTTAGCAGTATTTAAAATATAGTTAACTTGAACACTTATTGTACCTATGGAAGAAGATAATGTAATAATTGCTCCGACTTCTATCTTTTCTGGAGTTGGAAAAGCGGGTAGCTCAGTATTTTGTGACATATTTGTAAAAATAATATATAAAGAGATTATAGCTTTATAATTGTAGTTTTTTAAAGTGTAAAAAAACCTTCTAATTTTGGATGTTTATAATTTTAATTGGCTTTGGCATGAATTATCTCTTTAGCCTTTAAATTTTTTTTGGATTAGGTTAAAATGCTTATGCCTTAAAAGGCTTAATCGAATAGCAATTACTGGTCAGAGAAAATTTAAGGTAGATAATTAACAGAAAGAAGTTTTGAAGGAAACCAAGTACTAAAAAAGTTGTAAATGTAGTTAATAAATTATGTTCAGGTTAAGTAACAACGACCTGCTAGGCCTGTCGACAAGGAAGTAAAAGAGTTTTGTATAATTAGTTGTTGAACTTTAAAGTGTTTTGTTTATTTCAAAACATGACCTACTAGTCATGTCGAAAAAGAAGTAAAAGTGTTTTGTATAATTAGTTGTTGAACTTTAAAGTGTTTTGTTTATTTCAAAACATGACCTACTAGTCATGTTTTGGGGTCGATAGCTCAACGGTAGAGCAGCTGCCTTTTAAGCAGTTGGTTCCGAGTTCGAATCTCGGTCGACTCAAATTAAAGATACACCCCTTGTAGACATACTGCTCTCGACAAAGTCGAGTTGGTGGAGCTTGTCCGCCGAAGCAAAGCGAAGGAGGAAGTTCGAATCTCGGTCGACTCAAAAAATATCTGAATAAGCTGAGTAATTATCCAATTTTCCTGGTATTAACATTATGGCAATAATAAATATCTAGTGTATGGCTCGCTTTCTATCTTTTTTAAAATAGTATGCAAGTGGTTTTAACCATAAGAATGGTTACTTATTTGTAAAATACTATGAACATGTTACAAATTTAATAAGCGATTAAAAGTTATAGCTGATAAGCAAAATAGGAATGATGCTGAAATGACTGATCTCTTTCTAAATTTGTTGAAATCTATAGCTGAATAACTTTTTAACCATGCCACCACTTTTTCAATTAATCCTCTAGTGTATTTATGCTCATGTGTAAACTTAAATCGTGGTCCTAATTTTCTGTTATTGCTACAATTCTTCATCTCCATTCTTACCTGGCAATTTTGTTTTTTTAATTCTTGTCTTCTTTGGTACCTCTCATATCCTTTATCCAAGAAAAGCTCATAAGGTAATTTTTTAATACCAATAAGCATTTTATCAAGTATCTCTGAATCTGGAGCGCTACCAACATCTACAGAGTAATATATCGGAACACAGTCTTCAGTTATTGCTATTGTTATCTTTATACAGTAATTATGATATTTTCCGGAATACGTTACTAAATTACATGTTCTGTACGATACCCGATCACTTGAATCTATTATTACTTTTCCTAATCTTCTTATTGTTAAGTTGGAAGTTATGAATTTGTGAAATTTTTTTAATAATCCTCTTCTTTGAATTTCGTAAAGATATCTTCTACAAGTTGTTTGATGCTTAATTCCCCTCCATCCACAACTTGTTTTAAAAAGCCTTTGTAATTCAATTAGCATAACAATAGCACTTATTGGTTTGGGTCCTCTTTTCCCAGGTTTTCTTTCTGGTAGGAATTTACATAGATGCGCAAGAAACTTCTTTGTGTTATTATTCATTGGATGAGTATTTAATAGTTTGACACTATATTATGCCCATCCATTCATAACTTTTCAAGTTTTATTGAAATTTGTAACATCTTCTATGTAATTACTTAGCTACTTCGGGGCAGGTGCTCAATAAATTATCACAAGATTACTAGGCAACAACTTTCTTATTAAAAAATTTATAGCTGTAAGTTTGAAACAATATTGATGCAACGAATAAAATTAATGTAAAAACTCTTATTGTTGGCTGGTTTGTGTTTAAATGTACTATCAACTTATCTATAGAATCAATGCTTAAATTTGATACAATAAGTAATCCTAATGTTGTAATTGTCGCTCCTAAAGATGCCGTAAGAATAACTAAAATAGCTTTTCTAAAAACTAGTGATAAAACACCTCCAATAATAAAGGACAATAATGCAACTGCCCTAAGTGAATTTTCGTCTATTTGTAGTATTGACGAAATATTTAAAAGAACTATTGTTAACAAACCTCCCCCAGAAACAAAAATGGCAATTTCAAAGAAGAAAAATGATATAGCAACAAAAAACAAACTAACAATAAATGATGTAATAACTATTCCAATCGAATCAGAACCGCTTAAGGTAGTTATTAAATAATTAAGACCTAAAAAACTTCCCAAAAAAATCGCCAATAAAAGTGCTCTTTTAAAGTATTTTTTCCCAAACCCCAATAAAAACATTCCTGTAATTATAAGTACAAGTGAGTATACTATAAACATAAACTCAAAATAAGAAATAAACTAGATATATAAAATAATCTGCAACCCATTTTAACAATATTTTAATTGTTTATTAAAATTATATTGAAAATTTTTTAATCTGTTAGAATCGAAATATTGAAAATCTCTACCCATCTTGTACAATAATACCATAGACTTTTAATTTATTTTTTAGAATGAACATATGAAGTTAAAAAATGTTCTTGCAGGTCTTATTCTCTTCGCACCTGCTGCTTTTCCAATCTCGGCATTGGCTCAAGAAAGTTGTAATAATTTTATGGAGGAATTCTCCACAACTCTTCCCTCTCAGTTAACAACAACAGTTTCGGAAGGTAATTTGGTGGAGACAAAAGATGGTGTGCTTGTTAGTACAATATCTAAAGTTAATACTGCAAACAAACTTAATTTTTCCCAGAGGGTTGTAGGCGAAAATGCTGAAGTAAGGGTAGATTTATCTGATTTTGTTGCGAATACTGCAGGAAACAGAATTGCAGATGCAGGATTAGATTTTGATAGCAGTTCAAGCTCTTTTAGATTAAGGATGGAAAAAAGCTCAACAGGACCTGCAAAATTTTACATGACTGCCTTCGGGAATTCAGCTGTAAACATTTTCCCTGGGGTTACTTATTTTGCTAATGATGAAAAAGTCGTTACATTTGTTATAACTAAAGTTGGTAGCTTAGTAACTGGGAGTGTAAAAGTAGGCGATACTTATACAGTTTTAGGTACTGCTTTTACAGATTCTAAGTCTTTTAAGGTTGCTCTTGCACATTACGTAGGTAATACAGAGGAACAAGTTTCTATCGCAACATTCGATAACTTTTCTGTAAAGTGCTCTGCAGAAACTGAAAGCGGATCTTTAGTTAACTCTTTGATAACAAATTATGATAAAACGCTAAAAACAACTCCGACTGTTCAAACAGAGGGAGTGGTATGGGCAGCTTTAATAGTAGCGTTAGCTTTGGGTACAACTGCTGTGTATCTTTCCTTAAAAAAGAGAGGTTAAGCTAATTAGCTTAGAAGAAATTGAATCGGAGCCAAATAGGCTCCGATTTCTTTTCTAAGTAATTTTGTGGTAAAAATAAAAAGATATAGCTATTGTCAAATACTTCTAGACAAAGTTTTAAATAAAGCTTCTTTATCCCTCTTCTACAGCCTCGGGCGGATTATCCTCTAGCAGCAGAGTAGTTACTTTATCTAAAACTTCTTGTGGCAACTTTAAAAGCCCTATAAAGGAATAATCCGGACTTTCAATTGATATTGATAGTGCCAAACATTTGAGATATTCTTTTTTAAATTCAGTAGTGGGAATATCTCCATTTACCAACATTTCACCTGCGGTTTTAATCCTTTCTTGAATAAAACTGTATTGTTGCAGTATATCTAAGCTCAAAAATCTCGATAGAAGTGCAGTATCGGTTGATAAAAGACTCTCCGCACTCTTTTGTAGATCTCGAAGTTCATCTTTAGACATATTTGCATTACCATCTTTTTCCCCTGTCAAAAGCAAGTTGTGTAAACTGCTAACAGAAGAAAAAAAAGTTTTATATTGCTCGGGAGTTAAGTCCGGCCTAATAGAATCCCTTTTGTATGGGAGAGTAATAAAAGCAGAAGGAATTTTTAACTTACCCATATGTTGTGTTTTGTAAAAAAATAGATTCGGTGATTTTATAGGCTTTTATCGGCTTTTGTCAACTTTTTGCCTAAATTGATTCATTTTCTGTATTCTAAAATGCTTCCCAACCCCATATTTTTACCAAAAGTGTCTATTTCGTTAACAAAATATTTAATTTTAGAACCCCAATTTTCGCACCCGGGCTCACTACCGCAAAAGGTGGTTTGCATTAAAGTTGGATCGATAATATATCTGTGTCCATACTGGTTTACTAAAACATCCGTTATTGTAAAAATGGCTTCTTTAAAATTTTCAAAACTTCTTCTATAAATTCCTCCACCCCCAAATCCCCAGCAGTTTTTCATTTCAAAAGAATTATAGTAGTTGCAAAGATCTGTTTCGTTTTTGGCTATTGCTGCAATAATGGTGCAATCTTTCGGAGCATTAAATTTTTCACACCCTTCGACAATATTACTGCCTTGTAAATACAATGGGGATTGATTCTTTAAAAAATATTGATCTAGTATATATGCCCTTTTATCCTGATAATTTATCTGCGAATATTGTTGAGAATTATCTGCCTCTCCTAAAATTGCGGACCCGGACTTTTTGAAAAGATCCTGTCCTAAAATATCGATATTAAATGATGAGCTAAACCCATTCACTCCGGCCGAAAAAAAACTGATTGAAAAAACAATCCAGCTTGTAATTAAAATTATATTAAAAAAATGTCTTCTACTTTGCATATACAACAAATACTTTGTTTTGATCACGGTCTAGGGTTATCATTTTTATCTGGATTTCTTCGCTTTCTTCTACAACGCTTTCTAAATTGGGACTAAAACTCCCCTTCCCTTTAACAGCAAAAATTTCTTGCTCTATATATATTTCATCTCCGCTTTGAAGTCTGTCAATAAAACTACAAGTAGCAGCCGTTCTTAAACAAAAAAGATATCTACCACTTGTGTCTTTGAACCCGCTAAATTTACCTTGAATATTATTAGAAATTTCCGAGCTTACATTTAATCTCGGTATAGAAATATTGCCTTGTGTTAACTGCTCAAAACCCGCTTCCTTAAATTTTTCATATAATTCAGTTAACGTATTTTTTGCCTCTTTGGAAAAAGTTACGGGGAGAATTTGCGTATTAGTATCAATACTAAAATTATAATTAAGGGCTTTTACAAGTGCTGTTGTTTCGGTTGGCGAAATGACAGCTTCGGTTGTTGGTGTGGGAGTATTTTCGGGAGTAAGTGTTAGTTCGGGTGTAATACTAGGTACTATAAAATTATAGTTTCGTCTAACCGGTATAAATTTTTGAATTTCGGCAATAACATTCTCTAACGGAGCTTTTATAATTAGCCAGAATGAGTTAATAACAGCAACTACACCAATTATACAGACAATCAAAATTGCAAAGATCATAATAAATGTGTTTTGATCGTCTCGATTAATTGCCATTTACATCCATTTTATTAAAAAGTTTTATATTTTCCTCCGAAGGCGTTTGTGAGATTATAACCTTATTTACCTCGTGTTTTAAAAGTGTTAGGGGTTCTTGGTTATTAATAGATTCAAGCCTTAAAATTATTTTTAGGTCTTTCTTTTTTAAATTTGTAATAACTTCTGAAATTATTGCCGTAAGCTTTTTTAGCTCAAGCGCGGTAAATGTTTCTTTGTAAAAAAAGATCTTCCCAAAATTTTCAAAATTAATAACTACTCCATCCGTAATTTTGCTATTCAGCTGGCTTAAATCCATTAGAAGTGAAGGAATTTCCAGCTCGACCCAAAAATGGGATTTAGAATTAATCTTTAAAAAATTAAAAGCAAAAAGCTCTCTTTTAATTTCGGTAATTTCGTCGGCAGATCTACAAGAAGGAATTATCCAATTTATTTTACTTCTTTTAAAATTATCGGGAAGCCCTTTAAAAATACCCTGAGATTGAATTGCCAATAAATTTTTTAGTTCGGATTGAGTTGTTTTCTGATAATTTGTTACCAGCCTTAAAAAAATCTCTTTTTCTTCGAAAAGTTTTGCTAAAATTTTGGAATTTAAAGATAAGTTGTTAAGCATTCTTGTAGCGTTTTTAGATGAGTCATTTTTTTCGGCACCAGGATTTATTGTTAGTGAATATTGCGGACTAATATCAAAAAAAACTCCGTTAAATCTTTTAGCATCATCCAGCTTTTTAGTTTGCATCTCGGTTACATCGAGTAGGATTGGAGTTTTAGTTTTAATATCTCTGTTTAGTTTATTTTTTGATGCTAAATCGCGGACTTGTTTTATTTCTAGATCATTAAGATTAAATTCGATTTTTGCGACATTCTCTATTTTTTCTAAACTCGTATTTATCTCGTGCTGCTTTATTTTCTCTTGTATGGTTGTAGACTTGATAGAATTTAAATCTAATCTTTTTATAGCGATCTTGTTTTTAGGTTCAGATTTTAAAAAAGAAAGTGAAGAAATTTCTTCGATCGAAACAATACCTTCGCTTATATTCCAGCTTATCTCGAGAGGAACGCCATGTGATTTAGATTCAATTTTTTTTCCTATTTTGGCAATTTCAATTATTTTTTCGGCACTTAGTTTGGGTCTGTTGCGCCAGTTTTTAGAGATTTCGACCTCTGTTTTTTCGTTTGATGGGTCTGCGCTTTTTTTGCTTGTTACTATTTTCATTATTTTTTGCTCTGTGAGTCTTTTTTCTACTATCTCTCCGTTTCTCTTGGAAACTTTGTAAACATCGCTGTTAGAATCCAAATAGCTTTGAAAGTCGCTTAAACCGTATACTGCTCTAATTTCCAGCAGATCTTTTTCCTGCGTTGCCGGAGGTATTGTAAAGATCTTCCCCGAAATTTCGGGAATATTCATTATCTGAATAATTAAACCAAGAGAAATCTCTTTTTTGTAATTATTTAGACCTCTAAGTTCTATTGCTTCGGTAGAAAATAAAGATGCCCACGAATTAATAATTGCCCACTCCAGAGCTTTTTCACCGTTTACATATTTTACCGAGTATCTCTCTCGTTGAGGTATTACATTTTCGGGGATAAAATGTGATTGTTTTACCAAAACAGTCGGATTTTCGGATTTAGTTAGATTATGGTATGCAAACATTAAAGGCTTTTTTATTGTTTCTCCAAGGCGGGCGTTAAAAATCTCTTTTAGTATTTGCTGAGAACATCGTTGTGCTGATCCCGAGATTAGCGGATTATATTCCTTAAGAATATCCGCGATTTTTTTTGTAAGACGTGAAGACTCTAAAAAATGTTCAAATGCGTGATTAGAAATACAAAAAAAGGGCGAAAAAGGAATTTTTTCTTTATAAAGATCTAAATATATTTTGGCATCGTTACCTAGATATCCAGCTTCTTTTTTCCCGATATTTTTGGGATTGTAAACCATCAAGGGTAATCTTCCAAACACTTCTTTTATTTAATATTTAAACTGATGTTTTAAATATTATGCGTATAAAAGTTTTTAGTGTCAAATTATAACCTTAATTATTATTCTTTTTCTCTAACTTTTTTACTAAAAAGTTCTCTTTTTGATAATCTACCATAATACTGTCTCCAGATTTTATTTCGCCAAGAAGTAACTTATTAGATAAAAGATTATCTATCTCCCTTTGGACTGTTCTTTTTACAGGTCTTGCACCAAATTGTGGCTCTATACTTGTAAGCGCTATCTGCTCAATTGCTCCTTTAGTAAACTCTACAGTAATGTTTTGATCTTTTAAAAGTTTAGCTGTGTTTTTTAAAACCAATTCTGTAATACTTCTTATCTCTTTTTGAGTTAATGCCTTAAACATTATTACTTCGTCCAATCGGTTTATAAATTCCGGTCTGAAAAATTTTTTTAACAACTCAAAAACATCTTTTTTAAGTTCTTCCCATTTGGGAATAATTTCGGTTGTGGATTTTAGCTTAACTAAACTTTCACCGCTTGTTTTGGGCTTTATCTTATCGACCATCTTTGCCATTTCTTGCGCCCCGATCGTTGCTAAAATAAGTTCGGATCCTATATTGGATGTCGCGATTATTACTGTATTTTTAAAGTCCACCGTTCGACCTTTCCCGTCGGTAAGCTTGCCGTCGTCTAAAACCTGCAAAAGAATATTAAAAACATCGGGATGCGCCTTTTCTATTTCGTCTAGAAGTATCACTGAATAAGGCTTTCGTCTAACTCTTTCTGTTAATTGACCCCCTTCATCGTAGCCCACATAGCCCGGAGGAGCCCCAATAAGTCTGGAAACTGAAAATTTTTCCATATACTCGCTCATATCGAGTCTTATCATCGAATTTTCGTCTCCAAACATAATTTCTGCAAGACTTTTGGCAAGTTCCGTTTTTCCAACTCCAGTTGGACCCAAAAATAAAAATGAAGCTATTGGCCTTTTGGGATCTTTTAATCCTGTTCGCCCCCTTTTTATTGCTTCCGCTACTGCTTTTACTGCTTCTTCCTGCCCTATAACTCTTTCGTGCAGTTTTTGTTCAAGATTGATTAGACTCTCTCTCTCCTCCTTATTTAATTCTGTTAGAGGTACTCCGGTCATTCGAGAAATTACTTCAAAGATATCCTGCGTTGTGAGTTCGGGAGTACCACTTCCCTTAACGGTTTGCCACTCTGCCTCCAATGGTTTTAATTCATCTTTTTGTTGTTCTATCTGTACTTTTAATTCTGCTGCCTCTTTAAGCTGTCCTCCCCTTGTTAAAGCCTCCCTTTCACCTTCGAGCTTTTTTATTTGGGCTTTTAACTGTGCCAGTTTTGGAGGTTCTGTAGTAAATTTTAATCTTACTCTGCTTGCTGCTTCGTCTAACACGTCAATTGCTTTATCGGGTAGGAACCTGTTTTTAATGTATCTGGCCGAGAGCTTGGCTGCTTGTATAACTGCATTTTCCGCTATTTTTAATTTATGGTGCGACTCGTATTTGGGTTTTATTCCTTCCAGAATCTTTATCGTATCATCTATACTTGGCTCTTCGATAATCACCGGCTGGAACCTTCTTTCTAAAGCTGCGTCTTTTTCAATATATTTTTGATATTCATTTAAAGTAGTTGCACCAATTACCTGTAACTCTCCTCTGGCAAGGGCCGGCTTAATAATATTAGAGAAATCAAGTTCTCCCTGCTGGGCACCCGATCCTACAATAGTATGCAATTCATCGATAAACAAGATAATGTTTCTTTCAGCTTTTTCGATCTCATCTACCAGTTTTTTTGCCCTTTCCTCAAATTCCCCTCTAAATTTAGAGCCTGCAACAAGAGAGGCCAAATCCAGTGCCTTAACTTTTTTATTTAACAATATTTCGGGAACTGAGTTTGTAACTATTCTTTGTGCAAGCCCTTCGGCAATTGCTGTTTTTCCTACACCAGGCTCGCCAATTAAAACCGGATTATTTTTTTTACGTCTCGATAAAATTTCGATTACTCTTGTAATTTCGTTATCTCTTCCTATTACAGGGTCAATTTTATCCTGTTTTGCAAGTTCAGTAAGATCTTTTGTAAACTGATCTAAAACAGGAGTTTCGGTTTTGTTTTTTTGTTTATCACCTTCTTTATCGCCTTCCCCCACAACTTTTATTACAGCCTGCCTTGCTTTGATATGTGTTACCCCGAATTTTTTTAAAACCTGAGCAGCTAGTCCTTCCTCCTCTTTTACTATACCCAGTAAAAGATGCTCTGTACCGATGTAGTTATGGTTTAATTCCAAAGATTCCTGGTAAGCTAATTCGATAGCCTGATTTGCTCTTGGTGTAAAAGAGGGTTGTGCATTGGATGTTCCTACAGCCATAATTTTTTCCAGTTCGGAATTTAATGTCGAACTGTTTACACCAAGCTCTTTAAATATCTTATTAATAACGATTGTGTCTTGTGCTATTCCAAATAAAACATGCTCTGTATCAATAGACCTCTGCCCTTTTTCCTGTGCCTTTAAAAAAGCCTCCTGTAAAGCTTGATGTGTTCTTTTAGAAAATAATTCGGCAATATTCATATTAATATTATTAAAATATTATATATAACCAGTTTAAAAAATTTGTTGAGTTAATTCAAACAGTAAAATTTTAGCACAACAGTGCTGTGGCTGCTAATTTTTCTCTCATTTGGCGACTTCGGTTTTCTGCTTTTTAAGCGGGGAGACATTAACAAGAGGAGATTTGCTTTTGTTTTAATAAAATTTTTGGCAATTAACTTGTTATCAAATTCTTGTTTAATCTGTTTATATACTTTAGAATAGATCCATGAAGCAATTTTCTAAAATTCCTCTTTCTACAAGAGTGCTTTTTGGTGCAATTTGCACCCTTTCGC
Source organism: Candidatus Dojkabacteria bacterium (assembly GCA_025993875.1). Taxonomy (GTDB): domain Bacteria; phylum Patescibacteriota; class Dojkabacteria; order J137; family J137; genus JAMQHH01. Next base: position 34,651 of record JAMQHH010000005.1, read on the forward strand.
TTTTAACAGTGGTTAGAGATTTATCTTCCCGAAATTTTGAAGCTTTTGGTAATTTGCAATCGGTAACAGCACAGGAAAGCTCTTCCGAAACAATTACAAAAGCCAAAACTCCATCGTTTCCCGAAACTTATAATGGTGAGTATAAAATTATTGATTCCTTCGGACGGGCTTTGGTAATAAATCCGGGTAATAAAGCGGATCCAATTAAAACTGTTGCAGAAGTAGACGGAAAAATCTGGGGAATGGAATTAAACAGCAAAAGCGGGGTAAATATGGGAACTTATTCCGGTGACCTTCGTCCTATTGATTTTATAAGTGGCAAAGGTACCGTAGAAGATCTAGGCATGAGTTTTGTGGTTATAAGTACAACTAATGATGGTAATGTTGATAGTCTTGTTAAAGCAATAAATGAAGCTGTGGATAACGGGAAAATGCCGGTTATCAGGTTGTGTATTGGCCCATGTAATTTTATAATAAAAGGGTCTGCACAAACCGTTGGTGAATCTATGGCCAAATTTTATCTTCAGGTTGCGCAAGCTTTGGAAGGCTCCGACGCACAGTTTGTAGCAAGTTTGGGCCCAAACGAACCCGGCACGGGTAATGAGATGGCGGATTTTTTATTAACCTCGGATGTTAATTACGGATATTCAATTTTACCCGAAGCCGCAAATATTGCAGCAAGGCTTTTACAGGGATACAGAGGCGACACGATGTATTTAGCCCCGGGGATTTTTAACATAACGAATACAAAAAATGATGATTTTTTAGCATATTCAAAAGTTCTAGATCCTTCTTTATTTGATTATCTTCTTGGAAATACCTATGTATTTTCGGATCTTTCGGCGCATGCTTTTTACACCGATAAAATTGGGAGTAGGACTTCTTCCGTTAAGGAGTATGTAGAATCAAACAATTTAGGATTTATAGTAACTGAGTTTGGTTCTTTTGTAACAAACGATTCTCCATCAACAGGAGATGGCGGGGAACTTTCTGTTTCTGCATTGGATTTAGTTAAATCTTCTTACAGCGAATTATGTAGAGACCAGTCTATCGATGGAATAAACTTTTTTAGACCTTTTACAGAGGAAGAGTATGGAACCACTATCCCTATCCCCAAACAGGGTATCCCATCAGATCAGGTACTAGAGATAACATCAGTTTGTTCTGAGATTCCGCAAAAAGCAACAAAATCTAACAGGTGGCTAAATGCTAATTTCGATTCGTGTGTTGCTTTAGAAGATAATGAAAATAGTGTACTTGGTGTTTCGGATACAGCAAAGCAATACTGTAGTGTAATAAGAGGAAAAACTAGCTGGCTCTCGTTTGGAGATAGTCTTGCAGGAAACGGTGAAAGTATGGCAGGGGTAACAGGTGCAGAAGTTCTTTCTTTTGAAGGTCAGGGTGCATTAGATTTTTTAGAGGGACATCCTTTTTATACCCAGAGCTATGTCGATTCACTTAACGCAAAACTGAATGAAGAAAAAATTGCAGCAGTAAGAATTATCTTAGGTACAAATGACTGCCGTTCGGGCATAGATCAACTTGATAATTTTAAGAAAGCTATAACATTTATAACACAAACTATTAAACAAAAAGCAGCACCAATACTGGTAACTATTATGGGAAATCCTTCGTGCACAGGAGGGGCTGAACTTTGGAATGCAAAAATTAGAGAGGTTGCAAGTTCCGAAGGAGCAGTTTTAATAGATACAACTTCGTATTATTCTAATTCTGATTTAAAAGATGATAGGCATTTAAAAAATTATGATAAATTAAATTCCGAAACAACTGCCGTTTTATCGAGTATTTCTTCAAGCTGCAAAATTTCAATTAATACAGGAAATTTGCCAACGGGTGATGATAGTTCTAATTTAGAGACAGGTGTTTCGGAAAGTATATATGTTAATTATGACGGGACATATGGGCTTGGAAGAGATACAAAACTTAAATCCTGCCAGGTTATAGAGAGTAAATCTGATTCTAAGACCTCGGCACTGGTTGTTCCATCGGGTAATGGATTTGGCATTACTCTTGTTACTTATATGGATGTAAGTCTGCCTGTTTTATCGGTGGCAAGCGCCAATCCTGCAAATAGCTCTGCAGTTATAAGTTCCACACCGTTAACTAATTATATTTCCGCACAAATTGGAACGCCAAAGCAGGGGGAAAATTTTTACGATTCCTTAAACCAGTTTGCCGAAGGGTTAGATTTGGGTGAGATGGGCAGTTATCCAGTTCCATGGTTAGGAAGTTTAAACTCCTCCGCAAGTTCTTTAATATACTCACTAAAGGATTATAATTTTGCAGGAAATGTGCCTATAAATTACAACAGTAATGCTCTTTATCAAAATTCTATTTCGGAAATTCAAAACGATATCGAAAACAAATTAGCGGTAGCTTCTACTTACGAAACATCGGGGGTTTACTATAAAGACGGTAAAATTCCCGACGAGCGTGCAGTTTGCTTTGCAAAAAGATCAAATATTTCCGAAATTGTTGCATGCTTTGATAACAAAGAGTTTACATCTATAAGACAAAGCAGGTACTCCGATATCGGTTCAGCCAAGTACATTTTAAAAGAGGAGGAGGTATCTTCCTGCCCGGGGATTCAAATTGCGTCAACAAACCGAAAAAATCTTTTGCCTGGACCAAAAGTTGAGGTTAAAAGGGTATCCGAACAGTTTTCGGGTTCCGAAATCTGCTGGAATTACGGTGTTAGAAAGATAAATTCTGATATCTCCGAAAACTGGAGCTTTAAATACGATAAAGTGTTTTTAGAGGAAGATAAAGCAAAGTCAAATTTAAAATGTTCTGTGGATCCTAATGCAGTGGTTTACAGGTACAACAGGTTAAATGTTTTAGTGCCGGTAAAATGTACCAATTTGATTCCACTTTGCGATTTTTCAAGCGGAAGATGTAGTTTCCCTGGGGAAGCCGATGTAAAAAACAGCTGTTTTGTTTACGAACATAAATCTGAAGACGAAATTTACAAAAAATCTTCTCAGGACCCTTATGCCGAATGGCCCAAATCTGCATCTATTAACTTAAACACAGCACTCTATAACCTAGTTTCGTATATTGATATTTACTTAAAGCCAAAAGGGTTGGATTTAAAAATTCCCGAAAGTGAAAACTTCGGGTGGCAGGGGTTAATAAGACAAAGTGTGCACGATGAAGGTAAAAAAAACAATTCCAAATATATTCCTGCCGAGGTTTTTAATATGCCTTATTATTATAACGGGGAATCTAACGAGCAGTGTGTTAACGATAAATCGAAGTTTTTCGATAACTCTATGCCTGTTGCATCTTCCAGACAGTCGGATGTATATTTCCCGCTGGCGGGTTGGATACAGATTTTAACTGAATTTGCCACAGGATATGTTGCCAATACTACTCTGCCCGATGTAAAAATTGCTCCACGACAGGAATTAGTGGCTAGTGTACAAAATGGAAATAGCAGCTTAAATCTTTCCAGCGTGCTTGGAATTGATACCAAAGCAAACGAACAATATATAGAATCTAACTTTGTTCAGTCAGGTTATGCTTCTAGAGCTCTCTCGTTCCCGCTTTATTCGTGTAACGAAATTGATGAATGCAAAAAAGATTCCAATTCGCCTCTTTGTCCCGATCCGCTAAAAGGTATAGAGATACCCAAGGATAAAGAATTTACCTGCATTAAGTTAAGGGATGGACAGAGTGAAAATTTTATAAAAAATTATCTTTGTCAAAAGGGATTTGTTTTTGAAGATGTATGCGGAAAAGATCCTTTACTTTATTGCAGTGTTCCTCAAACCGGAAATGACAGCTCAAAATCCGCCGATACGCCGGTTAAGATTGCAAGTGGGGGTTATTACGCTGTTGCCAATACTTCCGACTCCCTATTTTTTGCTACTGAAAGTTATAAAATTAAGTCAGAAAATATAACCGAATTTTCAAAAAGGCATCAGTTAGACTTTGCGATAAACGGAAACTTTTATACAGGAACCGGTTCTCCTTTAGGAATGGTCGGCCAATCACCAAACATTATATTTGATAACATTAATGATGCTAGCAGAGCGGGCGCAGAGTTTGCATTAGTGTGGCACGATGGTAAATTAAAAACCGGAAAATCGGAAAACGATAAGTTTATAATTTTTTACACAGATAAAATTGCAATACTGGATACTCGAAGTAAATCAATTATGGGAGAAAATGCTGATGTATTTTCACAAAAACAATTTGATGCTTTTAGACCTCACATTAAATCTGCAGTAAGCGGGATTGCTCTTTTAGGCAGCCAGAGTAAATTACGTTATTCAGAGTCCGATTATACTACAATTAGACAAGAGGTAAGAGCGGCTACAATTATAGGGATTAAAGATAAAGGACAAAATGTAGTTTTATCGGTTTTAGATGCGGCAAATTTTTTTGGTATAGAAAATTATGTAAAAGAAAACAATTTAGAATATGCAATTATTTTGGATGCAGGAGGTTCTTCTCAAATTTATTCTAAAGCCGGTTTTCCTGATTCTGTTGATATTTATAACAATGGAACAGTATATTCTCCGGAGGCAGAGCCAAGAGGTGTAAGTGTGTATTTCGGATTTAAAATAAGTAACAGTAGCGTTTTGGTGGGAACGAGTGATTATTGCAGTTGCATAAATAATATTAATTCGAAAGATTTTGTTCTTAACTATCCAGTTAAAAACGTTATATATGGAGGAGAAACACAAAAAATTTCTCAGGAAAATCTTGCAGCAGATTATGGGAGAGAAAGAACTATTGACGGATGGAGCGATTATCACACCGGACTAGATTGGCTTGCTACCGCAGGTGAACCTGTTTTGGCAGCCGGAGCTGGAAGTGTTTATTTTGTAGGCACAGATACCGATTCCAGTGGAAACGTTTCGGGGTACGGAAATTATGTAAAAATAAAACATTCCAACGGAATGGTAACCTTATATGCGCATTTAAGTGAATTTTTGGTTGCAGCGGGAGATAATGTTAAAGCAGGAGATGCTATAGGAAAAGTAGGCAATACCGGCAGAAGCACCGGATCTCATATTCATTTTGAACTACGTAAAAACGATACTTGCGGGTGGGATGGAAGTTTAATTGCAGATAATTTTGGAAGCTGCAGCATAGATCCCAAACAGTATTTTTCGGAGCTTTTTGATGAATCTGCTGCAATTCAGTGTAAAAACACTAAGTCCAACAACTATAGTACCATAATGGATTTAGCTCAAAAAGTTGAAAGTATTACAAAGGTCCCTGCCGAATTTTTGCTTTCGATTCTTACGCTCGAGAGTAGAACCGATATGGAGTTAACGCTTGGAGATTTTATAAAAAATAATAACCCTGTTTATTCGGGAGATCCATACGATAGAAAATCTCAAGAAGGGGAAAATCCGTACAAAGCGGCCGGCCCGTATCAGTTTGTTGGGTGCTACTGGATACCATACGGTATTCCGAGAAATATTGATCCCGATAAACTAAGGGAATTGTATCCCGGTTGTGCAGATTCTAATTACAGTACGGCAGGCCGAAATTATGATGAAGTTTTAAACTGTGTAAAGGAGATAGGAATGGAGGCGGAATACGGTGAAGTTTTGGATAGAGAGTTTGTGGGACATTCGATGTGTGCAATGGCATCTAAATCTAAAGGATTTTTTGCTAATTTAACATCTTCTCTTTTTGATACTTTTTCGGTCGAAGATAGATCATCTTTTGCTGAGACCAATCCTATTTGGAATGCTGCCAGATATCATTATTGCGGGAATGTTTCGCTCGGGAATGCCGAAGGACAATGTTCTTACGGATATTGGTATTCCGATGCAGCATGGGGAAGAGCAAATGTTTTTAATAAGTTTATGGATAAGTTAAAATCCGGAGATATAAGTTTTGACCAGGTGTTTTATTATTCGGATACTTTGGAAATTGAGTGTGTAAATAGATCTTATAACCAAGTAGATGACTGCCGTTAATAAAAAAACGAGAAAACTTAATAATTTTTCCACTTTTATCACTGTTTTATCGGTGGTTTTTGCACTGCTTGTAGTGTTAGTTATCGGATTATCTATACAAAGGGCATTAGAAATAAGAGCAATCGAATCTCAATTTGTAAAGCATACTGAAAATTATTATACTTCAAAAGATTATGATCTTATTGTCGACAAAACTAAAGTAAAAATTGTTTTTTACAATCAAAAACCCCAAGATTCTTTAGTAGAGATAATAAAAAAATACCTTGGTGTAAACGATTTTGAACTTATCGATAACAGTTACTCCCAAAAAAATTGGCTTAATTCTTCTACAGGCAGCGACCTTCCTATAGATACGTTTCCTCTGGAGATTTACAAAGACGATGACAAGTTAGAATAATTTTTCTGCTATAATCATCTTCGTAAATATTATTATAAAGTTTCATGCTAAAAAGATTAAAATCCGTTTTTAACTTAACAAACGCTCAGCTTAAAAAGACCGATAAGCCATTGATGGAAATTAAAACCTTTATGCAATCTGTTGCAAACCTAACAGATGAAAAAATAAAAGAACGTGTTTTTGAGATAAAAAACGAAATAAGAAAGATTGTAGAAAAAATTCCCGATGAAGATAGATTGTCTTTAAAAAAAATTGATCGAAGAGTCGCTCTTCCTCCTTTGGAAAAAGAGATTCAAACAGCTCTTTTTAAGGTAATGCCCGAGTTTTACGCAATGGTTGCCGAAACTTATAAACGAAAAGTTGGTTTTACCTATCACGATGTCCAGCTAAGAGCAGGAATTATTTTGGCCGAAGGACAGAGGCTTGTCGAATTGGCAACCGGTGAAGGTAAAACCATGACATTTCAGTTGCCTTTACTATTATATGCCTTGGCGGGAAGAGGAGCCCATCTTGTTACAGTAAACGATTATCTTTCCAAAAGAGACGGTGAATATGCAGGGCATATTGCTGCAGCTTTAGGTTTAACCGTAGGTATTGTTACCTCGGCTGCAAATTATAAATTTATAACAGATTCCGAAATTAAAACATATAAAGGCGAGGAAGGGGAAGCAAAACGAAAAGAACTGGTAATCGATATTTCCAAAATGGATTCTTTAAATTTAATAGAATGCGCTAAAAAAGATGCATATGGTTGTGATATAACATACGGAACAAATAACGAATTCGGATTTGATTACTTACGGGATAACATGGCATGGGATACAAAGTCTCTTTCTCAAAGAGAGTTGTATTTTTGTGTAATAGACGAAGCCGATTCAATTTTAATTGATGAAGCAAGAACACCTTTAATAATTTCTGGTATGCCAAGTGATTCCGACACTGAAAAATACAAAAATTTTGCTGGTGCTGTGTCTAATCTGGAAGAAGGGAAAGATTTTGAAATTGACCACAAAACACGTGCAGTTTCTTTAACGGAGGTCGGAATTGAAAAGGTGGAATCGAATCTTGGAGTTTCCAATTTATGGAAAGATTACTCCTCTGCTTACCATATCGAAAACGCTCTAAAAGCTAAAACATTATTTAAAAAGGATGATGAATATTTAGTACGTAATGGAGAGGTTTTAATAGTTGACGAATTTACAGGTAGAGTTTTACCGGGTCGAAGATATTCCGAAGGATTACATCAGGCAATCGAGGCAAAGGAAGGAGTAGATATAAAGCAGGAAAGCAAAACATATGCCACAATTACATTTCAAAATTATTTTAGGCTTTACAAAGTTCTTGGCGGTGGTTCGGGAACAATAATGACCGAAGCTGAGGAGTTTTACAAAATTTATGGCTTGGAGTCTATACCTGTTCCCACAAATAAACCTATTATCCGAAAGGATAATCCCGATGTTATCTATAAAACTCAAAATGCAAAATTTAATGCAGTAATTAAGGATGTAATAGAAAGACATAATATTGGCCAGCCTGTACTAATTGGTACAACCTCGGTAGAAAAGTCGGAGATAGTTTCTCAATTGTTAGATAAAGCCGGAATTACACATAGCGTTCTAAATGCAAAATTCCACGAGCAGGAAGCAAAAATTATAGAAAAAGCAGGAAGCCGTGGTGCTGTAACAGTTGCAACAAACATGGCGGGAAGAGGAGCCGATATTGTAATTGGAGGTGGAAGAAGGGGCGACGAAGCCTACAAAGAAGTTTTAGAACTTGGAGGTTTACATGTAATAGGTACGGAACGTCACGAGGCAAGAAGAATCGATAACCAGTTAAGAGGAAGAACAGGGCGTCAGGGAGAACCGGGGAGTTCCAGATTCTATGTTTCGTTGGAAGATCAGCTAATGAAGATTTTAGGAGGCGAAATTATGCAACGAATTTTAAGTTTTGTCGGCTTAAAAGAAGATATGCCAATAGAAGCAGGACTTATTTCGAGGCAGATCGAAACCGCGCAAAAACGAATTGAAGGGATGAACTTTGATAACCGAAAAAGAATTGTCGAGTACGATGATGTAATGAACCAGCACAGAGAGATTTTTTATTCCCGTAGACGCAGACTTTTAACACTTTCGGATAATTCCATGGGCGTTTTTTCGATAGATTCTAATAACGAAGATACAAAGAGCAAAATCGAAAAAGCAAAATCCGAATTAAAGGAGCTTATTATATCTTTTATAAGTAAAGAGGTAGAAGGTATTTTGGAACCCGGTTTTAACAATTCAAAAATATTTAATAAAAATGAGTTTACCCACTTATTTAAAGAGTTGCAGGAAGTTCTGCCCTTGGGAATATTAGCCCAAATACTAAATACCGGTACAACAGAAAGTGAAAATGTTGTGTTCGAAAAAATTGTCAGTAAAAAGGAGTGGAATGCAATACTGGAATACACTAAAGATTTAAGCACTAAAGTTACAGAAAAGAAATTTGAAACTTTTGGGAACGAATTATACTATGTGGCAAAGGTGTTAATACTTCAATCTTTCGATAATTTGTGGATTGATCATCTGGAATTAATGAAAGATATTAGGGAGGGTATAGGATTGCAGGCATACGCTCAAAAAGATCCATTAGTAGAATATAAAAACGAAGCTTTTGTTATTTTCAGTTCATTTATTAGAAAGGTTAATACAGAGGTTGCAAGAAAGATTTTAAGAATCGAAAAACAGCAAAGAGTTACAGCACCTGCACAACGGGAAATAGTTACAAATACACAAGATATCGATGATATAAGTACCGGCGACAGAGAATTTTTGCCCGGCGAAAGTGAAGTTATCACAGAAGGGGGTTCTCAAAATTCTAAAAAACTTGTAGAAAAACTTTTAGCTCAGAGAAAAAAACAGGAATCTACTTTATCAGAATCCGGAGGCAAAAGCAGCAAAACGCTGTTAACCGATAAGTTTAAAGATGTTGGTCGAAACGATTTATGCCCGTGCGGAAGCGGAAAAAAATTTAAAAAATGCCATGGGGCTGTAGTTTAGTTGTAAAAAGCGAAAAGCTGAAAAGGCCACTTACCTTCTGGGGTTTTTGTGGTAACTTTTTTGGTAAGATTATCTGCGCCGGTTCTTATATATCGGGGTAAAACATAGTCATTACTTAGAATAAGTAAAAAAATTATCCCTCCATTTGCAAGGTAACTTTTTTGCAAAGCTCTTACAAAATCTACTAAATTATCGGGTTTTGATGCATCTTCTTTACTTAACACTAAAATAATTCTGGAATACTGTTTTTTTATTGTATCTAAACTAAACAGCTTAATTTGATCAATCTGGTTATCGGCTGTTTTAAAAATATCAAAATTTGAACCCGAATATAAAACTGCACCTTTGTTTGTGTATTCGGAAATTAAATCCAATGCTTTTTTTAATTCTGTGATACTTTCCAATTAATAGTTTTAAGAATATAATGTCCTTAAAATTATAACCTAAAGCAATATGAAATACACAGAACTTAGAACAAGAGTTAGAGGAATGATTTTAATAACAGCAGGTCTAATCTCGTTTTTTATTATACTAGAAATTTTTTTTGATCTGTTTAAGGTAAGTAAAACTCATTTTCTGATTAACATTTTATCTTCGATTTCAGCAATTTTTGTTGGTCCTTTTAGAGGGATTGCAGCTACAAATGCCAATACATTTGTTAATGTAGATGCTGCAATTGCCCTTACCTCCTACGTACTTGGTGCTATAGTTTTATCGGAAATTATTACCGCATTTTTAAGAGAGAGCGCATACGAAATTTTTCAAAATTTTATTGATGCGATATTTAAGATAGTAGAATTCTTAATTTTTATTAGAATAATTGTTGTCGCGTTTTCTACTGCCGCATTAAACATTCCTTTAGCTGCAACAATAGTCAATCTCACAAACTGGACGCAGGGCGTAGTTACCAGTTTCCCTTTGGGCGGCGGGTTTTTGGATTTATCGGCAATAGTTGTACTTGGTGCAATTATTTTTCTGGATTTACTTTCGGAGAGGATAATTGAAACGATAGCAGAGAGGATAAAACTTCCCAAAATTAGAATAATACGAAAAACTAAAATCTCTGCACCTCCTGCTCCTAATAAGGAAGCTCCTCCAATAAACCAAAATATTACAATTAATATTCCTGTCCCAAAAGAAATCCCACCGCAAAAGCAGGTAATTGTTGTTAATCAAAATAAAAAGGAGAGTTAACCCTTCTGCGTTTATAGTTCTCTGAGAACCACCTCTTTAAGCTCCAGACAGAATCGATTTTGTGTAAGTGTTTAGGAAGCTTGTAACTTTTGGCTTAACATACCTTTAGATCTTAATTTACGATGATAAGTTATTCCAAATCGATGAGTTTCGTCGCGTAATCTCTGAACTAAAAATAAGGCTTCCGAGCCTCTTGGTAAATAAATTCGCTTAAACATCCCTTTCGATAAATCCTCCCAAGTCTCGCTTGTAAACTGTAAATTAAGTTTAAAGATCTCCTCTTCTCTCTTTGCTAACCCGACTATCGGTATTTTATTCCCCAGTTCCAGCTGTCTTAGAATTTTATACGCAGCACTAAGTTGACCTTTACCGCCATCTATAATAATTAAATCCGGGAACACACTAAAAGACTTGTCGGTGGACTTATCCATGTGGCTAAATCTTCTCGAAAGTACTTCTTTTAACATACCAAAGTCGTCGGGCGAATCTTTTGATCTTATTCTAAATTTTCGATATAAATCCGGTCTGACTATACCATCTACCATTACAGTCATTGCTCCTACAGAAAATTTTCCTTGAATATTACTTATGTCGTAACATTCAAATTTGAGACCTTTTTTAATGTTTAGATTTTCGGCAGGAAACCCAAGTTCTTTAACTAGCTCTTTAAGCCCATTATCCCTTTGCTGCTCTTTAATCTGATTTATATTTATATCATCAACAGAATTATCGAGTTTAATATTTTGTGTTATATATTTAATTTCGTTTATTCTATCTCTAATAGTTGCTGCCTGCTCAAAGTTTTTTACTTTAGAATATTTTTGCATCTCCTTTTGCAACTTTACTACAATATTGTTTTTAAAGCCCATAAAAAACTTCTTTATATTATTAATATTTTCCATGTATGATTTTTTTGATTGCAAACTGGCACAAGGAGCATTACATAAACCTAGATGAAAATATAGGCAGGGAATAGGATTATTTGTTTTAACTTGCAGTGGGCTTGCGCTTTTTTCTATAAGAATTCTATTACAAGAAACGTAGGGAAAAACTTTCCGTAAGTTCTTTAAAATGTTTTTAAGAGGAACAGTATCTAAATATGGTCCGAAGTAAACTGCGTTTTTATCACCTTTTTCGGTATCCCTAACAATTTTAATTCTTGGAAAATCTCGTTTACCCTTTAACTGCTTTTCAAATTTAACCCAGCTGTAGGTTTTATCGTCCCTCATTAAAATATTGTATTTGGGATGATATTTTTTTATTAAGTTTGTTTCTAAAATTAATGCTTCTACCTCCGAATCTACTTCTAAAAATTCAACACTATCGATATTTGTAACAAGAGCTTGTGTTTTTAAATCCGATAGGCTGAAATTGGCAAAATAGCTTTTTACCCTGTTTTTAATATTTTTAGCCTTTCCGACATAAATAATTTTTCCCGACTTATCTTTATAGATGTAGCATCCCGGGGATTTTGGGGCATTTTCAATTTTTTTTAATAATATGCTTTTCTGTTCGGGCGCTTTTTTTTTCATACTAAAGCAATTATCGCACAAGCAAAACAAAAACACATGGTATAATTATCCAATGGACTATTCACTTGTTGAGCAAGGCAGAAATATATCCGATCGAATTGGTAATTTCGAAGGTACCCTAAACAGAGCTTCGCCCGAAATTTCTAAACAGCTAAATTCCCTAAATTTTTGGAGTAATTTGATCGATGCCGGTGTTAGCATCTCTGCCAACATAATGCCATCGGCCATTGGAGGTTATTACGATGCAGCTAAAAAAGCTATTGTAATTAATTCTATTGCGTTGTTAAGATCCTCTCCCGAAATGATTTTACACATTTTAATACACGAAGGGCTGCATGCAGGAGTTATCAGTTTTCCTTTGGAGGAAGGTAAAATTACAACTCCCCAGGTAGAAGATGAAGCAGCAACAGATTCCCTTACGCTTTTAATATTAGAAAAGTTTTTTAACATTACAAAAACCTCTTCCGGATATGCTCAACTTGTACATGATCTAAAAAGGCTCTTACCCGAAAATAAAGCAGATCCGCTTATAACAATTTATAACAGAGATTTTGCAGGAGAACTCGATTCTAGTGCTGCACCGGATGCGGTTATAAAAGTTATCGAAATACTTGTGGTGGATCCGTTTTACGAACAAAATAAAATAAATCCCTTAAAAATGGTAGATCTTATGGAATTTTTTATCTTTCGGCTTAATGATTTAGCAAAACTTTTCCCAAGGCTTTTTAATTTGGCTTTTAACAAAAATGCGGATGTTCACGATAGCTGTAGGGTTTCCAAAAAAGAATTTGAAGAAAGATTTAGTGATGACATGTTTAAACATTTGGCAAAGAGAATTTTACAAGATGGTTTATTACTGGAGCAAATCTTCGATACTTTAATTTCTAAGGAAACTCGCAGCTCGTACACCCAAAAACATCTTGTGAGCTTGCTAAAAGCCGAGGGGTTTGCATTTTTAGCAGATTTTGGAGAAGAGTTACTCTTATCTCATCTTAAAAAATATGTTAATACAAAGAGAGTTTTTGCAGAATAAATTATTCCAAATCGTTTTATAGTTCGGATGTTTCGCTGTGGCAGAACTTGAACTTTACACGTTGTTGGAGTAAAATTTGCACATTAATTTTAGTGCTATTAAAAATGAGTAACATACCAGAGACCGGCATTAAAACAAAGTCCCCGGTTAATCAGATTGTAGACCTAGTATTCAATCCTAATGCTACCGCAGATTATGTAGTTAATGCGATTGAAAATATGGTTAATCAAGAAAATGATTTGCAGGAAATTTTTAACAATGTTAAATCTAAGGTACAAAACTTACAATCTGAGCCAGAGCTTAACCAAGTGCAGAGAGACATTGTAAATGCTTTTATAAAAACGGCAATGTATGCTTTATGTATGGCTTATCCTACAGCTGTTTCCATTGACCATAAAAATCCCGCATACTTTGTACTAGCATTAGTTTTTTTGATAGTAATGGAAGTGGTAGCAAAAAAAGTTAAAACAAAAGAAGATAGAAATTTGAGTCAAAAACTCAACGATATTTACCAGAAACTATTAAAAATGTATCCAGATCTAAATCCAGATAAACAAGATGCCGAGGGGGGTACTCTCAGCCAATTAGAATTATAAGGAATTAATAAATATTCTAATTTGTAGCAAAACTGCTGCTATTAGTAGACAACACTAAGATTCTCTTGAGATTTTTAATCAAGCTAATTAAAATGTTAAATATTTTATAATTTTGATAAATGACACTAGGACAAATCTCCGGGTTATCAGATGCAGATTTACAACTAAGTTTATCTAAGAGAATTGAAGTACAGATAGGGAGTCTTTCCAAACGATATAAAGAACTCAGAAATTTATTTATGCAACCTACCGAAAAAGGCGGTGGAGTGCAAATTCAAAACCATACTGCTTTTATTAACGATCTTATAGAGCTTTTTAGTGCAATTGAAGTTTTTTTTAACAATTCAGGGTCTTTACAACAAATAAAGCAACAGGTTCTTGCAGCTTTTAAATCTCCAGATAGCGAGTTAATTAACTTTTTACAAGCATTGAGTAAGTCAGTTAATATCCAAAAAAAAGGTCAAGAGGAAGGGTCTGCTTTATATCAATTAAGCTCCAAATGTGATGATGCAATAGATAAGTTTCGCAGTCTTTTAAACAGATTTTTTGAAAGACAACGGGAAAGCTGATAAACATGAATATTTTGATTCGGTGAATATTTCTGCATTCTTTTTTTAGGTTTTTTTTCAAATTTGCTTTACCAATAGAATTTTATTTAAAATGTAGTAAAATTTAGATATATTTATAATAAAGTTTATGGATCTTAAATCGGCTGTGGGTGTAGTTATCTCTTCCGCAATTTTTGCGTTTTTAATTGCTTTCCCAATTATTTGGTTATTATACAAATTTAACATTACAAGAAGGATGAATATTGATTTTTCGAGCCTTATAGAAAAACGAAATTTAAAGATAGGGGTTCCAATTATGGGAGGGTTGATTATTGTTGTAACAGTTTTTATCTTTAATATACTTTTCAACCCTGCCCGAGGTAATCTGGGTCTTTATTTGTTACTTCTTTTATTTGTTCTTTCTGCAGCTCTTGGCGGACTCGATGATCTTTTAAATATATATGGAGTCGAAAGATCAAAACCCAGGCCATTTGGTAGAATACTAAAACTTATAAAGGTTCATAAGAATTTTAGAAAAAGAGTTCAGCTCTTTTTACTTTTGCCTTGGAGCGCGTACAAAAGTTTTTTTTATATGCTTGGTTCTAATCCTGGAAAAGGGATTCAAGCTCACGAAAAAATAATTGTCCAATCCATTATTGGACTTTCGCTTGGAATAGCTTTATATTTTTTTACGCCCTCATCTTTTCCCGAAATTGTACATATCCCATTATTAAATGCTTATATAAATATAGGCTGGCTTTTAATTCCCTTTGCATGGATAGCAGTTGTTTTAATGTCTAACGCGGTAAATCTGGCCGATGGCATGGATGCACTGGCTGCTTCGGAATTACTACTTGCCTTTTTTGCTTTTTTTGTAATATCTTTTATAGAAACCGATTCTAGATTTATTTTCTTAAATGCTTCTGTAATAGGTTCCCTTATTGCATATATATATTTTAATATTCCTCCTGCTAGGTTTCAGATGGGCGATGTAGGATCTTTGGCAATGGGTACACTGCTTACCGTTACAGCTTTTATGTTACAGCAGCCATTCCTATTACTCATTGTAGGGTTCCCGTTTGTTATTACCTTACTTTCTACAATTATTCAGGGTATTGGAAGAAGAATTTTGGGAATACGTATTTTTAGAATGGCGCCCATTCATTATCATTTTCAAATGGCAAAAGAATGGAGTGAAGAAAAAGTTGTTATGAGATTTATTTTGTTTAGTCTTGTTTGTTCCATTATCGGAATATTTGTATATCTTTTAAAACTTTAGTATGAAAAGCACTCCAATAGTAATTACTCCCAAATCGTTTTTATATGGTTTTGCTGCAGTTGCAGGAATATGGCTTGCATGGGAACTGCGAAGTGTTATTTTAATATTTTTTATTGCTTTTATTTTAAATGCTGCTTTGAGGCCGGTTATTGAGTTTGTTGAAAAAAGATTAAGGGTAAGTAGGGGTGTAGCTATATCATTAACTTATGTAATTCTTCTCTCTTGTATTCTTTTTCTTGGTTTTGTGGTTGTAGAATCTTTAGTTGCTCAAATAAGAATTTTTGCTTTAAACACTCTGCCAGAACTTCCTAAAATATTAAACCAGGTAGCTAAAGACTTTCCCTTTCTTAAGAGCTTTTTAGATTTAACAAGTATTTCTACGGATCTTAATGCAATAGATAACCTCTCAAAAGTTAATTCCGGTGAAATTGTAAGTATGCTTTTTCAGGCTGTAAGCACAATAGGAAGCCAGGGACTTGCACTGGTATGGAAAAGTATTGGAGGAGTATTTACAATTTTTATTATTGTAGTTGTATCTATTTATATGGTAAAGGGAAGGCACAATTTTCATGAGGGGATTTGGGAATTATTACCAAAAAAGTTTGCAGTGATAATAAGAACTTTACTTGGAAGAATCGAAAAAAGCTTAGGCTCGTGGTTACTTGGACAACTAACTCTTATGCTTATTATTGGGGCAGCTTCTTATCTTATTGTTTTACTGCCTGGTATTTTTGATCCAAATTACAGGCTGGACGATTTTGCTTTAATAATCGGAATTATTGCTGGGCTTTTGGAGGGTTTACCCAATCTAGGCCCTACTATAACACTGGTTTTAGCATTAATTATAGCGTTACTTAGTGGTGGTGGGGTAATGCCGGTTTTCTATATTCTTTTTTCGTTTACTATTCTTCAACAGCTGGAAGGACTTTTTATTGTTCCTCAGGTAATGCAAAAGGCAGTAGATTTGCACCCTATTATAAGTATCCTAGCTGTCCTGGCCGGATTTAACCTTGGTGGCCCTATGGGTGCTCTTTTGGCTGTGCCTGTAGTAGGCGCATTACAAATTATTGTATTAGAGTTTCTTAAACACTGGAAAGAGACATTGGATTAAGGATAATGGTATAAATTAAGAATTCCAGGTGCTTATTCCCTTTTAGTTGGGTAACACATTTGTAGCTAAATGTAGCTCTTTAAATTCTCTCAGAGGCATATCTCTCTGGTAAAGTGTCGGGAAAGACAGTCGTATCACCACAAAAAGTGTTGTCTTGAGCTCCGAGCTTTGCGAGGAGCCGAATGGCACCCTTCTCCTAATAAACTCTGAGCTTAGAGTTTATGCTTTCCTAACTGCATCCTGTTGTTGTACCACAATCCATGCAAACTGCACAGCTTCCACTTTTTTTAACGTTCATACTGCCACAGCTTGAGCAAATATCCCCTGTATATCCCATCGATTTTGCTTTAGAGATTTTATCGGAAAGAGTTTCCTCTTCCATCGAAAAATCATTTTGTGTAATAACTTCTTCCAGCTTAAGTTGGCTTGGCTCAACGTTGATATTTTGAGACGCTGTTTCTAAATTTTGATTACTTTTTGGGGTATAATAATTTCCTTTAATCTCTGTGTAGCCTTTACCATTTATGTAAGGGATTAGTAAACGAGATTTTGTACCTTCTCTATAGGATCTCTCTACTAGTTCCTCGTTATGATATTGTTTTGCTGTTTCTATATCTAAAAATTTTAGAGCAAGCCACCTGGATATGTAATCAATTATAGATTTAACCATAGGAATTTCCCTGTTTGATGTTAACCCGCTCGGCTCGAATTTTAAATTTACGAATTTTTTAATTAAAGCTTCTAACGGTACACCATATTGCATGTTAAGTGAAAGAGAGATGGCAAAAGCATTCATTATCCCCGATAAAAAGCTTCCCGCATTACTCATTGTTATAAATATTTCGCCGGGGTTTCCATCTTCGTATAACCCTACTGTTAAAAATCCCTCATGACCTGCCACTGCAAATTTATGGGTAATACTATGTCTTTCATCCCCTAATTTTCTTCTTTTAGGCCTGTTTTCAAGTTCTTTATTGATAACCTCCTGAAGTTTAATTGTATCGATAGTAATTTGCTCTCCTTCTTCCTCCGAAAAATTAAATAGTTTAGAATAGCTGCTATCCGAACCTCCTGTGGTTAAAGGTTGAGACAACTTTGACCCGTCTCTGTAAAGAGCATTAGCCTTTAACATAAGTTTCCATCCATCCAAATAAGTTTCGGAGATCTCTTTTAAGCTTGCTTCTTCGGGGAGATTTACAGTCTTACTTATTGCACCCGATAAAAAAGCCTGAGCTGCCGACATTATTTTTAAATGACCCGTTGTACCAATATATCGCTGACCTTTTTTCCCGCACTTGTTTGCACAGTCAAAAACAGCGTAGTGCTCTATTTTTAAAAAAGGTGCACCTTCTATTGTCATGGTACCGCACACATACTCTTCCGCTTTTTCTATTTGAGACTCGGTAAAACCAATAGCTTTTAATAAATCGAATTTTGGGTTTGCCAAGTTTTCAGCGGAAATTTTTAATGTGTTTTTTATAAAATCTTCTCCTAAAATCCACTTACTAAAAACACTACGCAAATCAAAAGCTGTTTGCAGCCTTCCTTCAATTAAAAATAAAATTTCATCAGTAAACCCTTTATCTTTAAGGGTTAAATTATTTATAAATGGTGCACCATTTAATGTAGCATGCCCAACAATATATTTTTCTATTCCGTCAATTTCGGCTGCAGTGTATCCAAATTGTTTTAATGCTGGTTTGACAGATTGATTAACCATCTTAAAGTATCCTCCCCCAACAAGTTTTTTAAATTTAACAAGAGCAAAATCGGGTTCTACCCCTGTTGTATCAAAATCCATTAATAAACCAATCGTTCCGGTTGGAGCAATAACAGTTGTTTGTGCATTTCTGTATCCATACTTCTCACCAAGTCCTAAGGCAAAATCCCAGGATTCCGCTGCAATTTTTGCAAGTTCAAAATCGGGAATATTCGAAAGGTTAATTCCCATAGGTTTGATTGTAAGTCCTTCGTATTCGTTTCCCGATACATTGTATGCAGCTCGGCGGTGGTTTCTTATTACCTTAAGCATTGGATCTTTATTATTCGAATACTTTGCAAAAGGTCCTTTAATTTTGGCCATTTCGGCGGAAGTTGCATAAGATTCCCCCCCCATAATGGCGGTAATTGCACCGGTTACAGCATAGGCTTTGTCGCTTTCGTAAGCAATCCCCTGCTGCATTAAAAGTGCCCCCAAATTTCCATACCCCAGGCCCAGTGTTCTAAAAAGATACGTTCTTTCGGCCACAGTTTTAGTAGGCAAATGTGCCATTAAAACAGAAATTTCTAAAACTATTGTCCACAACCTTGTTGCGTGCACAAATTTTTCTGTATCAAATTTTCCTGTGGCTGAGTTAAAAAATTTTAGTAAATTTAATGAAGCAAGGTTACAAGCTGTATCGTCTAAAAACATGTACTCGGAGCATGGATTACTGGCATTAATTCGCCCATCGTTAGGGCATGTGTGCCACTCGTTTATTGTAGTATCGTATTGTATTCCGGGATCGGCCGACTCCCACGCCGATCTAACCACTTTATCCCATAAATCACTTGCCTGTAACTTTTTAATAACTTTCCCGTTTGTCCTGGCGGTAAGTACCCACTCTTTATTCTCTTCCAGAGATTTAAAAAATTCATTTGTTACTCTAATAGAGTTATTTGAATTTTGACCACTTACTGTGCTGTATGCCTCGGATCTAAAATCTGTATCGTATTTTTCGAAGGTAAATTCATCTTCTTTTATGCCGTTTTCTACAAGCATTAAAATTCTTTTTATATAATTTAGCGGGATGTGGGCATTTTTAGCATTTTTAATTGCTTTTTTTAGTTCGGGGTTTGATTCCGGATCAATACCATTTTCTATTGCCAGTTTAAGTATGGACTTTAAGTGTTCATAATTGGTATTTGATCCTGTTACAATTGCGGCAACTTTTCTCTCCTCTTTTGCTTTCCACTCAATAAAACTCTCGATTTCGGGGTGATCTATATCTAATGTAACCATTTTGGCTGCTCTTCTTGTTGTTCCTCCCGATTTAATTGCACCGGCACCTGTATCGAAAATTTTTAGAAAGCTCATCAATCCAGAAGACTTGCCACCACCCGATAATGTTTCGCCTTCTCCCCTAAGAGCGGAAAAATTTGTTCCTGTTCCCGAACCATATTTAAAAATTCTTGCTTCTGTAGTTAATGTATCAAAAATTCCTCCTTCGTTTACTAAATCGTCTTTTATGGAAAGAATAAAGCATGCGTGTGCTTGCGTTCGGGTATATGCATCCGGCGAAAGCTTTAGCTCGCCGGTTTCGGGGTCGGCGTACCAATGTCCCTGAGGAGTACCGGTAATTCCATAAGCCCATTGCAACCCGGTATTAAACCACTGAGGACTATTAGGAGCTGCGATCTGAGTTATTAGCATGTAGGCAATTTCGTCCTCGAATGCATCGGCATCTTGTACCGAATCAAAATATCCGTATTTTTCTCCCCACCACCTCCATGCACCTGCAAGTCTGTTTACTGTTTGTTTTACAGATGTTTCCCCTCCATATACCTGTTGCCCTTTTTCATCTTTTATTGGGTTACCTTCTGCGTCTTTTAAGGGAATTCCGGTTCTCCTAAAATATTTTTGAGCCAAAATATCTATTGCCACCTGGCTCCATAATGCAGGAACTTCAATATCTTTCATTTCGAAAACAACAGAACCATCGGGGTTCGAAATTTTGGAAGTTGTTTTTACAAAAGTAATACCATCAAATCTATCCTTCCCTTCTTTTGTAAAAACTCTTTTTATTTTTAATCCTGCTGTACCAATATTATTTTTTTCTCTCTCTTCTATCTTTTCTTTGCTTATTAAAGTCTGCATAGTTAATAATTTAACATACTAGAATAAATTAAATTTTTGTTATACATTTTTCTTTTTTTTATTTTGAACCTGCTCCAGCCTCTTTAATTCTTTATGAATATCTTCCAAACACGAAAAATCTTTATAAACTGCCGCAAACAGCAATCCAGCCAGCTTATCGATTCGAGTTAATTTTGTTAAAACCTGGTCTCCTATTTCTTTTGTGCTAATTATTTGCTCCTCGGAACTTATAAGGTTTTGCTCAATTTCGTTGATTAACTGGTTAATTGATTCTTCGGAAATCTTTCTTTTTTTTACGGCTTTTAATATTCCAAGCCTTATTTTTTCTCTATTAAATTCTTCTACTCTTCCATCTCTTTTTTTTACGTTTAGCAAAACCTTTTCTATTCTTTCGTAGGTAGTAAAGCGTTTATGACATTTCTCACACTCTCTTCGTCTTCTAGTACTGGTTTCGCTATTGTCTCGAGTTTCGGTAACGCGCAGAATACTATGTTTACAAAATGGACAGATCATATTTATATTACACTACTTGTTGCGTATAGCATTCAGTCTACATACTATGGATAGCGTAGTCAACCGCATTTTCTTTCTTTTAGGCATAATGTATTCTGGTAAAAGTTCCACGAACCGGAAATTTATTATGGGATACGTATGCGCTTATAAATTTTAATTTAAAAACCATCTCTCAATAGCCGGTCTTTATAATAATCTAGTATCAAATATTTTATTTACTTAAATACTTAGTTATAATTATGGTAATTATAAATTTTTTATGAAATGGTTTCATGCTATAGGTATTTGCGGAAAGGCAACCTCCAACATTGCTTTAATGTTTAAAAGAGCCGGATGGTTTGTAACCGGTTCCGATTTGCAATTTTTCCCTCCTGCCTCGGATTTTTTAAGTAACAATAATATTCCGGTTGTCGAAGGGTATAATTACGCGCATTTAAACAAAGACTTTTGGCAAACTAATGCAATTATTAATCAATTTTATAAAGAAGAGTTTGCCCAGCTCCCAGAACATCCCGATCTTTGTTTAATAGTCGAATCTGCATCTAGCCAAAATAAAGAATATCTGTATGCTAAAAAACTGGGAGTACGGGTATCTCCATTTGCCGAAATTTTAAAAGACTATTTTATAAAACCTAATTCTATTGTTGTTACAGGCACAGCCGGAAAAACAACTGTAACCGCATTAATTACTTTAATCTTAAAAAATCTGGATATAAACCCAAGCTATATGGTTGGTGCCGAAGTAATTGATATGCCGGATTCGATTCAAAACACCACTTCCTCTTGGTCTGTAACTGAGGGAGATGAATTTTTTAGTAGAGAGTTATCGACCGGAGCAAAATTTTTAAAGTTCAATCCAAAATATTTAGTAATAACAAGTTTGGGCTGGGAACATCAGGACGTTTACCCTACAAAAGAACTTTACCTAGATGAATTTAAGAAAGCTGTGCAGATGGTACCAATAGATGGAGTGGTTTTAGCTCCCGATAATGTTTCGGAGATCGATTATGTGCTATCGGGTTTCACTGATAAGAAAATAGTAAGATACAAATATTCAGACACAAAAAAAACAGGAGTGTGGAGCATTTTTAAAGAAAATGATAGTCTGAATGTATGTGACCTTGCAGGGAAAAGTTACATTACTCTTACTGCCAGCCTGCTTGGTAAATATAACGTGGAAAATATTTGTGGAGTTGTGGCTTTGATCGATTTTTTGGCAGTCGATCTTATAAAAACTAACAGCAATTTAACACTCCCAAAAATTAAAGAAGTTGTGGCTGCAACCATTAAAGATTTTAAAGGACCCAAAAAAAGAATTGAGATACTAAAAAAAACTCAAAATACAATGGTAATTGACGATTTTGCGGTAGCTCCCGATAGAATAAAAAATACCCTGCAAACTCTTGCAGAGAATTTTCCCGAATATAAAATTGTAACTGTATTTGAACCAAATTCTGGAAGCCGGCCTAAAGATGTTTCTACTCTTAAAAACTTATATCAAAACTCATTTTTTCAATCTGAACTTGTAATTTTACCGGAACTTTCAACTTTAAACCAAAATCTTGCTACAGAATTTGAAATAGTAAAAAGTTTAAAGGAAATGAATATAAATGCCATTAATATCCCTGCAAAGGAGATTGAGCAGTTTTTACTAAAACACAGAAAAGGCAGTTTAGATAAGAATATTTACCTGTTTTGCAGCTCTTACAGGCTAACCTCAATAGCTAACAAATTTGCACTTACAATATGAACTTTATAACAGCAAAAGAGCTTTTGGCCGAAAGCACCTCTTTATCTAAAACTAAAACCAGGCATCCTAAAAACGAGTTTCAGGCTTATGCTTATAAGCTTGCTATGGATCTTAATGACCTGGTTAATTTAAAGATTTATATGAGGCTGGCTAAAAATATTGAGAGAAATTTAATGGAGCAGGCTTTTAGATTTGTAGCAGATTCCAATAGTTCCGATAAGGGCAGATTATTTTTATGGAAACTTAAAGCAATAAGGACAGAAATTGAACATAAAAGAGCTCTGCAAAATTTTGATTACGATTTTGTTAGAAAAAAGACAGGGGAATTTAGAAATATTTTCTATTCTGATATATTTAAAGTAACAGATAAAGATTTTGACGATAACAAAAAGCATATAATAACAACAAATTGCAATGGATCTTTGCTAATTATTGGAGGGGCAACAGAAAAAATCTTAAAATCTCTTCTTCCCTATTTTTCTATAACAGTTTGGGAAAATTCTTCTAAAATTGCTTTAGAGCTAAAAAAAGTTTTTTTAGGCCAGAAAAGGATAAAAATAGTTAATAAGGATCTATTAAAAAAGGGCGACGCGAAAAAGAAATTTAGTTTGATATGGGCAAATAATTTATGGCAAAATACTCCACTTTTAAGTGAGATAACTGTTTTAAAAAAATTAAAATCCCTTTTAGAGCTTGATGGAAAACTGTTTATTCCGGTAAAGCATTCTTTTAGCAATAAAGAGGAGTGGAAAGTATATAAAATTGATAAAGAGGTTTATTACTATTTTTTAAAAATCACCACTAAATCCAATTTTATTGCAAATGCAAAAAAATTTAATTTTAAGGTGCAGGAATTGTGGGACAAAGATAATATCGCCTATTTTTTACTTTCTATGTAATGGAGGTAAAGATTGATGGTTCTTGGAAAGAGGTTTTAAGTAGTGAATTTAATAAAGAATATTTTAAATCTCTTACCGATTTTGTAAAAAACGAATATTCTACTAAAACCGTTTTCCCGCCGGGCAAGAATATCTTTGAAGCCTTTAATTTATGTTCGTTTAGCAATACAAAAATTGTTATTTTAGGTCAGGACCCATACCATACTCCGGGAGTTGCGAATGGCCTTGCCTTTTCCTCTAATTCTGGACAGCGAATTCCTCCATCGTTGTTAAATATCTTTAAAGAGTTGAAAAGCGATCTCGGAAAAGAGATTCCCGATTCGCCCGATTTAACTGCATGGGCAAAAGAAGGAGTGCTACTTTTAAATGCAACTCTTACTGTAGAAAAGGGGAAAGCAGGCTCTCATCAAGGAAGGGGATGGGAAGAATTTACCGATAATGTAATAAAAATGATTTCGGCTAAAAAAGACAATATTGTGTTTATTTTGTGGGGAGCATATGCACAGGCAAAAGAGAGCTTGGTTGATACATCGAAACATTTTATAATAAAAAGCGCACATCCCTCTCCTTTTTCGGCTCAAAGGGGATTTTTTGGAAGCAGGCCTTTTAGTAGAGCCAATAAGTATTTAGAAGAACACGGAATTATTCCGGTTAAGTGGTAAAATTAAGACTCTCTGTCTCGATCGGCACTCGCTTCAAGATATGTTTTTGCTACAGCTTTTGCTCTTTCGTAATTTGCGGTATCGTGATTAGTATTATTTCCTGAACTTTTTGTGTAGATCAATCCGCAAATTAATACAGTTTTCCCTCTGCTTGTGTTTTGGATAAAAACAATTCTAAATTGATGTCCCCCATTACATAAAGTGTAAACACCTTTATCTGTATCATTCTTTGGAACCAAATCACGAGGTTGATCATGCGATTCAAAGTACGCTCGTAATGCTTTTATTATACTAGGATAATACCTGGTAAAGTTGTCAAGGGAGCTTTCTTGAAATGCTTGTAAAGCATTTACTATGCTCTGCCGATCTAAATCAAACCCGGTATGTACCTTTTTGGGAAGGGAAAAAATATCTTTCGTTATATTTATTGAACTACTTGAATTTTCTTCTTCACCCTCATTTTTGGGAATTAAATTTGTAAGTTGCCCATACTTATCTATTGCAAGCCAGATAAATAATTTTACAATATCAGTTAAACCGGCAAATTCTTGTGTTTCGGTATAATTTCTCAGTTGGGTTGGGGTATATGTGTTTAGAAATGTTTGTAATACGCTCCAATCAAAGGAGCCATCTACCTGCTCAGCAACTGGAGTGGAATTTACTTCTAATCGTTTAGATTTAAGATATGAACTAATGCTACTACCATTAAAGATTTGTTGCATGGTTTCCCATACACTTTTGCCGTTAACACTTTGAGCAAAAAAGGCTTGAACATATTCCTGTGTAATTTTGTTATCTAGCACAAATTCTACCTCGTCCGGCATCTTCTCAAGCAACTCATTATCTGGTTCTGTAGGCTGTTCACTATCACTACTAGGCTCGGCTTCGAAATCTTCGGGTGATATTTCACTAGGTTCTTGAGGTATGTTATTTAAACTTGCAAGTTCTTCAAGAAATTCCGGAGTAATTTTTTGTTTATTCTCCCCAAGTGCTTGAGCAATTTGAGGATACTTGTTTCTAAATTCACTAATTAAACTGTTTAAGGAATCTTCTGTATTTTTATATTCTAAAACATCCCCCAAAAAAAGCCACCATGCAATAGCCTGATCTTCGGTAAGGCGATCGGTATTTGTAAAAACATTTTCCGCCGATTCGCTAAGCCTTTCTATGGCATACGGGTTTTCTTGAAAAAAATCAAAGCCAGTAGCAGATTCATCTATTATTGTATCTTCAAAATATGAAGTAAGATGCTCAATATATTTTGCATAATCAAAAAGATATCTATTTTCTCTAATAAGTTCGGGTAGGAATAGATATCGGTTGCTTTCACCACGTTTGTTTGCATTTTTCTTAGCAAGAAAGCTCCCCAAAGTACTTGTAGAAGGATGCATGGATTTTCCTTCTGCTGTTCTTGAATAAAATAAAGAAGATAAGCTTGTATATGTAGAAAATGGAGCATTTGCCAAAATACTGGGGTTTTTTACCCCGGCATCTTGTAAACTTTTAACTACTTCTTCTAAAAATCTTTTAAGTAAGTTCGCATTATCATTACTTTTATCTGCTTGAGTTGCATCTATATATGTTTCTTCTCGGAGATCTCTTTTACTTTTTTGAGAAGGGTTTAGAGAGCTTCTATAAACGTCTGTATTTTCTTGTTTTTTGGTAAAACCACTTGCTAAATCAGTTAACGCTTTTTTTAACCGCTCCTTTTTAGTATAATCTAAGTTGCTTAACTCCTCCTTAACAGAATTTTGGGCTCTCCTTTTTCTAAATTCGCTGTTTAATACATTAGATACACCTGTATCCCAAGGAATTTGCATAATTGTTAGAATTTTTCTTAAAAGCCCTTTTATTTGATTAGATAGATTTTGGGGATTATATGTACGGTCGGTTCTTATTTTTTCAATTATATCAGTAAAGCTAGATAAGTTTTTTAACATTCTGTTGACTGCAGTGATAGTATTGCTTTCATTTAAAGGTGTATCGGATGTAACAATTCGAAACTGTATTAAGGCAGCTCTTATCTTTTTAAATTTTTCACCTTTATTTTGTTCACCAATTGCATTTTGGAAATCAATAAGAAAGCCCGAGTGCTGTAAAAAGTACACATAAACTTCTGGAGTAATTATTCCATTGCTTTTTGCAGCTTCGGATTCAACTGTTTGTTGTGATTGTTCTACTGTTGTTGTAATAAATGCCGAAGGTCTAATAGACGGGAAAAACCCCAGCCTTTCAAGACCAATAAGCCCATCGGAAAACTCTTTCCAAGAATTTTTTAAACTATCAAACTGATTAAAATTGGTATAGATCTTATTTGCATATTCTGGAGTAATCTCTTGGCTTTCAACTTTATCAATAATTATGTCCCAAAATTCCCTTGGGGTAATCTCTGTTTGCATAGCTGTAATAATCCGTTTTTCTATTAACAGATTAAAAAATTCTGAGTATTTTTCGTTTAAAGCGATTGCAAAATATCCAATTAACTCTCTTTCAGTTAAGGGCTGTTCTAATTTTGTAGCAAAATCTTCTGCCATTTTTCTTTGCACAGATTCCGAAAAAATGCCTACTCCTATTTCTACAAGTTGGGCTAAAACATCTTGCAAAAGCTCCTTTAACTTTTTAACTGTGTTTAACTCATTCTGACTCTCGGTAATGGACTGTTCTAACTCCTTTACCTTTTGTGCTAAATTAGCAATTTCTCTAAGGCGTGTAAAAACCTCTCCAACACTTGGCAGGTTCGCTTTTTTAGTGCTCAGCTCGGCCTTAACACTTCCCAGTTGAGCATTTAGTGAATCGATTACAGAAGAAATCGAGTCTTGTTTATCACTTTGCTCCAAAGCAGCCCTAAATACAAATGCCATAGTTTTTATTTAATTTATATAAAAAAGCCTTTACAGGTAGACCAATTATAACTGTTTCCTGTATTTGACGTCAAATATACTAATTTTGCCTCTTTATATTTGTTATCTATTTGTTTTTAGTGGGGTACAGTTTTTGGCTACATAAACTATTAATTAAAGTGGTAAAATTAACCTATGAATTCCTTTATACAAAACCAAATTCTTTCTAAGGCTTTAATGGGGAATGCGTTAAGATACAAAGATTTAGTGCCTAAAGGGCTTGACCGTGATCTATTTAACTATCACTTAAAGTTTTTGCTTTCAAAAAAACTTTTGGTAAAAGAAAATAACCTGTATTCATTAACTTTAGAGGGTCGAAGAACTGTAACTAATTTAACAATTGATGGAAAAGAACAGCAAGCATTTAAAGTTTCGGTTTTAATTTTAGCCGTTAACTCCAGTGAAAATAAAATACTTTTTCAAAAACGGTTAAGACACCCATTTTTTGCCGATACAATGATAGGGATAAGTGGAAAGGTTAACCTGGGTGAAGATTATATAACTGCGTGCAGCCGAAAACTTTTAGAAGAAACAGGATTAAGCGGAAAGTTTAAGCTACTGGGAATGTCTAGAATTCTAAAAGTCGATAAAAATAATAAACTTGTAGAAGATAACCTCTACCACATCGTTTTAGCAACTGCTTTAAAAGGTAAGATGCAAAAATTAAATGATTTTGGATTAAATTTTTGGGAAAAAATTGAAAAGTCAGAAACAATTACAGCCGATAATAAATCAAAATCGGCTTTCGACAAATTTATTGTAAAACTTTTAAATAAACCTTCGATAAAATTCTTTTACAACAACTTTACCCTCCAGGTGGAAGGGCTGTAGTTAGGTTAGTATATACTCACTAAAAGAGTTTTTCCAGTAACTGTAAAATTCCGGATGCAAACTTTTAACCGGATAAAAAAACAACTTGAGTTTTTTAAAAATGTTAGACGAATCGAGATAATGCAGGAACTAAAAGAAGCCTCTGAACTTGGAGATTTGTATAGAGAAAATCACCCTTTCGATATCGCAGTTTCTAAACAAAGAATTAACGAGAGAAGAATACTGGAACTGGAAGAACTTTTAAAATTAAGTACTAAAAAAAATAATTCTAATACGGTGCAGATAGGTTCGAGTGTGTACGTAAAATTTACTTCTCCGTTTAAAAAAGATTTTAAAATTACACTTGTGTCGGTCGAACAAAAAGAATTAGATAAAGACCAAAATCTTGTATCGATAGAATCTCCCTTGGGAAAGGCTATTTGTGGAAAAAAGGAAGATGATGGTTTTGAATATTTCACGCCATTAGGTGAAAAGATTTCTGGAAGTATTATCCTAATTCACTAAAAATTTTTATAGGATATTGCCATTAATTTAAATTTAAAATAAGATTCTCCAAATATTGGCAATACTTTTTAACTTAAGTAAATGAACTGCCCCGGACAAGCAGTAAACCCATTATTTAACCCTTCCCCGTTAACTTTGCCAGAACAACAAAATACGCCTTCCAATATTTTGTACGAGATTAAATCTAATTTCCCTGCACTTATAGAATTATATCTAAAACAAATAAAAACTCCCGGGGTTCCCGAACAAACTGGCTTTTTCCATTGTCTTTTGCATTATGCTTTGGTTAATGTAATTCGTGGAATCTGGAAACTTCCAAAACCACTGGTTAACGTAGAACCGACACAAAAAATTTCATTACATACCCCTGAACGGGTTCAAACAGATATACACCACATTGTGCCTAAAAGGAAATGGAACGGGAGCACTGGAGAACTTGTAGAACGTCTACCTGCTCCGCTAAGTGATTTGTATGCCGAATCTGTAGAAATTTATGGTCAACTTTTAGGCCCAGGCAATTGCCTTGTTAATCTAATACTTTTGCCATATAACGCTCATCATCAAAATGTTGAGTGCATAGGGGCCAATGCAGCAAAATATATTAACCCCGCAGATCACGAAAATACACTATCGTTAACCGAGATTCTCTTTGCAATAGCACTAAAAGCAATTTTTGACGAACAAGAAAATATTAAAAAAATGTGCCATCAATTAAAGGGCTCATATCGAGATAGAATTTCTTTGGGGGTGTTAGAACGTATCGAAGGGGAAACTGAAATGGTTGGTGAACGTTATGCTATTCTAGTACAAAGCTATCCATGGATACAAGAAGTTAACTTACACTTAACAAATGGGGGTTACTTTTTACCTGTAAACTTATCGGTAGAGCACTAACAATTGTTAGGATTTAACATAAGCCCACCGGCACTTTTTTAAATCTACAATTTTTTCACTTATAAAACTTGTGCCATCCTCTAATAGTCTAAGTTTTTGCTCTTTCCAACCACCCAGCGAAAACTTTTCGGCAAGGCTGCCATCTTTTGCAACAACTCTATGGCAAGGAATATTTTTATCCTGGTTCCCATAAACCGCCCAACCTACTTTTCGGGCATCGGTTATCCCTACAATTTTAGCCACATCTCCATATGTTAAAACATTTCCTTTCGGAATTTGTTTTACAACTTCTCGTATTTGTTTAAACAGACTAATTTTATCCATAGTAATTTATTACAATCAATCGTTACGAAGCTCTACTTTGTACTTTCTATTCTAACCCAGGTTTTTACAAAGTCTTTTTTTAATATTTTTCTTTCCCAGTATATTTTTAACCATAGCCATAATCTTATTGGGTATAATAAGATTGACCAGCTAAGCTGTGTTAAGTTTTTGGCATAGCTTAATGGAAACCAAAAATATTCCAGCTCCCTCCAAAACGATCTGGTTTTGGTTTCGGGTTTTACAACTTTGTATTCCCATAATTGCACGTAGCCGCCGGTAGATCTCTTTTTTTGCTTAAAATAGTCAGATAATCCCGTTGGGTATTTTACATAAGCAATCGCTTTAGATGCATACCCTATTTTTAGTCCTTTGTTAAACATGTCGTAGGAGATATATGCATCGTCCACTAAACAATCCTCAGGGAAAATAATGTTGTTTCTTTTCATTGCATAAATGTAGCCCGAAACAGGAAAAAACGCCCTCTTTTTTACAAATTTTAAACTTTTACCAACAGGGTGCTTTGTTAGGTCAACTGTTCGCTTATGGTGTGCGGCATCGGCAAGCAAATTGCCAAAATATCCCATCATTGTGTTTTTGCTATCGGCAGATTTGGGTCTTCCCGAAACAAGATCGTATCCCTTATTTAATTTAAAACATAGCTTTTTTACAGCATCTGTTCCAAACCAAACATCCCCGTCTGTAAAAACAAAAAAATCTCCTCTGGCTTCTTTTATTAACATGTTTAATGCGAATGGTTTGCCCTTGCCCGGGTCTTGAATATATCGAAACTTATTGGAAATTCCGAGAGATTCGACTGCTTTAAAAGCTTCTTCGTAAGTCTCTTTATCCGGAGCTGCGAGTAGAATTTCGAATGAATCATCAATACCAGAATATTTTTGATTTCCTATACATTTTATACATTTGGCAATCGTTTCTTTTTCTTTCCATGCAGTTATGAGCACAGAAATTTTGACCTTCTCTTTGTCCATACAAACGTAAGGTAATTGTTAAATATCAGCTAATTATAACAACATTTACAAGGTTGGGGCAGCCTCTAACACATCTTTGATTTTTTTATTTCTTTTATTGTTAACAAATTTAATAAAAAAGATTAGTACAATAGCAGCAAAGGTAATTAAAGATAAGACTAAAATAATTATTAAAACCGTATTTGAACTGTTATCGGTATTTTCGGCCGAAACCGGGATAGAAATCGGCTCCGTTATAATAATTTCGCCTGTTTGTGTATTTCCTGCTTTATCAAAAGCTGTAATGTAAACTTTATACACACTTTTATCTACCTCAAGCCCGGTTGTTACTGTTACCGGATCCTTATCATCTAATTTTGCAGTAAAGTGTGAAACACCAGAAAGAGTATCGTTTGTTGCAAAATACAAAATGATTTTTTCTTCGTTTTCCTTTTCTATCTTTGCTATACCAAAAGGATCCGGCGAGGTTTTATCGTAGTTTATCGCGTAATGGGTTACCGGTCCAAAACCTACACTGTTTTTTGCTTTTATATGAAAATAACTTCGTCCTTCGGTTAGCGATTCGTTTGTAAATGTAACTTCACTCCCGTCAATCTGATCGTCCGGATTGGTATCGCCGGACATATCCAATGCATAACTAAAGCCCTCAACTCCATCCTGCTTGTTCCAGTTTAAAGTTACGCCAGAAAGATTATACCAGCTATCCTGTGACGGATGAGTGGTAGAAGAAAGATTTACGGCATTAGGCGCGGGAGGCGGCGGTGGTGGAGGATCTATCACGGTGTAAGTTACAGTATTGCCTCCTCCGTCTACCGGTGTACCTGTTCCGTCTGCCAAAGCGATTGTCCCATAACTATTTATGGTTCCGGTACTTGGATAGTTTAAAGCTCTAAATGTTAGGTTTAAAACATTTTTTCCTCCAACTGCGCTACTTCCTAAAAGTGCTCCGCTAAACACTACTGTATTTCCCGATAAATACGGGCCGGAAATCCCCGTCCAGCCACCAGCAGGGGATACTCCAACAAACACAAGGTTGGAAAAATTTACATTAACTGTAACAGCATTGTAAGAATCCGATCCGTTTACATCTACACTAACGTTAAATTGGGTCCCGGAGTAAATTGTGCCGCCTCCTGTAGTTGAAAATCCTGCACTTGCTGCCTGTACTTTTGGGCTAAAAGCAATTGAGGATATTAGTATTAACAGTATAATAATTTTTTTCATATTTTTATTTTACACATTTTGAAGCCAGTTTTGTGCAACTATACTTAAATCTGAAATATTTACTTTGTTATCGCCGTTGGCATCGGCATTTGTTACATTTTGATTCCAAAAAGCTGCTAAAATGCTGAGATCTTGCAAATTTACATAACCGTCGTTATTAAAGTCGCCTTTTAATTTTCTTTGTGCTGCAACGGTTGTAACTTTAAAAGTATTGATGTTTATTGTGTTGCTTTGGTTAGAATGGTCGTCTGTTAAAAAAAGAGTGCAGCCCGAATATGTGCCGGGCGAAAGTGTATTTAAGGAAATTGTGTTGTTACCTAAAACAGCAGTTGAAGAAGAAGATGAGCACACTCCGCCGAAAGTTATTGTTCCTGCTTTATTGGAATTAAAGGTAAAGGGAGGCGTTGTGTCCACAGTAAGAGATGGAACAGGTGTTATCAAACTGATAACTGGCGGTTCAATGAATGGCTGAAAATAAACCATAATCTTGCCCCTATTAGTATCGTAAACAAACAAGTTATCGTTAGAATCGAAAGTTAGTGCAAAAGGCCAACCGTAAAAGTCGTTTAGAGAGCCATTGTGAATAGCAAACTGACTGTCGGAAGGGTTACTCGAATTATACGAAGTAGGATTATTAAAATATCGTAAGAATCTTTGCTGACTGTATGGGTTAAAGCCAATTACCATTCTGTTGGTGCTGTCGAATGCCGGTTCGAATGATGCAAAGCTATATAGATCCCAGGGGAATTCTTTGGTAGCCGAAAGATCAAAAAGAACAGTAGAAGGGCTGGCAGGAAGAATTTCCGCACTAAACATTAAAATTCGGTAATTGCCGCTTAGCTCAAAAAAATGATCGGAAATATATAAATTGTTATATTTATCCAGTTTAACAGCCCCGGGATTACAAAGAGTATCTATAGGGGCAGTAGTAGGAAAAGTTAAACCTCTATTACATTCGTTACCTATAATATCTTCTTGCCCAATAACTATATCTACAAGAGGTGAAGTTAGCGGATTTCTAATTCTTATGGCTCTGTTGTTAAAACCATCTGTAAGCCAAAGATGTGTACTATCCGAATTAACAGCCATTCCATTAAAATTAGGAAAGGCAATGGTGCCTCCGCCTGCCAGATTTAATGTTCCGGCTATTGTCTGTATTGGTGTCGAAGATAGAGATAGCGGTCCCTGGAAAACTTCGATCTCACCGTCGGAATTTTTTACAAATATTCTATCGCTTTCATCGGCAGCAAGAATGTTAAAACCGGGCGTTATATCTATCGCCGACGATCCTCCTACGTACCCATCTGGAGCTGCACCGCTGGAAAGATTAATTGCATTATTCCAAAAAAGCATTCGGTTATCAGTAACAACCAGTTGTCCGTTACTTAAAACCACCATTCCTGCCCAACCACCCTGCTCCAGCCTATCGGCCGAAGTGGCATTGTAACCCCAAGGTGTAGGGAATAAATCTCTTTCAATTACAAAGGTGTTAGTGTCAATATCAAAATCATGCTTTATTATTCCGTTCCCATAAACATAAGAACTTGTTAGCACACTACCATTTGTATCAATACCAATTGACCCTCCTCCAGGATTCCAGTAAGAAAATTCTTGGACAATTGCGTTACCATTTAAGTCTCTTTTGTTAAAAAAATTAGTGGAAAACGAAAGTTCGGATGTAAAAAATCCGTTTCCGTCAGGAGTCATTTGAATTGCCAAAAGGTTATCGTGAAAATCAGCGCCATCCATTACCACTGTCCCTGACATCCCGTTAGTAAAAGGAGGAGTAAATTTTAAAATTCTATTGTTTCCCTGATCGGCAACGTAAATATTTCCCATGCTATCTACTCCAATAGAAGAAGGAGAGGCAAATTGGTTTAAACTATCTCCGTAAGAATAATCTCCTCCTGTTGTAAAATTTGGTTGCCCCAATACAAGATCGGCATTTTGAGAAATATTTCCTCCACTCTTGGAAAACCTTAAAACTCTATTATTCCCTCCGTCTGCTACCCACAAGTTTCCGGTTAAATCAATTGTAACTCCACTACCACTACCTCCAATAGATGAAAAGCAAAGCGAACTATTATCTGGAGATGGAGCCGCCTGCAGATACCCTCCGGTTTTATTGCAAGAATTTCCTGTAAAATCGGTTTGCCCCCATACCTGATCAGCTACTGTATCTGTAGTAAATGGAGAGATGAATTTTAAAACTCTATGGTTTAGACTATCTGCAACATACAAATTGCCGTCAGAGTCTGTTGCCATACTGGTAAAAGATTTATCTTCCAGTGTTGTGTGTGTCCATTCCCCAATTCCACATAAAGATGTAGCGCTTGCAGGTTTTCGATTTGGATAATCGGAAAAACTTGCATCCTGGTTACACGCACCATAATCAGTACCCGATGGCTGCCCGATAATAATATCTGCTATGCAGCTTTCGGTAATTTCTGTTGCATAGCAAGTAGATAAATCGACCCCTACAATTCTACTGTTTCCTGCATCCCATACATATGCTCTGCCTGGGCTTACACTTCTATCTACAATTACGCCTCCGGGAGTATGCAGTTTATATGGAACAACTTTTCTGGGTGAATTTTCGCCGAAATCACGTTTCCCAAAAACTTTATCGGCCCATAAATCGAATTTTTCACCTCTTACTGCAGCAGCAGATAATTTATTTCGATATGGTAGAATAAGAAGACCGGTTATAGCTATCAAAACAATAACAAAAACTGTTTTTAAGTATTTTTTTAATTTAGTAGTATTATTATTTTCCATAAGCTAATAGTACATTTTATAGATTCTTTAAACACTAATCAAACTTTATGGCTATGGTTCAAATTCAAAATATAAACTGGAAAAAAGACACAGATTTTTATGTCTATATTTCGCTTTTTAATATAGAAACTAAAGAGAGATCTATTTTAAAAGTTAATGATATTAAGTTTAATTTTGCTTTGTCAAAACACCGCTTCTGTACGGGCTTCTTTAAAGATAAAAAACACTTTCCGTGCCGGAATTTAGGTATGCCTACTATTTTAACTTCAATTTCCTCTCAGTGCTATTTATGTGAAAAGGAGGAGGGATTTAGGGATGCTTTTTTATTTGGGAAAGAGCCCAACGAAAATGCAAAAAAGTATTTGGCCCAGGAACACTATGTTTATCTGGCATATTTTTCGCCTAATATAATAAAAGTCGGAACATCCTCTTTAGAGCGAAAGGAGATTAGACCGATAGAACAAGACGCTTTGATTTATGCATATATTGCAAAATCTGACGGATTTAATATTCAAAAACTTGAACACGAAATTTCTAAAAGATTTAATATTACAGAATCTGTATCTTCCAGGCATAAGGTTAAATATCTTTTCCAAAAACCGATAATAGAAAATGCTAAATTTAAGATTACAAATTTATTTAACAAGATTACGGATTATTACAAAGATACCGAATACAAAACCTGGTTTTTAAAAGAACTTAATATAATAAACCATTCCGATAAACCTTACATTAAATATCCCGAAACGTTAGACGACTTTATTTACTCTGCCGAATTTTTGTGCGGAAAGTTTGTGGGTTTAAGAGGAAAAATTTTAATCGTCGAAAATTATGGTAATATTATTGGAATTTACAAAGATAATATTATAGGCCATTTTATTGAAGGAGATAGTAACGAAAAATATTTACCAGTAAAGGAGCAAAATAATTTACAACAACCATTATTCAAGTAACGTTTTATGAATGCAGTAACATTTACTTCAAGTCTGTTATCTAAAACACACTTTTCAAATAACACTTTTGAACTTAGATATCGATGCCCAAAAGAATTTAGCTTTATTCCCGGCCAGTTTGTTACAATGACCTTTGAAGGAAATATGGTTAGAGCTTATTCTATTGTAGCAAAAGAAGAAGATGTTTTGGTTTTACTGGTTAATACAAATCCCGGTGGGGTTGCTTCAAAGTATTTCGATAAAGTTCAGGTCGGATCTGAGATTAATATAAAGGGACCCTACGGTATATTTACTTTAAGACAAACTTTGCTTAAAAAAGTTTTTGTAGCAACTTCGACTGGAGTTGCCCCGTTTATTCCAATGGCGAATTCGCTGGCAAGTTCAAAACAAGAGCTATCATTCTCTTTATACTTTGGAGAAAGATATCTAAGTGACGATTATGTATCTAGTGTGTATTTAAAACCCGTACTAAACGATCCTCGATTTAAATATTTTCGCTGCATAACAAGAGAAACTCCGGAAAATTTAAAACCATTTTTAAAAAGTGGGCAAAACCCGTTAACTCGGGAAGGCAGGGTGACCAAAGTGGTTTTCGAAGAAGAAAGTAACTTTACCGATACTGAATTTTATTTATGCGGTTCCAAAGATATGATAATAGACGTAAAAACAAAACTTTTACAAAAAGGTGCAACAAAAATTTTTATTGAGAAATACGGATAATATATCGATTATTTAAAAATTAAATTTTTCAACTATTGAAAAAAATGTTATGAGTGCTAAAATTCGTAAACACGTAAATTATTCTAGTTTCTATTGCACATATTTTTCGATTACAGTTTTCAAAATTTCGATTTTACGGATTATAAAATATTAAAAAATAGATAAAACAACTATTACAATAATGGAAAATACCCCAAATCTGCCACAAGCTGAGTATTATTTCACGCATAATGGTTTCCAATTTAAGGTGGAAACTAAAATGGCTTTATTATTTATTGTTGTACAGGAAAGAAATTTGTTGAATAAAAACCTGGAAAATGCATCACAAGTTTCTTTTAATTTTACTGTGAAAGATTATATAAAACAAAACTTAGATCAGTTTAAGCAAATTTTTAACGAGTACAAAAGCAAACATAATAAAAATGAAGATGCCCCTTCACAAACTAAGGAAGAATTAGATAAAATTAAAAATTTGCTTGAAACTTTATCACAATAACTTTTATTTCTTACAAAATTCTAGCTTTGCCACCTCAAATTGAAACAAAACCTAAGCCCCCTGAAGAACTAGAAGGGCTGGAAAATCTTAAAAAACTTTTGTTAGAATTTATGGCTCGGAAACAAAGTATCGAAATTATAGGCCTTAACACAGACTATGGTGTACTTTTAAATTCCTCTGAACCGAATAAATTACGAGACTTATTTAACGCCCTTTTAAGTATCGATACAAAAATTTTAGTAGATTTCCTAAGGCGAATCTTTAAAGAGCAGGATTTTAGAGAGCTTCCTTTTAAACTTTTAACAGTTTCTTCTTCGCTTATAGACTTTGCAAACCCACAAGGAAGTGATTATTTACAAAAAGCCCAAAAAGTTATAAGCCTTGTTATTTCTGAAACGGCAAGTGCAACTGAGCCGGTACGCCCGGCTAATTTTGCTCAGGAAAGTGTCGAACCATTAAAAGAGGAAGGCAAAATTGAGGCTGCAGTAAAAAAGTGTAATGATTTAATAAATAACATTAACC
Organism: Candidatus Dojkabacteria bacterium; assembly: GCA_025993875.1. GTDB lineage: Bacteria > Patescibacteriota > Dojkabacteria > J137 > J137 > JAMQHH01. The sequence continues at coordinate 72,157 of JAMQHH010000005.1, forward strand.
CAAATAAAGAAAATGTTTTTGATGTATTTATATTAATATTTACTACACAAGGGTTAGCAAATCTTTTATGCGCAGCTGCACAGAATCAATTCAATGTTCAGTTAATAACCGATTTAGCAAATACTTTAGCAAATCTTATTGAGACTTTATCCAAAGAAGTTTTAAAAGTTGTTAAGTTTATTGCAGAAAAATGTTTAGATCCCGAGATTAAAAACAAATTTATAAAGCTTTTTGTTTCAAAAAGATATAGTGAGGTAGATGCTGAATCTGTTGCAATTGTGGATCCCGATAGTTTTGCCGTGCGGGTTATGGAAATTTTAAGGTTTTTAAAGTCTAAAGAGGAGATCGAGGGAGTATTGGCGCAATTGTTTAGTCGCGAAACGTCTTTAATGACTAATTCCCAAAAAAGTGAAGTTGCAGAGAAAATAGAACATTTGATAGTTACTGATAGATATAAAGCTTTGGAACCACACAAAGAAAACTTGTTGAAAGTTTTTGGGGCAGGTGATTTATAATTTAATCGTATGTTTTAATAGGTTATCTTTACAAAAATATTCTGTTTTGACCTTCAATAAAATTATTTATGTTGCCAAAAAGTTCAGAGATACCAACAGATCCGGTCAGGCCGTGTTTAGATTTGAGCGATACACAAACGGCTGCCAATAGTAGCTTTTACATTGAAGGTAACGATACCCCAAATATAAAAAGCGATGGGAAAAAAGAACAACCAAAAGATAAAACAAAAGTTTTAGCTGTTTTAACTCAAATAGCTTACGAACTTAAAGCAATGTCCGATCCTTCGCAAAAGCTCTCAGTTTTTCTAAAAATATTTTTTTTTATCGATTTTGATATAGATGTTTTTGCAGCAATATTTTTAGAGATAGAAAATTATCCGCAGCTAAACCCGATCTTTATTTACCTTAGCACACTGGATAATTTAAACAGGCTTTATTTGTATTTTTGTATCGGGGTAATTTTTAAATCTAAAAGTAGTTTAAGACATGTAGTTATCGGTTTACTGGTAAGGGTGTTTGGTTATGGCTTTAGTATTGATCCCGAAATCGGCTTTGAAGAAAGGCTTGCACTTTTGGGGAATTTAACCAGTAAAATTATTATTTATATAACTATAGAGACAATTGATTATTTAATACGCGAGGATTATAGAGAAGATTTATGGGGATTTATTCAAGACATTGTTGATTCGGCATCAAAGCTAATTCAATTTGAAGTTAAGCCATATTTAAACCAATATCTTCGTAATCATTTTATCCCTTTACATTCCGAAAGTATTGTAGTGTTTTTATTGCAGTATTGCCAAAGAAAAAGGCTTAATTTGGGTAGCCGTGTTGTTATCGATCTTTTAAATGATATTGTTATACATTTAATGTAGTATATTGGCGTATAAAAATAAAAAGTATTCGCAACACAAAAGAGTACAATAAAATCTGGCATTAGAATTAAAGAAAAAGTATAATGTAAATGATTAAAATTTTTATATAAAACCATGGAGTTATCGGCATTTTTGGGTACTTTTGTTTTTTCGGTTGTGGTATTTTTTGCAATAGATATGGTTTGGCTTACCCGTTTTGCAAAAAATTTTTATATTAAAAATATAGGCGTTATTTTACGAAGAAATGCGGCCGGAAAACTAGCCCCTAGATGGGTTGAAGCAATAGCTTTTTACCTGCTTTATGTTTTAGGTACAGTTTTTTTTGGGGTAAGAATGTCGTTAATATCCGGTGAAAATGCTTTAAATGCTCTTGTTTATGGAGCACTATTCGGGTTTTTTGCGTATGCAACTTACGATTTAACAAATAGAGCTACAATTGAGACATTTCCTTTAAAGGTTGTGGTTATTGATTTAATATGGGGGGCGTTTATTTCTGGTACAGTTTCTTTAGCAGGATTTTTATTTGCAACGGCTTTTTTGGTTTAAGTTTACTCCTTATAAAACGGTAATGTAATACAAAAGGAACTTCCTCTTAAGTTTTGTGTGTCGAGCCGGATCTCGCCTCCCATTAAATTAATAATTTCCTTGGTTATGGAAAGTCCAAGCCCGCGCCCGCCTGTTTTTTTAGAACGGGATTTTTCTATTCTATAAAATCGGACAAAGATATTTTCGGATTCTTCGGCCAAAATTCCTGCACCGTTATCGGTTATTGTAATTTGAAGCTGATCTCCTATTTTTTTTAATAATATTAAAACTTCCGGAAAAGTTGAAACATATTTTATGGAGTTATCTATAATGTTTTGTATAGCTCTATCAAAAAGAGTTTCCGATCCTTTTACTAAAACTGTAAAAAATTCTTTGCCCGGATTAAATTCAATCCTAACTACTTTTTTTGAGTAGAACCCGATTATTTTTTTTATTCTATCGACTATTAAAAATTTCTCAGTAAAAACAGGTTTTTTCTCTATCTGTGAAATCAGTAAAAGATCGTCTATAAGGTTGTTAAGGCTATCTACCGAGTTAAGCACTTCTTTAATATGTTCTTTATCGATATCGGCGTTTAAAATTCCTAAAGACTCTATATTAGCTCTAACCGCGCTTAAAGGTGTTTTAATTTCGTGTGTAATGTTATGGATAAATTCCTTTTCTTTGTCTATTAAATTTTGAATTCGTTCGATCATTTTATTAAAGTTTTCGACCAATTGGCCAATTTCATCGGTGGAAGAAGTAGCAATAATTTTTGCTTTTAAATTAAGATCGTTTATCTCTTTAATTGTTTTATTTAGTTCCTCTAAAGGAGTAAAAGATTTTTTTAATATTAAATATGCACCAAAAGCAAATACAAAAAACTGTACCATTACAGAGATCACTGAAAGATAAACAATAGATTGCTGGTAGCTTTCGCGTTCCAGCCGTATTTGCTCGCGTATCTCCCACGGCGTTAAAGCGGGATTTAATATAATATTTTCTACATTTTCGAATGGTCTTGGACCTTCCTTAAAGTTATTTACAAATAGATTAAAAAACAAAAAGTTAATGGAAATAGTAATAAAAGCAAATGCTGAAAGTAAAATTAAAATTTTAGTTTGTATGGAATTAATCTTCATAATATAAATAACCTTTTCCTTTAATTGTTTTAATAAATTTGCCAAGAGGACCAAGCTTTTTACGTAATGTTTTTATATGTGTTTTAACAGTATCTGTTTCGAGATCTGCGTTTGTATCCCACAATAGTTCAAGCATTTGATATGCCGACACAGGTTCGTTGTTTTTTCTAATAATCAATTCCAAAATTGCCGATTCTTTATTACTTAGTGTTATGGATTTGTTTTTGTACTTTACCAAATTTTTCTTTGGATCGAATACTGCTTTGCCTATGTGTAAATTCTCTGATTGATTTAGAAAACTTTTTCTTATTCTTAGATTAATTCGCGCAATCAGTTCTTCTATTTCGAACGGTTTTGTTATATAGTCATCTGCGCCGAGATCAAAACCTGTTAACTTGGATTCAATATTACTTCGAGCTGTTATTATTATTACAGGAGTAGAAATTTTTTCAATTTTAAGCTTTTTGGCTATCGAAAACCCGTCAACACCCGGTAAATTTAAATCCAGTAAAATACAACTATACATGTTTACCAGGGCGTTTTTTAATCCCTCCTCTCCATTGTCAAAATAATCAACAATAAAACCTTTAGCTTCCAGGACTCTTTTAACGGGTTTAGCTATTGCTGTTTCGTCTTCTATATATAGTATTTTCATTATTCTAGATTTTACCAAAATCATTGAGGCGGAGTTTTTCAATTTTGCAAAACTCCGCAACGAGTGTATTGTTTCATCATTTTATACATACCCCGCTCGCTTCTTAAACCGCCATTTTAAATCCCTGCTTCTCTTGCTGCTTCCTTTGTTTATTGCACCTCCTGCAC
>JAMQHH010000039.1 GCA_025993875.1 Candidatus Dojkabacteria bacterium
AAAATAAAAAGCCCCAAATTAATACTTTTTATTAAATATTTATGGCGAATTTATTATGTTTACCACCATAAAAGTTCGAATTTGGTGCAATTTATTTGGGTCTAGGATACTTTAGAGTGGTTTTTTCCTAAACTCTGTTAAAAGTATTTTATACAAATTCCCTCTATTATTCCACCTAAATTCTGATTCCTTCAAATGCAGGTGAAATTTTTCGTCTGTTAGCCCATTAAACTTAGCCAATCTACGCTTTGTAAAACTCCAAAAGCTTTCGATTCCGTTTACATGAGCTTTACCCCTAACAAACTCATCCTTACTGTGATAAACACGATAATGGTCATACCCATTTAAGATTAGTCCATCGTATGCTTTCCAGCCATCAGAGTAAATCGTTGATCCCTCAAGAATCTTTCCCTCTATAATTGGCATCAATTGCTTTCTTTTACAGTTCTTAACGATATTCACGTATACCTTGCCATCTCGTTTTAAAAGTCCAAATACTGGTGTTTTTCCTGCTGCTCCTCGTCCTCGTTTTCCTCTTACCCGTCTTGCACCAAAGTATGATTCATCTACTTCAAACTCTCCGTGTTCTTTTGCATCTGCAACACTTAATTCAGCTATCCTTGCTCGAAATTTATCGTAAAGTTTGTTAACTGTCTTTCTAGTCACTTTTGCATATTTTGCGGTTTTTGATGCCGTCTCATCCTCTGAGAAATACATCAAAATCTCCCTGAATTTTCGCTCACTAATTCGCGCCCTGTTTAAATACTTGTTTTTCATTTACTAGATTGTACATTAAAAGCTCATATGCTTTTAAAGTAATCTAGACCCTAATTTGTGCATATACCTTATATTTTCCTGCAGGAACAAGAAGTGAATAAGTTCCCGAGATAGCCGAAACCGAAATGCACCATTTTAAGTTTGAATTCTCACTGTCTTCGGCACATACAAGTTGAAACTGAGTAAAGCTGGTTTCGTTAGTAACAACAGTAGCTATTGATCCTTCAATTTTAGACATTCCTGTTTGTTCCAGCCCTTCGTTTTTCTCTTTCAAATCTTTATTCTCGTTTTTTAAAATCTCCACTTGCTTGTTTAAAGATAAAAAGCTATCTTTTAAATCGTTAATTGTAAGTTCTTTTTCCTCTTCACTTCTATTTAAATTTTCCTGAGCATCTTTGTATAGGCTATTTATTCTATCCAACTCTGAATTTTTGTTAAAAAAAGCTATACCAAAACCGATTGCCGAAGCTGTTAGCGTGATAAGTACTAAAACCAAAATTACTTTTAAAAGCCTCCTTAGAAATTTTTTTAACATATAAGATATTATTATATTTATTATTTGGCAGAGAAATTTTAAAATTTTCTAACTAAAATATTATAGCAGCCGAGTCTGGTATTAACAAAATCTTTAAAATAATTAAAACAATATTTTGGTGAGAATTTTTATAATTTATAATTAACTGTTATTATCAATAACAACTATTCTCCTCTTTTATCAATTAGAAAGATGACGGTTCAATCAAGGCTTAAAAATTTTAATTCGATTTTTATACTTAATATTCTTTTAATTCTTTTAATAGGGGGTATTGTAGTTTTTACTTCTACCTATTTTCCGGAAAAAAAGATATCTCCACTTTTTGTTAATCAGATTATTTTCTATTTGGTGGGGCTTTTTCTTTTTTTTATACTCTCAATTTTAGATATTAGTATCCTTTTAAACTTACGATTTATTGTTTTTCTGTTTGTTTTAACTGTGTTTTTACTTATTCTTGTACAACTTATTGGTGTT
>JAMQHH010000040.1 GCA_025993875.1 Candidatus Dojkabacteria bacterium
ATAATATCATGTAAAGTTATTTTTTCATATGTAGGGCTTGGAAAATGAAAAGTTTCACATTTAAAATCTTTTCTCACTGCTATAAAATATATTCTCTTCCTTGCTTGAGGCACACCAAAAAAGGAGGCGTTTAGTACGCTATAAAACACATCGTAGTTAATCTTTTCTAATGTATTAAGTATAGTTTTTAATGTTTTTCCATAATTATGTTTTTCTAAATTTTGAACGTTTTCTAAAAATAAATATTTCGGTTGATGATATTCTGCTATTCTCGCTATATCGTAGAATAAAGTTCCTCTGGTATCTTCGAAACCTTTTTGTTTTCCAGAAATACTAAATGCTTGGCATGGAAAACCAGCACACAACACATCATGTTTTGGTATGCTGTTAGCAGGTATTTTAGTTATGTCTCCCTCGGGCTGTTCCCCAAAATTATCCTTGTAAACAATTTGCGCATCTTTATCCCATTCTGACGAAAAGACACAATCATGACCCAAATCATTCATGGCAAGTCTAAATCCGCCTATACCTGCAAATAGATCTATATATTTCAAGTTATTTTGTGACTCCATTTATTAAACCAGCGATTTCCATTTTTAATGCTTCAGAAATTTTTTTTATAGTTATCACCGAAATATTTCGTTCTCCTCGTTCAATCCCGCTGATATAAGTACGATCCAGTTCTGCCTGATAAGCAAGTTCTTCCTGAGAAATATCTTTTTGTATTCGATACTTCCTTATGTTTTCGCCGATCTTCTTGAGAAATTTTCTGTCTTTTTCAGAATAAGTGTTTTTCATGTATTCAAAATTATTTTATTGTTGATTATAATACCACCGACTATAGTCTACAGGCAAATATAGCCGGTTTCCTTGTTGCTGCTTAGCGTTCTTTGCCCCAAAGGGGTAAACTGCCTTAGCTCCAAAGGGGCTCTTTTCGGAGCGGAAAAAAGTTTTCTGCGCTTTGCTAAAATCCCGCAGTGTAGCATGGTTAAAGGTAAAAGCCAATGCTGAGATATGCTCTTTTTTAATATTATTGAGAATGATAGCAGACCCTGAAATAAATTCAGGGTGATAAATTTATATAAACATACATATATCTCTGTGTCCTCAGTGTCTCTGTGTTAAAGGCTTTCTGCGCTTTCTGTCCCGAAGGGACTCCTATGGAGCAGTACCAAACATTTGATCAAGCGTGATGATTTTTTACCCCCACTGAGCGCACCATTGGTGCGCTTGCTCCCACTTAAAGGGGGAGATGAAACCCGGTAAAACAAAAAAACCTCAGCTGATTGCACCGGCAGAGGCTATTACCATAATTTTATTTCGCCCCTAAAAGGGCTTTTTTTTTTGGTTTCTTATCCCCGCTCTAAAGAGCGGGGCTATAAACATCAAACCCCTAACGGGGTTAAAATTCAATTTTTTATTTCCTTTGTAAAACTTTGAGCCTTTTAGTCTTTGTGGCAGCTTCTGTTTTGATTTTGCTTTTTTAAAATAAAAAAACCGGTCAACATTACTGTTAACCGGTTTCCTCCGTTGTTGGTGTTGTCACCAACAACAAACAACATTTCGCCCCGCTGGGGCTCGTTTTTTGGGGGTTATTCTAATCCCCGCTCTAAAGATCGGGGCTACAAAAGTAACAAATCTTATCTTTGCCCCAAT